>NZ_JBHUXZ010000027.1:0-71665 GCF_042668985.1 Gordonia sp. NPDC057258
CCCCACCTAGATCGATCACCACGACCACACCCCGGAACCGACACATCCCCGCAGCAGGAACCTCAACCCAGGCTGGACCCTAATTCAGCAGGCTCCTAGGGTTCACGCACCTACGACTGTGAGGCAGAACACTCTGACTTGATTGGGGAAGGCCCCCGATCGAGGAGGAATCATGAAACTCTCTTCGAAGGTCTGGTCGGCAGTCGGCGTCTTGCTCATTGCCCTGGCCCTGGCCATCTGGTTTGTCGTCGTGCCGAGTGCTACCAAATTTCCGTCGAAAACTAATACAACTCAACACTATTCGGGTGTCGCAAACTTGCTCGATGCGCAAGCGCTCGGCCGCGGCGATGTCGCGCACGCGTTCATCAGCAACGCTCCGGTGACAATGGATCGAACAGTCAAGGCGGTAAAGACCTCTGGAAACACCGTTGTGGTCACCGACAATTCGACGGTCCAGGTCGCGACGCAGACGTTGACTGACGACCATACGTATTCGATCAACCGGACCAACATGCTGCCGACGGATCCGCCGAACGGACAGCAGGTCGAGCACACGGACGGTTACACCGTCACGCTGCCGATCGGCCCTAAAGGATCTGGCAGCTCGTATCGCTTGAATGACAACGCGACGCAGCAGGCATTCCCATTGAACTACCGAGCCGCGGCAAAAGTACATGGCCGCAACGTGTATGAGTACAACTCGACCGGGACAGGTGCAGTGAAGAGCCCGTCGCTGCTGAAGACGCTCCCGCCTGCGCTACCCAGTGCTATTGCCGCACAGTTGATGCCAAGCCTCCCTACCGCCAGCCAGGAAGCGATAAAGCAGGCAGGTCCGATCCCTCCTGCGATACCGCTGTCCTACATGGCGACCACGAACTATGACCTGCAGGTCGACAAGCAACTCGGGGCACCGCTATCGGTCGCGATCGACCGCACGGTAACCGCGTATGCCGATCTCGGCGGGAAACAGATCGAACTATTGCCCGTGTTGCAACTGAACGTGAAGACGACTGACCAGTCGGTGGCGAGCGCGGCCAAGACCGCACACAAGAGCGGACTCATGCTCACGATCATGAGCACCTGGTTGCCCACCATTCTGACGATCCTTGGAGTCTTCCTGCTCCTTTGGACAGTGTGGCGGGAACTACGGCGGCGGCGATCTGCGCCCGACGCGCCGGTCGATGACAAGCAACCGGTGAACAGCCACTAGCCGAACGCGACGAATTGGTCCGCCCGCAAATGGCGCTCCTGTTCAAGCACGTGGCGTTGCGATCCACGCTTCGCGCGTGTGTGACGCAGCACACTATCCACGATGGGCGATCGCCCGAATTCTTTCATTGATTGGAGCAAGTAATGAAAATGCAAGCCGCAGTTCTCTGGGGTCCCGGCCAGGATTGGAGTGTCGAAGAAGTCGAGCTCGACGGGCCCCAGGAAGGCGAAGTGCTCATCCGCTACGAAGCGAGCGGGCTGTGCCACTCCGACGATCACGCTCGCACCGGCGACATGCCGATCGCCGTCCCCACCGTCGGCGGCCACGAGGGGGCAGGTGTCATTGAAGAAGTCGGTCCAGGAGTCAAGAACCTACGGCCCGGTGACAAGGTTGTGTGTTCGTTTCTTCCCGCATGCGGACAGTGCCGGTGGTGCTCGACTGGACAGCAGAATCTTTGCGACATGGGCGCATTCATCCTTGCCGGCACCATGCTCGACGGCAGCTACCGTCGCCGCGCCCGCGGAAAGGATCTCGGCGCCCTATCGCTGCTGGGAACTTTCGCTGAGTACGGCACGGTGCACCAAGAGTCCGTGGTGAAGGTAGACGACGACGTACCACTTGAGCGAGCGTGTCTACTTGGTTGCGGAGTAACCACGGGGTGGGGCTCGGCGGTGAACACCGCAAAGGTCCAACCGGGCGATACCGTCGTCGTCATCGGCTGCGGCGGCATTGGCGGCAGCGCGATCCAGGGCGCCCGGATAGCGGGCGCCGAGAATATCGTCGCGGTGGACATTGTCGAATCAAAGAGGCAGCAGGTAATGCCACTCGGGGCAACGCATTTCTGCACAAGCTTCGAGGAGGCCACCGCGCTTGTGGCCGACCTCACCCGCGGTGTAATGGCGGACTCGGCGATTCTCACAGTCGGAGTCGTCGCCGGCGAAATGATCGGGCAGACGCTGGAGTTGGTGCGAAAAGGCGGTGTGGGTGTTGTCACCGGTATTGCCCCGGCAACTGAGAACACTGCAACTATCCCGTTGATGATGTTCACACTCTTCCAAAAGCGTTTGGCTGGAAGTCTTTTCGGCGAAGCTAACCCGAGAGCCGACATTCACCGGCTGCTCCGACTGTACCGAGACGGCCAACTCAAGCTCGACGAGACCGTCACCGCCGAGTACCAACTCGGCGATATCAATCAGGGATATCAAGACATGTTCGATGGCAAGAACATTCGCGGGATCATCACGCACAGCCACTGAGATGCAAGCACTCACGGAGGAACACATGATCGACCAGAACGCACTGTTCATCGATGGCGCATTGTCACCAGCCCACGCGCCCGAACGCATCGAGATATTGTCCGCGGCCACCGAAGAAGTCATCGGACGCGCACCAGCAGCAGATGAGGACGACGTCGACGCCGCGGTTGCCGCGGCACGACGTGCATTCGACGATCCGCGTGGTTGGTCGGCGTGGAGCCCCGACGACCGCGCAGCGGCGATCGAGCGGCTTGCCGACGAGTTGGAGGCGCGCGCGCCGCAACTCACCGAATTGGTCTCGTCGCAAAACGGGATGCCGATTGCCATCGCCGGAACGCTCGAATCCGGGCTTCCCGCGACCGTGTACCGGTATTACGCCAACCTCATTCGGACCACAGAACTGGAGCAGACACGTCCAGGCGTACTCGGTGGCCGCGCCATTGTTCGGCAGTCCCCCGTCGGTGTGGTCGCCGCGATCGTGCCATGGAACTATCCAAACCTGGTCACTGCCTTGAAGGTGGCGCCTGCGTTGGCCGCTGGCTGCACCGTGGTGGTGAAGCCCAGCCCGGAAACAGTCTTGGACTCTTATGTTTTCGCAGAAGCGGTCGCCGCCGCGAACATACCCGCGGGAGTCGTCAACATCGTTCCCGGGCGGGCGAGCACTGGCTCCTACCTCGTGTCACACCGAGACGTCGACAAGGTCACGTTCACCGGATCGACCACCGTCGGCCGCCAAATCGCAAAGACCTGTGGTGAGTTACTCCGCCCAGTGACCCTCGAGCTCGGGGGAAAGTCGGCAGCGATCATCCTCGACGATGCTGACCTCACTGCGAACATCGAAGGACTGTTTCAGGCGACGTTACTGAATAACGGTCAGACCTGTGTGCTGAATGGCCGAATTCTTGTCCCTCGCAACAGGTTCGACGAGTCGCTTGAGGTCTTCGCCGGACTCGTGAATGGTGCTGTCATCGGCGATCCACTTGATCCGAGTACACAGGTCGGGCCACTGGTCACTGATGCGCACCGCAACCGGGTGGAGGCACACATCGCAAGAGCCAAGGACGACGGCGCTCGCGTTGTTGCCGGCGGCGGTCGGCCGGCCCACCTCGATCGTGGTTGGTATGTACAACCCACCCTCTTCTCGGATGTTGATCCGTCGAGTCCCCTTGCGCAAGAAGAAGTGTTCGGACCGGTACTCGCTCTGATGCCATACGACGACGTCGGTCAGGCGGTTCAGATCGCTAACGATTCGGCATACGGGTTGGCCGGCACCGTGTGGACCGCAGATGAGGCTCACGGTATCCAGATCGCCGAGCAGATCGAATCTGGCACGGTAGGTGTCAACTACTACATGCTCGACCCGGTTGCGCCATTCGGCGGTATCAAAGCGAGCGGTTTGGGGCGCGAACTCGGCCCCGAAGGCCTCGCGGCATGCATGCGAACCCACACGACATATCTGTCGACCAGCGCGTAGCCACCCCGTGTGTCGTTCCTGCCGCAGTGCCCACCGGGTAGGAACGACACACGGACTGAGGGGAGGTTCCTGACATCACGGAGAGACATGACGGCTGGCGCTACGGGGACAAAGTCATCGTGCGCGCACGGCACGCAGCGGCGGTGCCAGCGTTTGGCTATGTGATCGGCAAACCCGACCGTTTGGGATCTATCCCTGTTCGCCTGGATGACGGATCCGCATGCTGGTATCACGCGGATGCACTCGTCCGGCTAGCAAGATGGTGAACCGTATTAGGATGCCTGACGATATTTTTGAGGACATTCTCTACTTTATTTTCAAGGCGCACTCGCGCGCGGTGCCGGCGCCGGGCTCCGACTTCGTCTCGCCCCGGACCTACACCAGCCATATAGGTGCGCCCGGAACCATCGGCGTCGAAATAGGTTGCCCTGCCCTGACCAAACGATCCGTCATTCACGGCGGAGACAGACCCGTTTCGATACGCCCATGGCCGGTGGCCGTTTCTCCGGCGCAGTTCCAGTGAAGCCCGTCGATGACGACGAAGACACTGCGAGCAGAGGCACGAAGCAGCCTGATCCGGCCACCGGAAGGGGTGTTGTTAGCGACTAGCGAGGTTGCGTGCATCGGTCGGGCCGCCGCGCCGCGGGTCGGTGTGGTCGAACGGTTCGGTGTGGTCGAGGTCGATCTGCCAGACCGGGGCGTTGCAGCCGGGGAAGGTGCAGCACAGTTCGCCGGCACGCACCAGGGCCTGGAGCTTCTTCGACGGGGTGTACCGCGTTGTCGAACTGTCCGCCTCGGGAGGCGATACCGGTGGCGCGTCGGGCGCGGCGGGGTTCGGTGCGGGATGGATGTAGGTGCGTCGGGCTTCGGCGAGCAGCTGCCGGGCGGTGTCGGCGTCGAGGATGCCGTGGCGGTCGAGGAATGCGGGGTCGTTGTCTAGACCGATCAGGGTCGACAGGTTGACCACGATGTGAAAGGTCGCGCGCGGCGCCGGCGATGACGACGGCGACGCGTCCGGACCCGGAGGGTCGGCGACAACCGTGTCGCTGTCCGGGGTGTCGGTGTCATCGTTCCCGGAGTGGCGCGCGGGTGCCTCAGTCGTGTGGTCGGCGGTGTCCACTGTCGCTGCGTCGACGTCGCCGGTGGTGTTGGCTTCAATGTCCATTGCGGCAGGTCGGCAGTCGTCGCATTCGCACGCGATAGAAGCTTCGCCCCGCGCGAGCGCTTTCAGAGCATCGACTCGGCGGTTGGCCAACTTTCGAGGGTCACCGGCGTGGACCGCGGTGGCCATCGCCGTCAGGCGGGCGTCGAACTCGGCGGAATCAGCAGTGGGCAGCGTGCCGGAGATCCGGGACTGCCCGGGTGTGAACCGGTCGGGGGTGACGGTCACCTTGCGGTCGGATTTCACTCGCTCCTTGCGTCGGCGGATCGCGTCGGGTGCCCACTTGGCGACGATGGAATCGACCATGGCGGTGAACCGGGCCGTGGACATCGGTGCGCGGGCGAAGATCGCCTCGGCGAGATGGGCGTCGACGGTCTGCATCTCTTCGTCGTCGGTGATGAGGTCGGTGCGTTTGAGGGCGATGAGGAAGCGGCGCTTGTCGATTCGACCGCACGCGAGTGCGTGTCCGGTGAAGGAGAGTCGGTAGCGCAGTGCGTCGCCGGCTTCGATGAGATCTTTCGCCTCGGCCGGCGTCACGGTGAGGGTGGCACCGACTTCGGCGATGGCCTGTTCGAGACCGTTGGGCCCGAACTGCTCGTAGGGATTCTCACCAGCGGCCACCCGCGCGGACAGGTGCTCGAAGGCTTCGATGGAGTCGAGTTCGCCGCTGTGCGTCTCGGCGCGCCGCTGCGCGTAGTCCATCTCGCGTTCGTCGTGAATGAGGCTGGCAACGACCATCATTCGATGCGCCGACGCTGCCGCCAAACCCGCGCAGTGGTTGAGGACCTCGACGAGTTCGGCAGCGGAGAGTTCATGGTCGGGACGAAAGCGCGGCTCGACCGACTCCTGTGATGGGTCCACAGATGTAGTGGACCCGGCCCCCGCCCCCGATGACATACCTCCACGATACTCGAATATATGTTCGAGTCAAGGGTGTATTTGTTTCTCCTTCGAATATCCGATGATGCAACCACGACGCACCGACAGGTCATCCTCAGATCGAGGTCAGCGATGTCCGCGTGGCAGGCCGATGCGGATCAGGCGTGGGTCCTGCGTGATCTCGCGTACCTCGAATGTCGGGTCGATCTCCTCCGCCACCCGATCGACGATCAGAGAACCGTTGCTGTCGAACCCGATTCGGTGGTGAGTCAACCTGGTCGTGAACTTCCAGACGGCCATCGCTTCGACCTCAGTGGTGACCGAGTCTTCGCATCGGACACAGTCGAGTGCTGCGTCACTGTCCGGATCGTCGGCGTGTTCGTCGCATGGCTCCCAGTCCGAGGTGACGAGGTATCCGGGGTCCCACAGGGAGCCCTCCGTCGGCGGCCATTCCACCGAGTACCACTCGCCGGCAGCGATTCCGTACGTTCCGATGGCCTCGTCGAGCACGGCCTTGCGGTCGGCTTCGGTCCATTCGATCCGGGGTGGAATCGCCACGTCCTCGATGGGGTCGATTCCGGCGTAGTCGGCGGGATCGCCGAGCAGTTCGGTATCGGTGGCCTCGTGCTGCGTTGCCCGACCGACGGATTCATGTGTGTCGAGCACTGCGGCCTCGGCTGTCGCAGCGTCGATATCCGCTGCCAGGTAGGCGGCGGAGTTCATCCGCTCATGAACCGCTCTCGCCGGGATCCGCGAGACGAGTTCGTCGACCACCGCTTGCTCGGCGTCGTAGAGCGCTCCGGATGCCAAGCGGAGTGCCGTCTTCCCAACCGGCACAGAGATTCCCGATGTCCGGCAGTCCCACAACTCGGCGGCGATCCGATCGCGCCGGTCGACCAACTCCCACGCGAGAGCTCTGGCTGATTCGCCGGATGTCGAGTGTGGGATCAGCGACTGCTCCTGCAACTCGGCGATGATCCGAGTGAACCGATCGGAGCCTTCGCCGGACGAGTCGATCCAGTGATCGTTCGTGAACGTGCCCAACGCGGCACCTCCTCCCTGACGTTCTGTCTCGGTCGTCCATTCCTACGCCGAGAACCTACTCGGGGCCAGTGACATCAATCGTGGGGTGACTCGTCGCAATCGGACGGCGATCGTTGTGGTGGATGTCGGTGCCGCGTCGCATTCTGGTGACGGAAGCCGACAGGTCAACTCGGCCGAACCGAGAGGAGGCGACATGGTGAACTCGAAAGCCCTCGCAGAATTCATTGATTCGGCCGAGGCCGGCGCTCGCGCGGGCATCGTGCGCGAGACCGGAGAGATGTGCCGTTCCCATCGACACCGCCATTCATCGTCTGCGATCGACTCGATGAGCCCACTGACGGGCGTGGATTTCGAGGGGCCCGCGGAGGCCGAGCGAGGCGTCGCCTGATGGCGCCCGAACCCGTCCGACTCCCCGCCGCGATGGCGTCCCCGGCAGTCGGCTGCACTGTGAACGCCGGCTGGTATCCGCTCTTGGTTCGCCTCCATCGCCGGCTCTCAGCCGTCACCGACGACTTCACCTACGCGCAGATCAAAGAGAAGTTCGGGGTTTTGCGCTGCTACCTCAATTACGGAAACTCGGTCGACGATTTCACGTGGAGCCTTTGCGAGCTCCTGGTCGACGCGACAACCGACGAGTCGAGCACCGTATGCGAATTCTGCGGCGACCGAGGAGAAACCCGGTACGACCTTTCCTGGATCAAGACGACCTGCGGAGATTGCTGACCGTAACGTTCGGCGGTGAGCAAGACCTGGGTCATCTGAAGCGGCGCGCAGATCGCCGAATGGACGAAGATCGCCCCGGGTACGACGAATGGTCGTGTGCTGACTCCGCGTCTCAGCCGATCCCGCGCGACAGCATTTGCCCGACAACCAGACCGAGTGCACCCTCGGCAAACCTCGAGACCGGCCCGACGGCGGTGTCCAGCGCCTCGTCGTAGCCGTCGCGTGCCTCGCCCCACAGGCGGCCCGACGAGCCGTTCGGCGTGACCCCGATCAGGGCGATGAGCTCACCGGTGGTGGGGATGCAGATCGCCCAGACGAATCGTGTCTCCGACTCCCAGTCACGCTGCGCCGCAGCGACGTACGCGGCGGGGTCGTCGACCTCGAGATGAGACAACGCCGGGACGTCGGTGATCCGCTCGTCCGCACGAAGCGCACGCAGATACCACGTCCCGGCGTTGATCTCGACTGGTTGCATTGCCTTGTTGTACGCCCGCCCTTCGAGGCTCGTCGCTTGCGCTCCTCGCACCTCAGGGAGCAGGGGCGCTCGCACCTCAGGCAGCGAGGGAGCGGTGTGTCTTACTTCAGCTCGAGCAGCACCGTGCCCTGGGTGACGGCAGCACCGGCCTCGATGGTGAGGCCGGTGACGACGCCGTCCTTGTGGGCGGTGACCGGGTTCTCCATCTTCATGGCCTCGAGGACGACGACCAGATCGCCGGCGGCGACCTCCTGGCCCTCCTCCACGGCGACCTTGACGACGGTGCCCTGCATCGGAGCTGCCACGGCGTCGCCGGAAACGGCTGCGCCGCCACCCTTCTTGCGCGAACGTGCCTTCGGCTTCTTGCGGACGACGCCGTTGGCCGAGCCGCCACCGCCACCGAGGGCGAGATCGCCGGGCAGCGACACCTCGACGCGACGGCCGCCGACCTCGACGACGACGTTCTGCCGCGGGGCGGCCTCGTCGTCTTCGATGGGCTCGCCGCCGGTGTACGGCTCGATCGGGTTCTCCCAATCGGTCTCGATCCACTTGGTGTAGACGTCGAACTTCTCGCCGTCGCCGATGAAGGCGGGGTTGGAGACGATGTGCCGGTGGAACGGGATGACCGTCGCCAGGCCCTCGACCTCGAACTCGGCGAGTGCGCGACGCGAACGCTCCAGCGCCTGCTCGCGGGTCTCGCCGGTGACGATCAGCTTGGCCAGCATCGAGTCGAACTGGCCGCCGATGACGTCACCCTCGACGACGCCGGAGTCGACGCGGACGCCGGGGCCGGTCGGCTCCTTGTAGACCGAGATCGGTCCCGGGGCGGGCAGGAAGTTGCGGCCGGCGTCCTCACCGTTGATGCGGAACTCGAAGGCGTGACCGCGCGGGGTCGGGTCCTCGGTGATCTCCAGCTTCTCGCCGTTGGCGATGCGGAACTGCTGACGCACCAGGTCGATGCCCGCGGTCTCCTCGGTGACCGGGTGCTCCACCTGCAGGCGGGTGTTGACCTCGAGGAACGAGACCAGCCCGTCGCTGCCGACCAGGAACTCGACCGTGCCGGCGCCGTAGTAGCCGGCCTCGCGGCAGATGGCCTTGGCGGACTCGTGGATCTTGGTGCGCTGCTCGTCGGTCAGGAACGGGGCCGGGGCCTCCTCGACCAGCTTCTGGAATCGACGCTGCAGCGAGCAGTCGCGGGTGCCGGCGACGATGACGTTGCCGTGCTGGTCGGCGATGACCTGGGCCTCGACGTGGCGGGCCTTGTCGAGGTAGCGCTCGACGAAGCACTCGCCGCGACCGAACGCCGCGACGGCCTCACGCGTGGCCGACTCGAACAGGTGCGGGATCTCCTCGATCGTGTACGCGACCTTCATGCCACGTCCACCGCCGCCGAATGCCGCCTTGATGGCGACCGGCACGCCGTGCTCCTGGGCGAAGGCGACGACCTCGTCGGCGTCCTTCACCGGATCCTTGGTGCCGGGGGCCATCGGTGCGTCGGCCTTGAGCGCGATGTGGCGCGCGGTCACCTTGTCGCCGAGGTCGCGGATCGACTGCGGGGACGGACCGATCCAGATCAGCCCGGCGTCGATGACGGCCTGCGCGAAGTCGCCGTTCTCCGACAGGAAGCCGTAACCCGGGTGGATCGCGTCGGCGCCGGACTTCTTGGCCGCGTCGAGGATCTTGTCGAAGACCAGGTACGACTCCGCCGATGTCTGCCCGCCCAGTGCGAAAGCCTCGTCCGCGAGTTTGACGAACAGTGCGTTCGCGTCGGGCTCGGCGTACACCGCGACGCTCGCGATGCCTGCATCCCGGGCGGCGCGGATCACGCGGACAGCGATTTCGCCACGGTTGGCGATGAGGACCTTGCTGATTGCGGACGGAGTGTTCGCAGAGGTACTGGGCACTTGTTCTCCTGGGCCTTACTCGTACTCAGGTGCACGACGCGGTAGCGCACGCGACACGTTGGGCGGACGTCGGTCAAGTCTGGCGGCCCGCCGTCACCGGCCGGGATGCGGACGGCGAGGGCGATGCGACACCTTCGCGGTGCAGGTGTCGCGACCTTCCGGGCAATACCCTAGCCCACCGAGCAATCGTTCGGTGGAGCCCTGGGTCACAACGCCGGAGAGAATGTGCTCGCATCACCGAGGCGTCGGACCAGTTCGGCGAAAGCACGCAGGTAGGCGTGGACGGGACCACCTGTCGGGTCGATCGCCCAACCGTCTTCGGAACGGGCCTCGGCGGCGGGAAATGTGACGTTTCCCTCATGTTGTGCACCCGGAGTGTTCGCCGAGGCGGTGACGCCGAGCTCACGCAGCGGCGACTCGCGCGGGAACCGGGCGGAGTACCGCAGTCCCGACGGGGTGCGGTTGATCCAGATGTACACCTCGTCGGGCGAATAGCTGTGACTGCGGAGGACCTTCGCACGCCCCGCGTCGGCGGCCCCGGCGCCCGGTGCATAGCGCGTGTCGATGAACGAGATGACGAACCGCGGGCCACCCTCGTGCCCGATCAGGTCGGCCACCCGCAGGAACGGCAGCGAAGCGCCCTGACGCCCGTGCTTGAGCGCGGCGGTGGATCGGACGACGGCCTGGTCGAACGTCGGGGAGTCGGACATGTCGAGACAGAAGGGAGCGACCCCGACGAACCAGCCGAGGGAGGTCAGCCAGCGGGCGTCGTCGCGCGTGTGCCGCGGCAGCACACAACGGAACTGCCGATCGCCGGTCAGTTCGTGGTGCACCACGGCGAAGGCCGCCAGCACTCCGGCGGTCAGCGTGCCGCCGGCCTCCGAGCAGATCGCGGTGAACCGGTTGGCCGTCGCGTCGTCGGCGACCACACCCCACAGCGACTCCTGGGGGAGTGCCGCGTCCGTGTCGACATCGTCGGGGGTGCGGTGATCGTTGGCCGGGTCAGCCGTGTGCAGGCCGGGCATGTCACCGTTGCCGGCGGCCAGGAACTCCGACCACAGGCCGACGGCCGGATGATCGCGCCCGGTCTGGTCGGCGAGCCGGCGTTCCGCGGCGCTGAAGTCGACATAACTGCCGACCTCGGGCAGATTCGCGCCGCGATGCTCCCGCGCCGCCCGGTACATCGACACCAGCTCCTGCTGGGCCATGATCAGCGAGTACCCGTCGACCAGCGAGTGATCGGCGGCGAAGAGGAGCGTGAACGAGCGTTCGCGTCCGACCGTCGCGAACCGGTAGGCCGGCCAGTGCAGCGGCGCGGTGGCGCGATCGAACGAGCCCGCCAGTTGCTCCACGAGCGGACCCGACTCGGCGTACCAGCCGACCCGGCCCATCTTGAGTTTCACGGTCCCCGGCGCGGTGGTCAGCCGCTGCAGGCCGGAGCCCTTGATCACGACGTGACTACGCAGCACCTCGTGCCGGTCGATCCACTGGGTCAGCACCGACCGGATGGCCGGGATCGACAGCGGCTCGTCGAACTCGATGCTCAACCCGAGCCAGGCCTCACGTCCGCCCTCGCGACGCGTGCGGACCCGGTACTCGAACGCCGCCCGCAGATGCTGCTCGTGATTGTGCGAGGTCAGGCGCGAGTCGTAGTCCCAATTACCCAGTCCGCCCGGCACATACGGCGTCCACTCGACGAGACCGCCGGGCGCGATGGGTTCGTCGCGGATCTGGATGAACTTCATGCCCCGGGCGTGTCGGGCACCTGGGCGCGAACCTGCGCCTTGATGCGGCCCAGCATGCCCGCCATACCCCGCAGGCGCAGCGGACTCACGGCGCTGCCGAGTCCCAGGTCGTAATAGAAATCCGATGGCACGTCGAGGATTTCGCGCGCCGACGCGGTGTCGAGTCCCTGATGAAGGATGGCGGCGAAACCGCGGGTCGTCGGCGCCTCGCGCGGAGCGCTGAAATACAGCCGCACCGACGACGGGTCGGCGGCGTCGACGGACAGGAAGACCGGCGACTGGCACTCGGGTACCGGTTCCATCGCATCCTGCTCGAGATGCGCCGGTATGTCCGGCAATTCGCCGGCGAACTCGAGCAGGAGCGTGACCTTGTCGGAGTCGTCGAGTGCGCCGAAGTCGTCGACGATCTCGGCCAGGGCTGGAGGCAGACTCATCGTGCGGTCGGGTTCACTCGGTGCCGGGAACGGCGCCCGGCTCCTCGCCGACGGCGATCGGCACGCGCACCGCGTTGCCCCACTCGGTCCACGATCCGTCGTAGTTGCGGACCGCGGTGTGCCCCAGCAGATGTGTCAGCACGAACCAGGTGTGGCTCGACCGCTCACCGATGCGGCAGTAGGCGATCGTGGGCGTCTTCGGGTCGAGCCCGGCGTAGATCTCGTCGAGTTCGGCGCGGCTGCGGAAACGGCCGTCGGGGGCAGCGGACTTCGCCCACGGGATCGAGATGGCGGTCGGGATGTGCCCGCCGCGCAGCGCGCCCTCCTCCGGGTAGTCCGGCATGTGCGTGCGCTCGCCGGTGTACTCCTGCGGGGAACGGACGTCGACGAGGGGCTCGGTGCCCAGGGCCTCCAGGACCTGCGGCGCGAACGCGCGGATCTTGGCGTCGTCGCGCTCGACCACCGGGTAGTCCGACCGCGGGTAATCGGGGACGTCGAAGGAGGTGTCACGGTCCTCGGCCATCCAGGCGTCGCGGCCACCGTCGAGCAGGCGGACGTCCTCGTGGCCGAACAAGGTGAAGACCCACAGCGCGTAGGCGGCCCACCAGTTGCTCTTGTCGCCGTAGATCACGACAGTGTCGTCGCGTTCGATTCCCTTGCTGCGCATCAGTTCCGCGAACTGCTCGCCGTTGATGTAGTCGCGCGTGACCGGGTCGTTGAGATGAAGGTGCCAGTCGATCTTCTGAGCGGTCGGGATGTGGCCGATGTCGTAGAGCAGCACATCCTCGTCGGACTCGATGATCTTGAGTCCTTTGGCGCCGAGATGCGCCGACAGCCACTGGGTCGTCACCAGCCGCTCGGGGTGGGCGTAGTCGGCGAAGGCCGGATTCGGGTCGGTGTCAACGCTCACGGTGCTCTCCAGCTCGCTGTTCGGACGTTCCGCGTGGATCACGCGCGGACCATCTGCGGTCCCGCTGATAAAGCGTAGGGCATCGGCCGGAGCGTGCTTCGATCAGACGACAAACCCCAGGTGAAGCGGGTCCCGCCTGCTACGTTCGCCGAATGATCGATCGACGCGGGCCCCTCGCGATGCGGTGGGCGGTCGCTCTGGCCGCCGTGGTGACACTGACCGTCGGAAGCGGATGCGCACTCATCCCGTCCGAGAATTCCGGGGAGTCCCGTCCGTCGTCCGCGTCGACAAGCAGCGCACCGAGTCCGACGCCGTCGCGCTCAACGGACCCGACCGGCGACGCCGACGCGGCGCAGTGCCGGCCCGACGACTGCCCGAAGTTGCCGACGCCGACCGCGGAACTCATGACCAGCGGGGTCACCCCGGCCAACGTGGACACCGCGGTGCCCGACTACCTGACCACGCTCCTCGACGACCTCGACCAGACATGGGGTGGGTGGTTCGACGAACTGGGCTGGGGCGACCCGGCACCGGGACGGGTGCTGATCGAGTCCGGCACCTCCTTCGCCACGGAGTGCATTGCCGGCGACGAGGATTCGAACCCCGTACCGATCCCGTCCGACGAGGCCAACGCGTTCTTCTGTGGAGTGGACACCGAACCGAACGGAGAGGGCACCCCGACCGAGGGCAGCATCGTGCTCCCGGTCGACACCTTCGCGGCCATCTGGGACGGCAACGTCTTCGGGGTGCCGTCGCCGATCGTCGGCGACTTCACCGCGGCGATCGTGGTCGCTCACGAATACGGCCACAACGTCGTGTTCCGGATGGCCGAGGCGTTCGACATCCCCGACAGCCGTCTCCCGGCCGGCAAGAACAGCGAGCTCATCGCCGACTGCCTGGCCGCGAACTGGGGTGCAACCGCCTACCAGCGTGATGCGCTCGGCGCGCGGGAGATCCTGCAGGTCGCGACGCTGCTGCCGATCATCGGCGACACCGGCGGCGCGTCCGGACACGGCTCGGCGCGCGAACGTGCGGTGGCGTTGACGGTCGGACTGACCGGCCCGCAGTTCAACCGCCAGGGTCAGCCGGTCGACTGCATCGAGCGGTACTGGCCGGAATTCTTCGAGGTGGAGTAGGGCCACCTCAGGGAGCGGGTCGTCGTCAGTGGCGCCAGAAGTCGGTGACCGAGAGCCCGACGTCGGCCAGGAGGGTGCGGACCAGCGGCAGGCCGATACCGATGACCGACGACGGGTCGCCCTCGATGCGCTCGACCAGCCAGCCACCCAGACCGTCGAGGGTGAATGCGCCGGCCACCTGTAGAGGTTCACCGCTGGCGACATACCGCTCGATGACGTGGTCGTCGGCGGCGGCGAAATGGATCGTGGTGGAGCTCGTCCCGCCGGCGGTCGCGGGCCGGTCGAGGCGGATCAGGTGATGGCCGGTCAGCAGGTCCGCGCTACGACCGCGCATCTCCGACCACTGCGCGACGGCGCGTTCGGGGGTGTGCGGTTTGCCGAGCAGCCGGCCGCCTAGATGGAGCATCGAGTCGCAGCCGATGACGGCCACGGCGCTGCCGGACCCGGCGAGTTCGGCGATCTCCGGAAGTGCCGCAACGGCTTCCGCCTTCGCGCGGGCGAGTTCGGCGACCACCACACCGGCCGGTGTGGAATCGGGGAGCGCGGCGAGGAGCGCATCCTCGTCGACATCCGACACCCGCACGACCGGCTCGACGCCTGCCGCCCGAAGGATGCGGAGCCGGGCAGGGGAGGCCGAACCGAGTACGAAGATCGGGCCGGGAGTACCCGGCCCGATCTCGGATTCGGATGTCATCGTCAGTAACGCAGGTTGGTGAAGCTTCCCGGGCCGCCCCACTGCGGACGCAGCCGGTCGATCGGGTGGCCCCAGTCGTTCCGGGTCTCGGGCTCGGCCGAACCGCCGCCCGAACCGGCACCGGCGAGGACGGTCACCAGCACGGCGAGGTCCTCGTCGGTCGGATTGCCGCCGACGACCGTCAGGAACGGACGCTCGGACTTCGTGGAGTCTTCGCTCACGGAATTCTCGCTCTCGGAACTGACCGCTGGTGTCACAGGGGGATGTTGCCGTGCTTCTTGGGCGGCAGGTTGACCATCTTGCGCTCGAGCAGCTTGAGCGCAGTGGCGATCTGACCGCGGGTGTGGCTCGGCGGGATCACCGCGTCCACGTATCCGCGGGCGGCCGCGACATACGGGTTGACGAGGGTGTCCTCGTACTCCTCCTGCAGCTGCAGACGCAGTGCGTCGACGTCCTCACCCTTGGCGGCCGCGTCCTTGAGCTGGCTGCGGTACACGAACCCGACCGCACCCGAGGCGCCCATGACGGCGATCTGGGCGGTGGGCCACGCCAGGTTCACGTCGGCACCCATGTGCTTGGAGCCCATGACGTCGTACGCGCCGCCGTAGGCCTTCCGGGTGATGACGGTGATCTTGCCGACCGTCGCCTCGCCGTAGGCGTAGAGCAGCTTCGCACCGCGACGGATGATGCCGCGGTACTCCTGATCGGTGCCGGGAAGGAAGCCCGGGACGTCGACCAGGGTGACGATGGGGATGTTGAAGGCGTCGCAGGTGCGCACGAACCGGGCGGCCTTCTCCGAGGCGTCGATGTCGAGGCAGCCGGCGAACTGCGTCGGCTGGTTGGCGACGATGCCGACGCTGCGGCCGTCCACCCGGCCGTAGCCGATGATGATGTTCGTCGCGTACTCGGCCTGCACCTCGAGGAACTCGTCGTCGTCGAGTATGCGACGGATGACCTCGTGCATGTCATAGGGTTGGTTCGGCGAATCCGGGATCAGGGTGTCGAGCTCGAGGTCTTCTTCGGTGAGGGTGTCCTCGATGGAACCGGCGGCCGGCTGCGCGACGGGCAGACGCGGGGCATCGGCGCGGTTGTTGCTCGGCAGGTAGCTCAGGAGTTCCTTGACGTACTCCAGGGCGTCCTCTTCGTCGGAGGCGACGTAGTGCGCGGTGCCCGACTTCGACATGTGCGTGTGGGCGCCGCCGAGCTCCTCCATCGTCACCTCTTCACCGGTGACCGTCTTGATGACGTCCGGACCGGTGATGAACATCTGGCTGGTCTGGTCGACCATGACCACGAAGTCGGTGAGCGCGGGGGAGTACACGTGACCGCCGGCCGCGGCGCCCATGATCAGCGAGATCTGCGGGATGACACCGGAAGCACGCACGTTGCGGTGGAAGATCTCGCCGTAGAGGCCGAGCGAGACCACGCCCTCCTGGATGCGGGCGCCGGCGCCGTCGTTGATGCCGATCAGGGGGCGACCGGTCTTGATCGCGAGGTCCATGACCTTGACGATCTTCTCGCCGTAGACCTCGCCGAGGCTGCCGCCGAAGACCGTCGAATCCTGCGAGAAGACGCAGACCTCGCGACCGTCGATGGTGCCGTAACCCGAGACGACGCCGTCACCGAGCGGGCGGCGCTCGGCGAGTCCGAAGTTGGTGCTGCGGTGCCGGGCGAGGGCGTCGAGTTCGACGAAGGACCCCTCGTCGAGCAGGTGGGTGATCCGTTCCCGCGCGGTGAGCTTGCCCTTGGCGTGGGTCTTCTCGACGGCGGCCTCACCCACCGGATGCTTGGTCTCCTCGAGACGATTGCGCAGATCGGCGAGCTTTCCCGCCGTCGTGTGGATGTCGGGAGCGGCGGCGTCGTCGCGCGAAGCAGTGGTCATGACTGACGATGCTAACTACCCGAGTGTGAGCCACGTCAACCGGATCAACGTGAGATATCCCTCAGGTTTACGAGCGATCGGTCGGTGGGCCGGCGGGTCGACCGTGAAACCGGTGGTATCCGTTCGTGCGGAGGCGGCGGCCAGTAGTTTCGTCAGGTATGAGTCTCGACGCCGATCTGCTCCGCACCCGTCTCACCGGCACCCGCTGGCACCGCATCGAGGTGGTCGAGGCGACCGGTTCGACCAATGCCGACCTCGTCTCGCGCGCCGCCGGCGAATCCGTCGGGGGCGCCGTGCGGATCACCACCGACCAGACCGCCGGACGTGGCCGCCACGCCCGCACCTGGACCGCGCCGGCCGGCACGCAGCTGGCCATGTCGGCCGCGCTCGACGTCGCCGACCACACCGAGGACCTGGGCTGGCTGTCGCTGCTGGCCGGACTCGCCGCCGTGCAGGGTGTCGACGACGCGATGGGGATCCGTCCGACGCTCAAATGGCCGAACGACGTGCTGATCGACGGCAAGAAGGTCGCGGGCATCCTCTCGGAATACACCCGCAGCGAGCATGCCGCAGGTGGCCCGGGAGGCGTGGCGGTGATCGGCACCGGGCTCAACACCACGATGGCGGAGGAGCAGCTGCCGGTCCCGACCGCCACCTCGCTCCGGCTCGCCACCGGCCGCGACGTCCCCCTGACCGAGCTCGCCGCGTCGTACCTGCGGGCGCTCTCCGAGCTGCTCGACCTGTGGCCGCACGACCTGGACGGGCTCGCGGCGCGGTACCGCGACGACAGCGACACCATCGGCCGCCGCGTACGGCTGGTCCTGCCCGGCAATCGTGAGGTCGTCGGCACCGCGACCGGTGTCGACCCCTCCGGCCGGATCGTCGTCGACGCCGACGGTGAGCAGGTGGTGGCCGCCGCGGGCGATGTCACCCACCTGCGGCCGGAGTGACTTCGACTCGGCTCGTCGCTCCGCTCCTCGCCGGCTCAGCCGGCGGGGCGCTGGACGCTCTTGCCGGCCATCGCCGGGATGATCGTCAGCGAAGGCAGACCGATCACCAGATGCACGATCGCGGTCTCGATGCCCACCGAGATCTGGTTGTAGGTCAGGATCGGGATCAGCACGGCCGCCACCAGCAGCAGGCCGACGATCCACCGGTAGAACTGATCGGGTGACGGCGTGACCAGGTGCAGCACGTACCAGAGCGCACCCGCGGCAAGCGCGCACAGGAAGCCGACGACGCCGAACCAGAGCTCGCTGGCGGCGACCGGGTTCCACACGCCGAACTTGCCCGACTCGTTCACCTTCTCCACGAATGCGGAGATGATCCAGGCGACGAGCCATGCCGCGAGACCGGTCACCACGCCGGTCATGACCACACCGCCGGCGAACGTGACGGGATTGATGTCCGGGCCACGACGGGGCTTGGCGGGCTGGCCCGGCCGGCCGTAGGCGCCCTGGCCCCCGTACGGATCTCCCGCATAGGGATCGGCGGCGTACGGATCGCGCGCATAGGGGTCGTTCTGGCTGCTGTAGGCACGCGACTCGGGTGTGTAACCGGACTCGTAGCGCGCGGTCCGCGGGTCGCGGGGATCCTGGTAGCTCATGGCGTTCTCCTCCCCGACCGGTCGTGAAAGCCGATGGTCGGATCTGGTGTCGGTCGGATCTGGTGTCAGGGCCCTGGCATGCTCACGGCACGAGGACGGCGGCGGTCGGCGTGATTGGCAGTCTACTGCGGCACCCGGCCGTTTATGCTGAGCCGCATGGCCTATCCGCGGGAGAACCTGGCGTCGGGGGAACGCGTCGTACTCCATCGGCACCCGCACTGGAAATGCCTGCTCGGGCCGTTCCTGTTGTTCGGGCTCCTCACCGCCGCCGCCGGCGTACTCCTCGGCGTCATCACGTCGTCGGGGTTGCGGTCGACACCGCAGACCGTGCTGCTCATCGCGGTCGCGGCGGTCTGGGCCATCGGCTTCTGCTGGTACTTCGTCCGCCCGCTGATGTCCTGGAAGACAACGCATTTCGTGCTCACCGACCGGCGGGTGATGTTCCGCAACGGAATCATCACCCGGTCGGGCATCGACATCCCGATCCGCCGGATCAACACCGTCGAGTTCCGGCACGGCCTCGTCGACCGGATGCTGCGCACCGGCACGCTGGTCATCGAGTCGGCCTCCGACGAACCGCTGTCCTTCGACGACATCCCGCAGGTGGAGAGGGTGCACGCGCTGCTGTACCACGAGGTGCTCGACGTCCACGACGACGAAGATCATCCGTGGGACGGACACCGGCGCGATTCCCACGACCAGACAGCGGACGGTCCCGTGCACCCCGGTGACCGGGCGGAGAACCGGGGGGAGAACCGGGGGGTCCGCGACCGATGACGACAGTGCTGCTCGCCGAGGACGACGCCGCGATCGCCGAACCGCTCGCGCGGGCGCTGTCGCGTGAGGGTTACGGCTGCGAGGTGGTCTCGACCGGGGCGGATGCCCTGGAGAAAGCCCTCGACACCCGCTATGAACTACTCATCCTCGACCTCGGGCTACCGGTGCTCGACGGTCTGGAGGTGTGCCGGCGGGTACGTGCCCAGCGACCCGCGCTCGCGGTGCTGATGCTGACCGCACGCACCGACGAGGTGGATTTCGTGGTCGGCCTCGACGCCGGCGCCGACGACTACGTCGGCAAGCCGTTCCGCCTGGCCGAGCTGCTGGCGCGGGTGCGTGCCCTCCTGCGGCGTCGCCAGCCCGGCGACGTCGTCCTCGAGGGCGGTGCCCTGCGCCTGGACGCGCGGGCACGCCGCGTCCTGGTGAACGGACACGACCTCACCCTGGCCAACCGCGAGTTCGACCTGCTGCGCTTCCTCATGGAACGCGCGGGCGAGGTGGTGACGCGCGAGGAGATCCTCACCGAGGTGTGGGGTTCGGCCGACCTGCGGTCGTCGAAGACCCTGGACATGCACATCTCGTGGCTGCGCCGGAAGATCGGCGACGACCGCCACGACCGTCCCCGCCACATCGTGACCGTGCGCGGCGTCGGCTTCCGGTTCGACCCCTAGTCGTCTCATGCGCCGTCGCCTGCTCACGACCATGATCGCCGTCCTGCTGGCGGTCGGTGGGCTGCTGGGCATCCCGCTGAGTGTCGTCGCGTGGTGGTGGGTCGCCGACAACGCGCACCAGGACCTCGACAACCGGCTGAAGGTCATCGCAGACCAGCTGATCCGGCAGGAGGGGGCCGACGGCCGGATCCCGCCGGAGTCCCTCGACCGTGAGGCGTTCCAGCTGCTGCTGCCGCCGAACGGCAGCCTGATCGTCACCTTCCCCGACCCCACCGGCACCCTGCAGCGCACGGTGGTCGGGGCGGACATCAGCGAGCCCCGGCTCTCGGAGTCCATCTCGCTCGGCGCAGCCGGGACGCTGACCCTGTCCATCCCGCGCGACGAGGTCCGCAACGACCAGTTCACCGCCGCGTCGATCGTGGCCGTCATCGTCGTCGCGTCCGTCATCGGCGGCACGCTGGTCGCCGCGGTCACCGCGGGTCGGATCGTCGATCCGCTGACCGATCTCGCCGATCGGGCCGCGACCATGGGCCGGGGCGACTTCCGGACCCAGTGGAAGATGTACGGCATCGCCGAACTCGATCGGGTGTCGCGTGCACTGGCCGACGCGAACGCCGAACTCGCCCTGCGCCTCGAGCGCGAGCGAGAGGTCGCCGGTGACGCCTCCCATCAGCTGCGCAGCCGCCTCACCGCGATCCAGCTACGCCTGGAGGAACTCTCCCTGCACGATGACCCCGCGGTCGTCACCGAGGCCGAGGCCGCCCTCGATCAGATCGAGCGGCTCGCCGCCGAACTCGACGAGCTGGTCGAGGCGTCCCGGGCCGACGAACCCGCGCCCGAGTTCGTCGACGTGTCGGACATGCTGACGACGCTGGTCGGGGATTTCCGGCACGCCTTCGAGGCGAGGGGCCGCGAACTGCTGGCGACCTTCGACGGCGTCCCGCACGCGCTGACCGCGAACCCGGGTCGTCTCCGGGAGGCGGTCAGTGTGCTGGTCGACAATGCCCTGCAGCACGGCCGCGGGACCTGCCGGATCCACGTCGGCACCCTGCCCGCGGGGGACCTGGTGCGCATCACCGTCGCCGACGAGGGTGACGGGGTCGCCGACGAGATCGCCGCACACATCTTCCGTCGGGGTTTCTCGGCCGGCCGACGGCCCGGCGCGGGCCGGAGCGGGGTCGGCCTGTCACTCGCGCGGGCACTGATCGAATCCGACGGTGGCCGACTCGAACTGACCGTCCGGCGACCGCCGGTGTTCGCGATCGTCGTGCCCGCGCGGCTGGTCACCGGACGCGATCAGCTCGGCACCGACCGGGGCGACTCCGAACTCGCCGACGAGATCGACGAGAACTCTGGTCGGCCCCCGCGATCGGGCGTCAGGCGTGACCGAGTTCCTCATCGTTGAGCTCGGCGAGCGAGGGGTGCAGGTCGGTCGATCCGGCGTCCCCGCCGCGCAACTGTTCTTCGGGGAAGGCGAACTTGCGCAGTGCCCAGAACCGGAACGCCATCTGCATGAGGTTGCCGATGATGTAGCCGAGCACGAAGTCGATGACCACGATCTCGGACACGCTCAGGTTGGAGCGCATGTCGAAGATGTTGTTGGCGACGAACAGTGGAGCGGCCTGGAGGATGACGCCGATACCGCTGATGGCGAAGAACAGCATCGCCTCGTGGTGACGTTCGCGGCCGCCGCGGTTCTTGAACGCCCACTCGCGATTGAGGATGTAGCTCAGGATGGTGGCCAGGACGCCGCCGATGACCTTGGCGATGACCGGCTTGGTCTCCAGGACCGTGAGGCTCAGGCTGTAGAAGATGGCGAGGTCGAAGACGAAGGTGGTCCCGCCGACCATCGCGAACTTGATCAGTTCGTGGTGCCGCATCACGAGCCGACGGACCGGCGCTGGGAGGCGGGCGATCATCTCGTCGATCAATGGCACAAGATCCGAGTGTACGAAACGAAACCGCCGGGACACGTGCCGGGCGGTTGTGCGAATGATGCCGCATACATGCCACGATGGTGCGCGTGAATTCACGCGAGCAGGTCGGCGGGGCCGTGTCCCCGTCGTCGCAGGTGCCGCCGGTCCCTGAATCGGGGCGCCCGGGCGGCCGGGCGTCGGGGATGCCGACCGTGACGATGATCGGCGGTGGGCAGCTCGCTCGGATGACCCACCAGGCCGCCATCGCCCTGGGCCAGTGCCTGCGAGTGCTCGCCGCGTCCGAATCGGACCCGGCCGCCCAGGTCAGCGCCGACATCGTCCTGGGGTCGCACGACGACCTCGACGATCTGCGGCGCGCCGCGTCCGGGTCGGTCGCGGTGACCTTCGACCACGAGGGCGTCCCGCTGGCGCACCTGCAGGCACTCGAAGCCGACGGGGTCGCGGTGCTGCCGCCGTCGAAGGCGCTGCATTTCGCGCAGGACAAGCTCGCCATGCGGTTCCGGCTGGCCGAGCTCGGCCTGCCCGTGCCCGACTTCGCCGACCTGTCCGGGGACCGGGCCGCGGCCCGGTCTCGTCTGATCGAGTTCGGCGAGGCCAACGACTGGGCCATCGTCGTCAAGGCGGTCCGCGGCGGTTACGACGGCCGCGGGGTGTGGCTCGTCGACGGCGCGGACGACGCTCTCGCGGTCTTCGACGAGTACCCCGACGACGCACCGGCGCTGCTCGCCGAACAGAAGGTGCCGATGCGACGAGAGTTGTCGGCGATGATCGCGCGGTCGCCGTTCGGTCAGGGTGGGGCGTGGCCGGTGGTCGAGACCATCCAGCGCCACGGGCAGTGCGCGGTCGTCCTGGCACCGGCTCCCGGGCTCGACGACGAGGTCGCCGCGCACGCACAGCAGATGGCCTTGCGGCTCGCCGACGAGCTCGGCGTGGTCGGTGTGATGGCGATGGAAATCTTCGAGACCGTCGACGGCGAGCTGGTCGTCAACGAACTGGCGATGCGTCCGCACAACAGCGGGCACTGGACGATGGACGGTGCGGTGACCTCGCAGTTCGAGCAGCACCTGCGCGCCGTCCTCGACTATCCGCTGGGCAGCACGGCACCGAGTGCGCCGGTGACGGTGATGGCCAACATCCTCGGTGCGGCGGACGCACCGGCGATGTCGATGGACGAGCGGCTGCACCACCTCATGGCCCGGATGCCCGAGGCCAAGGTGCATCTCTACGGCAAGGGCGAGCGACCCGATCGCAAGATCGGGCATGTGAACATCGTCGGGCGCGAAGGGGATCGGCCGGAGTCGGTACGGGAGCGTGCCGAACGCGCGGCCCAGTGGATGTCGCGGGCGACGTGGACCGACGGATGGGATGAACATTCATGAGTGAGACGCACGGCCCGCGGGTGGGCCTGATCATGGGCAGTGATTCGGACTGGCCGACGATGAAGGCGGCCGCCGAGGCCCTCGCCGAGTTCGACGTGCCGTTCCAGGTGGGTGTCGTCTCGGCTCACCGCACGCCGCAGCGCATGCTCGACTATGCGGCCGGCGCGGCAGGCCACGGCATCGAGGTGATCATCGCGGGCGCCGGTGGCGCCGCGCATCTTCCGGGCATGGTCGCGTCGGCGACCCCGCTGCCGGTGATCGGGGTACCGGTCCCGCTGCGGCATCTCGACGGACTGGATTCGCTGCTGTCGATCGTGCAGATGCCCGCCGGGGTCCCGGTGGCCACGGTGTCGGTCGGGGGTGCGCGCAACGCCGGGCTGCTCGCGGTCCGGATCCTCGCCGCGGCCGACGCCGACCTGCGCGCCCGAATGGTCGAATTCCAGCAGGGGCTCGAACAGATGGTTCTCGACAAGGACGCGGCACTCCAGCAGGAACTGTTGGGGGAGTAGCACTTCCGCCGATCAGATCGTCGGCTGCAGGCCGAGCTTCGCGGTGAAGAAGTCGATGACCCGATCGTAGGCCTCGCGGGTCGGCTGCCCTGGCTCGTCGAGGAGGTCCTCGGTGAGCACCGAATGTGGCCGCGGCAGCATCGAATCCGGGTTCGCGGACTCGTCGGGTAGCTCGATGCCGATGAAGGCGTCGCCGAGGATCTCCCGGAGATACGCGAATCGGGCTCCCGGCACCAGACGGTCGCCCTGGAAACGCAGACCCATCACCTCGAGGCCGCGTGCGCACCGCGCCTGCACCAGAGCGAGATCCGACTCGCTCACGTCGATGGCCCGCGCGCGTCCCGGCAACACCGCGAACGGCAGTGAGGGCTGGGACAGCACCGGGGCGAGCATCCGCTCGTCGGTGGCCATCGCGAGTGCGAACCCGCCGGTGAAACACATCCCGACGGCACCGACCCCGGGGCCGCCGCACCGGTCGTGTTCGCGGGCGGCCAACGCCCGCAGCCACGACGCGACCGGTGACGTCTTGCCGGTGGCCAGGATCGTGAACTCGCGGGTGATGCATGCCCGGGCGATGGTGCCGAGCATGTTCGTCGCCGAGCCGACCGCGCCGAGGTTGTCCGGGCGAGGATCACGGCCGTCGACGCCGAACAACGACGGCAGCACCGCGGTGGCGCCCGCCCCGGCCACCCGGCGCGCGACGTCGGCGACCTTGGGGCTGATCCCCGGCATCTCGGCGATGACGATGACGGCGGGACCACTGCCGAGGCGATGCACCCGGCGGGTGGTCCCGTACAGGGTCACGTCCTCGGCGTCGAAGTCGTCGAGCGGGTCGTCGGCCATCAGATCACGCCGCGTGCAGTGTGCCGAGGAGTGCGGAGTCGAAAAGTCGCGCCGGGATGCGGGCACCCCGGGCGATGTCCGGCGAGTCCGACGGCACCACCCGCGGACCGGTCACCCGGTAGTGCCGGTTCTTGCGGATCAAGCCGAAGGTCCCGGCGGCCTGCACGTTGCGGACCCAATCGGTGTGCCGCCCGTACGTGAGGATGATGGTGAGCCGATTGCCGTCGACCCACGCCATCACCGGGATGGAGTAGTGCTTGCCGGACTTACGTCCGACGTGCTCGACCATCGCGAACGGAGCCAGTCTGGGCGCCCATTGTCGCTGGATGGGGTTGGTCACTCGCTTGTTCAGCCGGGCCACCGCGCGGGGGATTCGCATGTCCCCACTGTGCCCGATCGGCGGCGTGCCCGCGGGGTTCACGACAGGATCAGGGTGGCCTTTTCCATCTCGGCGATGGCCGCGAGCCGTTCCGGTGAGGCCGCGGAGACGTGGACGAGGCTGCCGCCCGCCAGCAGAGGTGCCAGGAGGTGAGCGTTCACCCGGTCGCCGGAGTACCACGGCCGGGTGGACACCACGCGGGCGCCCGGTCCGATTCCCTCGCGCTCAGCCGTCGCCCGGGCGTCGTCGAGCACCTCGCCGATGGGGGCGCCCTCCAGGGTGGCCGATGCAGGGTACCGAGACGAGAACTGATCGCCGTGGACGCGGACCACGCTGCCGTAGTCGCCGACGCCGGGCGGCAGGTCGCGCAGCGGCAGCGCGAACGGATCGAGCGAGGCGACCACGACCTCGTCGACGTCGGGATGGCTGCCCAGGCGATCACGGCTGGTGAACACGATCATCGGGACTTCGGTGGAGTCGAAGTGCACCTCGGCGCCCGCCCAGAGCGCGCCCAGCAGGATGCCGGCCGTCTGCCAGTGCTCCGGGAGATCGACCGCGACGACATCGCCTTCGGCGACCCCGATCTCGTCGCGTAGGTAGTTCGCGGTCTTGGCCGCCCAGTTGCCGAGGGTCGCCGCCGAGAGCTCGGTGCGCTCACCGGTCGCGTCGTCGTAGTAGGTCAGCAGCGGACGCGAATGATCGGCGACCGCGGCGAAGATCGCGTCGGTGAGAGTGTTCGGAGTCAGTTCACGCACATGGGCCCCTCGTTGCCCGCGGTGATCGGCGGGCGCTTGTTGCCGACACGCTCGCTCGCCGGGGTGTTGTCGGTCTGGTCGCCGGTGTCGCTGATCGAGCCCGGACCGGCGTAGGTGTTGGTCAGCACCACCTTCAGCTGGTCGTCGGCGAGAGCGGGATCGGCGACGACCTGGGCGCCGCCGAGATCCTTGGCGAGGAGCCGAGCGGCGTCGCTCTCCTCCTTGGCGTACACGATCGAGTCCTTCGTGTCGGCCTTGCCGCTGGAGGTGGCTCCGACCCGGAAACCCTTGTTGGTCAGGATGTTCGCGACATTCGAGGCGAGCCCGTCGATGGTTCCTGCGTTGACCACGTCGACCGTGTAGTCGCCGCGCTGGATGCCCTGCGTCTGCTTCGGTGCCAGCAGGTCACCGGTGAAGGCCTGGACCTCGCGCGGGTCCACCTGGACGACGCTCTGCTGACCGTCCTCGCTCCAGCCCTGCTCCGTCACGATCGGGATGGTCGCGAACTTCACCCGGCCGCCGCTGAGATCCTTGAGCTGTTCGGCGAACCGGATGATGTCCCAGTCGTCGTCGATGACCACCGACCGCGACACCGCGTCCTGCAGCTCCGACAGCTTACCCGGATCGGTCAGGGTGTTCGCCGAGATGATCTTCTGCGTCAGCGACGCCATGAACGCCTGCTGGCGGGTGATGCGGTCGAGATCGCCGCGGGGGAGGCCGTGACGCTGGCGCACGAAGCTGAGCGCCTTGGGCCCGTCGAGAGTCTGACGGCCGGCGCGGAACCGCGCGCCCGTAAAGGGATCCCGGACCGCGTCGTTCAGGCAGACGTCGATGCCGCCGGCCGCGTTCGTCAGCAGCACGAAACCAAGCAGGCCCACCTCCGCGTAGTGGTCGACCTGCACGCCGGTCAGGTTGGCGACGGTGTCCACCAACGCCTTCCGGCCCGCCAGGGTGCCCTCGGACTCGGCCTCGCTCTCGGACTTGCCATCGGTGACCGCTTGCGCGCGAACGGTTTCGCGCGTCGTGCCGTAGGCGGCGTTGATCTTGCTCATCCCGACACCGGGTACGTCGACATACGAGTCGCGGGGGATCGAGATCGCGGTCGCCGACGAGCCGTCGTCGGGGATGCGGATCAGCAGGATGGTGTCGGTGTTGGTCGCGACCTCGTCGCCCGACCGCAGGAGTCGGAGTTCCTCCGGCGACAGCGGATTGCCCTTGGCGTCGGTCCGCGAATCGGTGCCCACGAGGAGGATGTCGACGGCCCCGTCTTCGGCGCCACCGCCGAGATCGAGTCCGCCGAGCTGGGTGATGCGGGTCTGCAGGTCCGACATGGTGTTCCAGGCGTATCCGGTGCACAACAGCACCGCCACCGAGGCGACCGCGATGAGCGCACGACCCCAGCCGGCCCCCGGGGTGCGGGCACCTTTGCGTCGGCTGTCGGCCGGCGGCTTCGACGGTGGTTCGGGTGCCGACGACGTCGCCGCCGTGCGCCGGTCGCCGGACTTCGGTCCGGCCGATTTCGGTCCGGTCTGTTTCGGTCCGGTCGGCTTCGGGTCGGTGGACTGACGTGCGGTCGGCTTCCGCGGGCTCGTCTTGGGGTCGCCTGGCTTCTGCTCGGACGTCCGCTTCGCGGCCGGGGCCGGGCGGGTGTGGATCTCGCCGGAGGTGCGTCGGACGGGCCGCGGCTCGCCGGGGCGGCGCTGCCGGGTCGGGGTGGGTTCCACGGCTTCTGGCGTGGCTCGTCGATCGCCGGGGTCGCGACGTTCGGAGTTACGGGGGTCGGCGGCCGGCCGACGCCGGGGGTCGCGGGGTTCGCGTGGATCGGCAGCGCGACGTCGCGGGTCCGGCGGGGGCTGGCGTCGCGCTCGGGGTGGGGGATTGCCCGGTTCACCGGGGAGCGGTGCCGCGCGGCGCGGGGATTCGCGCCCATCTGGTCCACCGTCGTACGGGGGCCGGGCCGGGCGCCTGCGCGCGCCGGGCTCCGGGGCGCGCCGATCGCCGGGCATCGGCTGACGCCCGTCGGGACCCGGCCGTGCCGGACGGCGCGGCTGCGCGCGCCGACGCGGGCCGTCGGATGGTGAATCCACTGGTGAGCGGTCCCTTTCGAGGTCGGCACATCGGGTCCGGGGTCGACGCGGCGAGCGTTACGCCTGAGGATGTCGATGCTGATGTGCAAGGCGGGTCGGCTGTTGTGTGCTGTCGCCAGGCTACTGAAGTGATTCGCGAATTCGAGAACGCAACGCCGGTCGTGTGAGTAGCCGTCGTCACGTGTGCCGGCGAGCGCGTCGCCGCGTGGGTACCGCCGGACTCCGGCACGATGGTGCTCATGCGTGTGACGCCGAGCAACCCCACCGTGTACATCGTCGGCGCCGGCGGGCAGCTGGGAACTGCCCTGCAAGCACGGTCGACCGAGGTTCCCGACGTCGTCGTGCGGCCGCTCACCTCAGCCGACGTCGACATCGCCGACCCGACCTCGGTGGCCGCCGCGCTGGGCGACCTCGGCCCCGACGACATCGTGGTGAACTGCGCGGCCTACACCGACGTCGACGGAGCCGAGGCCGACTCGGAAGGCTCGCGGCGGGTCAACACCACCGGGCCCGAAGTGCTCGCGCGCCGGACCGCCGACGCCGGCGCGTGGTTCGTGCACGTGTCGACCGACTACGTGTTCCCCGGGGCCGCCGCGGAGGGTTCCCGGCCGGTCGAGCGGAACGGATACGAACCCGACGACGTGAGCGGAACGCCCGCGACCGTGTACGGCCGCACCAAGCTCGACGGCGAACGCGCCGCGCTGTCGGCGGACCCGCGGGCCACCGTCGTGCGGACGGCATGGGTCTACACCGGCGGACCCGACAGCCGCGACTTCGTCGGCACGATGCGGCGGCTCGAACAGTCACGGGAGACGGTGTCGGTCGTCGACGACCAACTCGGGTCCCCGACCTACTCGTACGACCTCGCCGACGGGCTCTGGGAACTCGTCGTCGCGGGCCCGCGCGAAGACGTGTGTGGCGCGGTTCTGCATGCGAC
The DNA here is from genome assembly GCF_042668985.1 of Gordonia sp. NPDC057258. Taxonomy (NCBI): domain Bacteria; kingdom Bacillati; phylum Actinomycetota; class Actinomycetes; order Mycobacteriales; family Gordoniaceae; genus Gordonia; species Gordonia sp. NPDC057258. Next base: position 28,809 of record NZ_JBHUXZ010000027.1, read on the forward strand.
GAACTCGGGCACCGCCACCTGGTTCGACGTCGCCCGCGGGGTCTTCGAAGAGGTCGGGGCGCAGCCCGACCGGGTCCTGCCCACGACGACCGCCGACTTCCCGCGCCCGGCCCCGCGGCCGGCGTTCTCGGTGCTCTCCGGCCACTCCTGGGAGGCCGCCGGCCTCACCCCGCTCCGGCCGTGGCGACCCGCGCTGCACGCGGCGATCGCCGCGTCGGACGCCGACCCCGGTTCGTTACCCTGAGCGGCGTGCCAGTTCAGCCAGCCGTGGTGACGGTGACCTATTTCTCCGGCGATCACCTCGTGACCTTCCTGCGCAGCCTCGACGCCGTCACCGACGTCATGCCGCAGGTCATCATCGCCGACAACGGGTCCGACGACGGCGCGCCCGAGCGGGCCGAGCAGGAGTACGACACGGTCACGCTGGTCCGCACCGGCGGCAACATCGGCTACGGCGGTGCGATGAACCGCGGTGTCGCCGAGCTCGACCCGGATGTCGAGTTCGTGCTCATCTCCAATCCGGATGTCGAATGGAAGCCCGGTGCCATCGACGAGCTGATGGCCGCCGCGCAGCGCTGGCCGCGAGCGGGTTCGCTCGGGCCGCTCATCCGCGAACCCGACGGCTCGATCTACCCCTCGGCGCGGCGCGTTCCCGACCTCGTGTCGGGCACCGGACACGCGATCCTCGGCACGGTGTGGAAGTCCAATCCGTGGACCGCGGCCTACCGCGCGGACGACGAGACACCGTCGGAACGTCCGGTGGGGTGGCTGTCGGGCTCCTGCCTGCTCGTGCGGCGCGAGGCCTTCGACGCCATCGGCGGCTTCGACGCCCGCTACTTCATGTACATGGAGGACGTCGATCTCGGCGACCGCCTCGGCAAGGCCGGGTGGCAGAACGTCTATGTGCCGAGCGCGGAGGTCGTGCACACCAAGGGGCACAGCGCCGGTCGGCATCCGGAGAGGATGCTGCCCGCCCACCACCGCAGTGCCTACCGGTTCCAGGCCGACCGCAATCCGGGACCGTGGCGGGCGCCGCTGCGCCTGGCGTTGCGCATCGGCCTGGAGGTCCGATCCCGGCTCGCCGTGCGCGCGGCGCGACGCGCGTCGGCGAGCGAGAACTCCCGATGAATGCTGAAGTGAACACCAGTCACCTCGAGGAAGGACCCGATCCAGTGGACAACTACACCGTGCGTGAGTCGGTGGAAAGACCGTCCGTGGGGGGATCGGACAACATCAGGGAGGACGTCGAGGCCGTCGTCCTCGTCGGCGGGAAGGGAACCCGCCTGCGCCCACTCACCCTGTCGGCGCCGAAACCGATGCTGCCCACCGCCGGGCTGCCGTTCCTGACCCATCTGCTGTCCCGCATCCGGGCGGCCGGTATCCGCGACATCGTGCTCAGCACCTCGTTCAAGGCCGAGGTCTTCAGCGAGTACTACGGCGACGGTTCGAAGCTGGGCCTGCGCATGCGCTACGTCACCGAAGACGAGCCGCTGGGCACCGGCGGCGGTATCCGCAACGTCCTCGACGAACTGACCGCGAGCACGATCGTGGTGTTCAACGGCGACGTCCTCGGTGGCACCGATGTCGGCGACGTCATCGACAGTCACCGCGCCGCCGACGCCGACGTCACCATCCACCTCGTGCGGGTCAGCGACCCCCGCGCGTTCGGCTGCGTCCCGACCGACGCCGACGGCCGGGTCACCGCGTTCCTGGAGAAGACCCAGGACCCGCCGACCGACCAGATCAATGCCGGCACCTATGTGTTCAAGCGCGAGGTCATCGAATCCATCCCGGCCGGCCTGCCGGTGTCGGTCGAGCGTGAGGTGTTCCCCCGGCTGCTCGTCGAGGGCAGTCACGTCCACGCACACGTCGATCACGCGTACTGGCGGGACATGGGTACGCCCGAGGACTTCGTCCGCGGCTCGGCCGACCTCGTCCGCGGGATCGCGCCGTCGCCCGCCCTGGGGGACCGTCGCGGCGAGTCCCTCGTGCACGAAGGCGCGGGAGTGGGCCCGGGTGCCCTTCTGATCGGCGGCACGGTGGTCGGCCGTGGCGCCGAGGTCGGCCCGCGCGCCCGTCTCGACGGCGCGGTCGTCTTCGACGGCGCCGTGATCGAGGCCGGCGCGGTCGTGGAACGGTCGATCATCGGCTTCGGTGCCCGCATCGGGCCGCGTGCGCTGGTCCGGGACACGGTCATCGGCGACGGTGCTGACATCGGCGCCCGTTGCGAGTTGCTGCGCGGCGCCCGGGTGTGGCCGGGAATCGAGATCCCCGACAACGGGATTCGATTCTCGACGGACGTCTAGTCCAGCAGGAGCGCGGCCGACTAGCGGATCTTCGCGGCGGCGAGCACGCCGGGCCCGAGCGGGATGACCACGGGAAGCAGCTGCTCGTCGTCGGCGATCAGCAGGGCCGCCTCGCGGGCCGCCGCCGTCGGCGGTTCGGTGCGGGCCGGGTCGCCGACCGTTCCGTGCGCGGTCGCGTTGTGGACGACCACGACACCTCCCGGTCGCAACATCCGGACGGCCTCACGCACGAACCGGGGCAGGTCCAGCAGTGGTCCGTCCACGAAGACCAGGTCATAGGACGCGTCGGACAACCGCGGCAGCACCTCGACCGGCGTGCCGTTGATCAGCCGGGTGCGGCCCGGGGCGATGTCGGCGCCGGCGAACGACGCCCGTGCGGCCCGGTGATGTTCGGGCTCGGGATCGATCGTGGTCAGCACGCCGTCGGCCGACATGCCGTTGAGCAGCCAGAGGCCGCTCACCCCGGTGCCGGTCCCGATCTCCACGACGGCCCGCGCATCGGCCGCGCGGGCCAGCAGAGCCAGTAGCGCGCCGACCGCCGGGCTGACCGGTGTCGCGCCGAGCTCCTCGGCGCGAGCGCGGGCGGCGATGACGGCGTCGTCCTCGACGATGGCCGACTCGGCGTAGGCGATCAGGTCGGGGCGTGTGGACGGCGTTGACTCGGTCACGCGTCGAGGTTAGTCCGGCCCCGCGGCGGAACCCGATCCGGCGCGCCAGACCTGGGCGAATCCGCTCACGGCGAGACCGCCGACGCATCCTCAGGCAACACTCAGGCGCCTCATACGGCGGCCACACTCCGATAGGAGAGGGTGAGAGCTGTTCCGGTTGGGACAGGTCCCGGGAGGTCGGTGTGAACTCCCTGGCAGCTCGGGAATACCCAGCCGGAATCATCCGTTCGTCTTCGGTGAGTGCTTGGGTCACCGGGTGCGTGTTTCACGAGAGAGGAACCGACCACCGACCATGACCGATCCCCGCGATCCCGCCGACGCCGTGCCCGCCGTTCCGGCGGGCACCGCAGGTTTCGACGCCACCGGCGACGAACTGCTCATGCCGTCCTGGGACGACCTGGTCCGCGAACACGCTGACCGCGTCTACCGTCTGGCCTACCGTCTGTCGGGGAATCAGCACGACGCCGAGGACCTCACGCAGGAGACCTTCATCCGGGTCTTCCGCTCGTTGTCGAACTACCGTCCCGGCACCTTCGAGGGCTGGTTGCACCGCATCACCACCAACCTGTTCCTCGACATGGTCCGTCGCCGCAGCAAGATCCGGATGGAAGCCCTGCCCGAGGAGTACGACCGGGTGCCGGCCGACACCCCGGATCCGCAGCAGGTCTTCGACGCGACGAACCTCGACCCCGACCTGCAGCGCGCCCTGGACTCGCTGGCTCCCGACTTCCGCGCGGCCGTGGTGCTGTGTGACATCGAGGGCCTGTCCTACGAGGAGATCTCCGCCACCCTCGGTGTCAAGCTGGGTACCGTCCGCAGCCGCATCCATCGCGGTCGGCAGAGCATCCGCGACGCACTCGCGGCCCAAGGACACACCAGTAGCCGTTCGGTCGCGCTCGGCTCGCACGCCTGAGGTCGCTGCCGGGAACCCTGCTCCGCCGAGCATCGTTGAGAGTCTCGGATACGCTGAGACGTTGCCTGTGTCACGGGACACGATGCGATCGGAGGCCGCAGCCCGCGGACGCCCGCGCGTTCGGGGGACGGCATCGGATGCCGCCGGTCGGTACCGTGGCAGACAGCAGCAGAGCCCAGTGGCAACACAGGATTCATCGTGCGGCGGTTTCGTCGTGGAGAGGGGTGAACGACGATGATGGACGGCGATCGCGGGCGTCCGACCGGAAGTGGCGGTGTCGAACCGCCGACTCCCAACCTTCGTCGCCGGCGGTCCTCCTGGACCCCAGCCAGGTGGAATACGAACACCTGGAGTCCGGCTCCCTCGTCGTTCCTGCCCAACCGCGGCTACCGCGCGCCGGGTACGGCCGGCGGACGCGGCTTCGCACCCACCGAGCACCTGGCCCCCGAGGCGGTCGCCGCCTTCGTCGACGGCGAGCTCGGGATGTCCGCGCATGCGCGGGCCGCTCATCATCTGGCGCTGTGCCCCGAGTGCGTCACCGCGGTCGAGGCGCAGTCGTTGGCCCGCACCCGACTCCGCGAGTCCGGCCGCGTGTCGATCCCGGACTCCCTCCTCGGTCAGCTCTCCCAGATCCCCACGCGTGAGATCGATCTGAGCTCCGAGCCACCCCGCCCGGCAGGGTTCGGGCCGACCGTGTCGCCCGATGCGCCGACCGACGGCATCCCCGCGGCCCGCGGCCGCGCCTTCCGTCGCCGGGGCCGGTGACCGTGGCCCCCGACGCCGATTCTCCCGATACCGGTGACGCACAGTTCGCGCGGCGCGCCGAACCGCCCGAGTCGCAACGTCTGACGCCGTCGCGGACCCGGCACTCGCCCGTGTCGCCGTCCACCGCGCAGGTGTTCGGCCGCCCGTCGGGTGTGCGCGGCTCGTTCGCCACCTCGGACGGCGACAAGCGGCCGCCCGAGCCGCAGATCGCACCCCCGGACCCGGTGCTCGCCGAGGCCTTCAGCCGGCCGGCCGGATCGAGCGACACCCTGCAGCGGGATCCGCTCGCGACCTACGGCCACACCGAGCAGCCGCAGGCGCCGGACGACCCGTGGCGCGACCCGGAGAGCCCGGCGCGGCTGGACGCACCCGCGCTGGCGTCCGCATCGTCGGACATCCCGACCGAGACCGGCCCCAAGCTCGGTGTCCGCGACATCCTGCTCGGCAATCGCCTGAGCTGGGTCGCCCTGGCCACGCTCGCGGTGATCGCGTTGCTGATCGGGCTCGTCGGCGGGCTGATGGGCCGGTACACCGCCGAGGTGGCCGCGCCGCTCACCAGTGACACGGTCGAGTTGTCCACTGAGGACACCGGCGGCGACGCCGGACCGCGGTCGTCCGTGGCCGAGGTGGCCCGGGCGGTGGAGAAGTCGGTCGTCGCCATCGACGTCCGCGCGGCGGGCGCCTACGCCACCGGGTCGGGATTCGTCATCGACAAAGAGGGTTACATCCTCACCAACAACCACGTCATCTCGATGGCCGCGAACGACAAGAGCGCCAAACTGGAGGTCGTGTTCTTCGACCGTCAGCGGGTCCCGGCGCGCATCGTCGGTCGCGATCCCAAGACCGATCTCGCCGTGTTGAAGGTCAACAATGTCGAGAACCCGACGGTCTCGGTGCTCGGTAGCTCGGGCGACCTGCAGATCGGCGAAGAGGTGGTCGCCTTCGGATCTCCATTGGGGCTCAACCGAACCGTGACAAGCGGCATCGTCAGCGCGACCGACCGTGCCGTGGCGCTGACGCCCGACGCGGAGTCCGACACCGACGCGGTGATCGACGCGATCCAGACCGATGCCGCGATCAACCCGGGCAACTCGGGCGGTCCGCTGGTCAACGGCGAAGCCCAGGTGGTCGGCATCAACACCGCCGGGCGCCTCGGCGCCGGGGGCGGCAACATCGGGCTCGGATTCGCGATCCCCATCGACGAGGCCAAGCCCATCGCGGAGGCGCTGATCCGCGACGGCCGCGTGAACCACCCGCAGATCGGCGTCAACGCCAGTTCGGTGCGCAACGAGCGCGTGCTGGGCGCACAGGTCCGCAACGTCGTCGCCGGCAGCCCCGCCGAACGCGCGGGCATCCGGGAGAACGACGTGATCACCTCGTTCAACAATCGCCCGATCGAGAGCGCCGACGAGCTGAACGTCGCGATCCGAACCGCCAGCATCGGCGAGTCGGTCCCGTTCCAGTACTGGCGGGCGGGTCGCACGTTCAGCGGTACCATCACTCCGGCGAGCGACTAACCACACCACCGCACAGGTCAGGACGAGGCACATGTTCAGCAGCATCGGATGGGGCGAGATAGCGATCCTGGTGGTCGCGGCACTCGTCATCCTCGGCCCCGAACGTCTCCCCGGTGCCGTCTCCTGGACGATGCAGTCGGCCAAGAAGGTCCGTGATTACGCGACCGGTGCGAGCAATCAGCTGAAGGACGAGCTGGGTCCCGAATTCGACGACCTGCGCAAGCCGCTCGCCGACCTCAACGAACTGCGGGGTATGACGCCGCGGTCGATCGTCACGAAACACCTTCTCGACGGCGATGATTCACTGTTCCGGCTGAACGAGAGCGCCACCACGGTCGACCGGAAGACCACCCCGGCGGCGCCAGAGATCAAGCCCGTGTCGGCGCCCCTGTCGTTCGAGAAGCAGGAGAGCGGGAATCAGGACTCCGCCGGCCCGGCGGGATCCGCGGCGTCGGACCGCCGGTCGCGGTCGGGGTCGCGTCCCGCCGCGGCCGACTGGGACGCGACCTGACCGGTCAGGAATTCCGGATGGTGTCGAGTCCCAGACTCATACCCGCCAGGCCGCGCTTACGCGCCGCGAGCTTGCCCGCGATGGCGCGCAGGGCGGAACCGGACGCCGATTCGGGTGCCGACAGCACCACCGGGACACCGGCGTCGCCGCCTTCGCGTAAGGCCGTCTCGAGCGGTACCTGACCCAGCAGGTCGACCTGGGCGCCCACCGCGCGCGTGAGGCGTTGCGCCACCTGCTCGCCGCCGCCGGACCCGAACGGTTCCATGCGGCTGCCGTCGGGCAGTTCCAGCCACGACATGTTCTCGACGACGCCGAGGATCTTCTGCCGCGTCTGCAGCGCGATGGCCCCGGCGCGCTCGGCGACCTCGGCCGCGGCCTGCTGGGGTGTCGTCACCACCAGGATCTCCGCGCCCGGGATGAGCTGCGCGATCGAAATCGCGACGTCACCGGTGCCCGGCGGCAGGTCGAGGAGCAAGACGTCGAGATCGCCCCAGTAGACGTCCGCGAGGAACTGCTGCAGGGCTCGGTGCAGCATGGGACCGCGCCAGGTCACCGGCGTGTTGCCGTCGGTGAACTGTCCGATCGAGATGAAGCGGACGCCGTGGTTGCTGGGCGGCATGATCATGCGTTCGACCTGCGTGGGTTTGGCGTCGCTCCCGAGCATGCGGGGGACCGAGTGGCCGTAGATGTCGGCGTCGAGAACGCCGACGGTGAGCCCGCGTTCGGCGAGCGCCGTGGCGAGGTTGACGGTCACGCTCGACTTGCCGACGCCGCCCTTACCCGACGCGACGGCGTAGACACGGGTCAGTGAGCCGGGCTGGGCGAACGGGATGACCGGCTCGGCCTTGTCCCCGCGGAGCTTCTTGCGCAGCTCGGTGCGCTGCTCGTCGTCCATGACGTCGAGTTCGACGCGGATCGCGCCGACGCCCGGGACGTCGGCGACTGCTGTTTCCACGCGCTGCGAGATCTCGGTGCGCATCGGGCACCCCGATGTCGTGAGGTACACCCCGACGTCGACGCTCGCGTCGTCGTTGATCGTGACCGACTTGACCATCCCGATGTCGGTGATGGGCTTGCCGATCTCGGGATCCTTGACCTTGCCCAGAGCGGCGCGAACTGCCGATTCCGTGGGCGCGACTCCTGTTGTCATCTGGCCCAGACTACCGGCGGCGCCGACGGTTCCGGGCGCAGGTCCTCCGGTGGCGCCGTCAGCGGACGGGAACCGGGGTGCTCGCCCCTCCGGGCCTCTTCGGACCGGCGTTCCCCGCCGGTCCCTGTTGTACCGCCGGGGCCTCCCTCTTGGTGGGCGGGGGAGCGGGCTGGCCCGGGAACAGCGGCGGGATCGACGGCAGGCAGACGATGATGCACGGCGGCGGCGGAGGGCTCGGCCGCCGCGTGGTGGAGGACGACGACGACGACGAGGACGACCCGGACTCCGGCTGCCTGGGCTTGCTGGACGAGCTCGAGCTGCTCGACGGCTTGCGCTTCATCTCCGGGATGGGGTCGGTCGGCATCACGCCCGTCGCGTAGGCCCCGGCCCAGCCGAGGACGTTGGCGACATACTCCATCGAGCGGTTGTACCGCAGCACCGCCGACACGCGAGTGCGCTCGTTCATGATGTCGGTGACGCCGGCGCAGAGATACCGGCCGGCCGAGTACGTGGCGTCGAAGATGTTGTTGGGGTCGGGTTTTCCGTCGCCGTTGGCGTCGGAGCCCCACGCTGCCCACGTGCTCGGGATGAACTGCATCGGGCCCATCGCGCGGTCGTGTCCGGCGTCGCCGTCGATGCGTCCGCCGTCGGTGTCCTTGATGACCGCGTTGCCGGCCAGCGAGCCGTCGAGGACCGGCCCGGCGATCGGGTTGATCGTCGTGCCGTACTGATCGACCGAGCCGTTGCTCGCATGATTGGACTCGATGCGTCCGATGCCGGCCAGCAGGAACCACGGCAGTTTGCAGGCCGCGCTCTCGGCGGCGACGCGGTTGGCGGCCAGCTTGTAGGCCTGGAGTACGACGCCCGGGATCCCCAGCGGGCCCGAGGGGAGGTCGCTCGCGAGCCGGAACTGCGGCGCCGGCAGCGCGGTCGCGGGCTTCTCCGGCGGCGGCGCGAAGCCGAGGAGTGCGCCCGGCGAACCCGCGACGAGTTCGGCCACCATCACGGGGGCATCGGGCTCGACGACGGCCGACGCGACGTTGCCGCCGGAGGCGCTCGACGTCGCGGTCCCCAGGACCAGTGCACCGACCAGACCGCCGCCGACGACCAGCGTCGCGGCGCGTCGTGGGAACGAGGACGGACGGCGCGGACCACGGCGACGGCGGACGAGGTCGAGGGGCCTCACCGGAGGCCTCCTGCACATCGTGCGGCCCCGGGCCGCTGCCCGGTCCTGTTCACTCCGTTGTCAACACACACTTCTGCCCCCGAGAACGCGGCGATGCTCACCCGCGGCCCAGGTCCAGAGCCGCTCACATGGATGTGTCGGAGAATCTCGTCGCGCCGTGACAGACGCCGGGATCCGGTCCGAACTGTGACCCACCATACATATGGGTCTGACGTCCCAGACACGAACCCGGCTTTTGGTGTCAGTGATCCTTGGAACCGCGGCGGCCGGATTCGTCGCCGGCGGGGGCGCCGAGCCGTTCGGTGAGTTCGTCGAGCAGGTCGTCCAGTTCTTTGCGCAGGTAGTCGCGCGTGACGGTGTCGCCGACCGCGAGACGGACCGCGGCGAGCTCCCGGGCCAGGAACTCGGTGTCGGCCTTCGTCTGGGCGGACCGCATCCGGTCCTCTTCCAGCGACACCCGGTCGCGGTTCTCCTGCCGGTTCTGGGCCAGCAGGATCAGCGGCGCCGCGTACGCCGCCTGCGTCGAGAACGCGAGGTTCAGCAGGATGAACGGGTACGGGTCCCACTGGATCGACACCGCGACCAGGTTCAGCACGATCCACACGATGACGATGACCGTCTGGATCGCCAGATATCGTCCGGTGCCCAGGAACCGGGCGATCCGCTCGCTGTACATCCCGACGACGTCGGAGTCGAGATTGAACGAGATCGTGCGGCGGGTGCTGGGGGTGTCGAGCTTGCGTCCCGGTTCGCTCATCGGATCCGCACCTGGGGGCCGCCCGATGCCGGTTCCGGGCCACTCCCGACGCCGTACCCGTCGGCCTCGACGACGTCCTCGGGTTCGGTCTCACGCCAGTCGCGCGGCAGGATCTCGTCGAGCAGGTCGTCGACGCTCACCGCGCCGAGCAGGTGGCCGGCCTCGTCCACGACGGGGCCGCACACCAGGTTGTAGGTCGCGAAATATCTCGTCATCGTCTCCAGGGAGTCCTCGGGATGGAGTTGGGCGAGGTCGGTGTCCAGGATGCCGCCGACCAGGTGCGCGGGCGGTTCCCGGAGCAGGGCCTGCAGATGCACGCATCCGAGATACTTGCCGGTCGGTGTCGAAGTGGGCGGGCGGACGACGAACACCAGACTCGCCGCGGCCGGCGTCAGGTCGGGGTTGCGGACCCGGGCGAGGGCCTCGGCGATGGTGGTCGATGCGGTGACCACGATCGGCTCCGAGGTCATCACGCCGCCCGCGGTGTCGGGGGAGTGCAGCAGGAGTCGGCGGAGGGGCTCGGACTCCACGGGGTCCATCTCCTCGAGGAAGGCCTCGGCCTCGGTGTCGGGCAGTTCGCCGAGGAGGTCGGCGGCGTCGTCGGGGTCCATCGCCTCGAGGATGTCGACGGCGCGGTCGCGTCCGAGCGCGGCCAGCACCTCTTTCTGGTCGTCGGGCGGCAACTCCTGCAGCACGTCGGCGAGCCGTTCGTCGTCGAGGGCCGAGGCGATCTCGTCGCGTCGTTTCGCGGGCAGTTCGCGCAGGGCGTTGGCGACGTCGGCCGGGCGCATGCCCTCGAACTGCAGGAGGGCCTGCGCGACTCCTTGTCCGGGCAGGTTCAGCGAGCTCTGGGTGATGCCCTGCACGCTGGACCACTCCACGACCTGTGTCTCGTGGCGCCGGCGCAGGCCGCGACGTCCCGCCCGGATCGCGACGCGGGAGACGACCCAATCGCGGGTCCGGGTCTTCTCGATCCCGAGGTCGATCACCGTCACGTCGGCGTCGGCGAGCTCGGGGAGATCCGGATCGACGACCCGGACGTGGGTGTCGAGGACCTGTCCGATGGCGAGCGCCTCGCCGGGGCGCAGATGGAGTCGGCGGAGGCTCACGGTGCCGGTGTTGAGGGCCACGGCCTGGGGCTCGATCGCGGTCACCCGCAGCATCGGCACGAAAATCCTACGCCGAGTGGTCAATTCGACCGCGAGACCGAGGACGCGCGGTTGCTGCCCGGACATGCGGATCGAGATCACCACGTCGCGGACGCGTCCGATGGACTCGCCGTCGGGACCAAGGACGGCCAACCCGACTAATCTGGCCACGAACACCTTGCTCACCGACGACATGGGAGTAAGGGTAGTGCCATCGGTGCAACGGAGGCCGACGGCAGACACGAACGCCCACCGGTGGGAGACCAGTCCCACTGTCGGGTCTCACCGCGACGTTCAGCACTGGAGTCTGACAACAGGGAAGGCCCCGATATGACCAATCCCATGCGCCCGAGCCGCGAGACGCCGGGACTCCCCACCCCGCCCAAGGGCTGGCCGATCGGTTCGTACGGAACCTACGCCGAGGCCCAGCGCGCGGTGGACTTCCTCTCCGACGAGAACTTCACTGTCCAGGACGTCACCATCGTGGGCGTCGATCTGATGCAGGTCGAGCGGGTCATCGGCCGGCTGACGTGGGGCAAGGTGATCGGCGGCGGGCTGGTCTCGGGTGCCTGGCTCGGCTTCTTCTTCGGCTGTCTGGTGGCGCTCGTCTTCGCCGGTTCGCCCATTGCGCCCATCCTGGTGGGCATCGTCGGCGGCATGGTCTTCGGTGTGATCTCCGCGACCATTCCGTACGCGGCGACCCGGGGCCAGCGGGATTTCGCGTCGACCATGCAGCTGGTCGCCGGCCGCTATGACGTGCTGTGCGACCCGAAAAGCGCAGAGAAGGCGCGCGACATGCTCGCCCGTCTCACCTTCTGACGTCGCCTCCCGCGGTCGGACACGGAGCGATCACAATCGCCCGCGGAATGGCACGCCCATGCCGAATGTGTTGCATGTCACGAATCCTCACGTATAGCGTTGCTCTTCGGACGCTCACGGCGGAGCACCGCTGCGGCGCCGCGTACGACATCGAGGAGGCTGCGTGCGGAGCAGGGTCAGCACGGACGGATCCATCAGCACCGACGGATCTACCAGGCGCGTGAGACGAAAGGTCCTCGCCGCGGCGGTGGCAGCGGTGGCCATGCTGCCCGTGCTGTCCGCGTGCGGCTCGGGATATGAAGCGGGCGTACTCAATTTCTATCCGCCGGCCGACGGTGCGGACACCTTCGCCGAGATCGGCGACAAATGCTCGGCCGATTCCGGTGGTGCGTACAAGGTCGTGACCACCCCGTTGCCCAAGGGCGCCGACGATCAGCGTTTGCAGCTCGCACGGCGCCTCGCGGGCAACGACAGCGGGCTGGACCTGATGGGCATGGACGTGGTGTGGACGGCCGAATTCGCCGACGCGGGTTGGATGGTGCCGGTCCCCGACGCCATGGCCGCCGAGGTGTCGGCGCGCACCCTGGGCGGTCCGCTCGACACCGCGGTCTGGAAGACCGACGACGACGAGCGGGAACGGCTCTACGCCATCCCGTTCTCCACGAACACCCAATTGCTCTGGTACCGACCGGATGTGCTCGTCGAAGACGTCGACCGCCGGCGCCCGGCGTCGACGTGGAACGGCATGCTCGAGGACGCGCTCGTCAGCGGTCGCAACGGCGGACCGACCTACATCATGGTGCAGGGCAGGCAGTACGAAGGCCTGATGGTGTGGTTCAACTCGGTACTCGCCAGCGCCGGTGGGCAGATCGTCGACCCGGACGACCCCGACAAGGTCACCCTCAACGACACCCCCGAACACCGCGCCGCGACGGTCCGCGCACTGGAGACGCTGAAGCGGGTCGCCACCGCGCCCGGTGCCGATCCGTCGCTGACCAACTCCGACGAGGGCGCCGCACGGCTCGGCATGGAGAGCGGTGAGGCCCTGTACCAGGTGAACTGGCCGTTCGTCTTCGCCGGGATGCGCGAGAACGCCGTGGCGGGCAGCGTCGCCTTCCTCGACCTCACCGAATACGCGAACCTGTACGCGGACACCGCGAATCCGCCGACCCCGGCGCAGGTGGTCCCGCTCAACCGCGAGATGCGGCGGGTCTTCGATTTCGCGCCCTATCCGGGCTTCGAGGGACTTCCCACCAAGACGACCCTGGGCGGCATCAACATCGCCGTCGCGAGCACCTCGCAACAGCAGGACCTCGCCTACCAGGCCGCCGAGTGCATCACCAGTGAGGCATCGCAGAAGGCGTTCTCGTTCAGTGCGGGTCCGCCGCCGGTCATCGAGTCCATCTACGACGACGCCGATTTCCGCCTCGCGTACCCGATGGCCGACGAGATCAAGCGGCAGCTCGAACCCGAGCACGCTGCTCTGCGGCCGAAATCGCCCGACTATCAAGCAATCTCGACGCTGCTGCAGGCCAAGTTGAGCCCGGTCGGCGCCTGGGAGCCGGAGGCCCTGGTCGACGAGCTCGCCGAAGCGGTCCAGAAGGCCATCGACGGGGAAGGGCTGGTCCCGTGAGCGACAACGACACTCCGCGCAACGACGCCGAGAACGCGGGCGGCAACCCCGACGACGCGGGGTTCCGCGCCGGGCGACACGCCCTCCCGGATGATGCCCCACCCCAAACCGGTCCGATCCCGATCGTCGGTGACACACCTCCGGTGCAGTCCGATCAGGTGTGGACCGCTCCGCCGGGAGGTCGGCACGAGGTGACCGCGGCGTCGTCTCACACCGACCGGCCCACCCCGGATCCCGCGCCCGCCTCGCTGTCGAAGCCGGCGACCGGGACGGGCGGGGGCACCGCGGTGATCGATCGGCCCCGGGCCGACACGCCGCCGGCCGCCCCGCGCAAGCGCAGCGAGGGCAAAACCGCCGAGCGCCGGCTGGCCTTCTGGCTCGTGGCGCCGGCCGCACTGATGATGCTCTTGGTCACCGGATACCCGATCGTGTACGCGGTCTGGCTGTCGCTGAACAAGATGAGCCTCTCGGCGCCGGGGGAACGCGAGTTCGTCTGGTTCGCCAACTACGCCACCGTCCTCACCGACAACTACTGGTGGACGGCCTTTGCCGTCACGGTCGGCATCACGGTCGTGTCGGTACTCATCGAACTCGTGCTGGGCATGGCGATCGCGCTCGTCATGCACCGGACGATCTTCGGGCGGGGCACCATCCGCACCGTCGTCCTGATCCCGTACGGCATCGTCACCGTGGCGGCGGCGTTCTCCTGGTACTACGCGTGGACGCCGGGCACCGGATATCTCGCCAACCTGCTACCCGACGGCACCGCACCGCTCACCGAGCAGTGGCCGTCGCTGGCGATCATCGTCCTCGCCGAGGTCTGGAAGACGACGCCGTTCATGGCCCTGCTCCTGCTGGCCGGCCTCGCGCTCGTCCCGGACGATCTGCTCAAGGCGGCCCAGGTCGACGGCGCCGGGGCGTGGACGAGACTGTGGCGCATCATCCTTCCGCTGATGAAGCCGGCGATCCTGGTGGCGCTGCTGTTCCGCACACTCGACGCGTTCCGCGTGTTCGACAACATCTACGTCCTCACCAGCGGGTCCAACAACACCTACTCGGTGTCGATGCTGGGTTACGACAATCTGTTCGGCGCCTTCAATCTCGGCGTCGGCTCGGCGATCTCGATTCTGATCTTCATCTGTGTCGCGATCATCGCGTTCGTGTTCATCAAGGGGTTCGGCACCGCCGCACCGGGTTCCGACGACGAGGGGAGGTAAGCCGTTGAATGCGAGCGGAAAGTCCAAGGCCTGGTGGTCGATCGCCAACATCCTGGTGATCCTGTATGCACTCATCCCGCTGCTGTGGATCATCAGCCTGTCCTTCAAGCCGGCGAGCAGCGTGACCGACGGGAAGTTCTGGCCGAGTGAGTTCACCCTCGACAACTACAAGAGCATCTTCGAGACCAGCGCCTTCACCTCGGCGCTGATCAACTCGATCGGCGTGGGTCTGATCACCACGGTGATCGCGGTGCTCCTGGGGACGATGGCGGCCTATGCGGTGGCCCGCCTGGACTTCCCGGGCAAGAAGCTCCTGATCGGTGCCGCGCTGCTGATCGCGATGTTCCCCCAGATCTCGCTGGTGACACCGCTGTTCAACATCGAGCGGGCAATCGGGTTGTTCGACACCTGGCCCGGCCTGATCCTGCCCTACATCACCTTCGCGCTGCCGCTGGCGATCTACACCTTGTCCGCCTTCTTCCGCGAGATCCCGTGGGAGCTGGAGAAGGCCGCCAAGATGGACGGCGCCACCCCGTGGCAGGCCTTCCGCAAGGTCATCGCACCGCTCGCCGCCCCGGGCGTCGTGACGGCGGCGATCCTGGTGTTCATCTTCGCCTGGAACGACCTGCTCCTGGCCCTGTCGCTGACGTCGACCGAACGGGCTATCACCGCGCCGGTGGCGATCGCGAACTTCACCGGCAGTTCGCAGTTCGAGGAACCGACCGGGTCGATCTCGGCCGCCGCGGTGGTCATCACCATCCCCATCATCATCTTCGTGCTCTTCTTCCAACGTCGAATCGTGGCCGGCCTGACCTCCGGCGCCGTGAAGGGATAACCCATGGCAGACATCGTTCTGGACAACGTCTCCAAGCAGTATCCCGACGGCTCGACCGCCGTACACGGGGTCGACATCGAGATCGCCGACGGCGAGTTCGTGATCCTGGTGGGCCCGTCGGGATGCGGTAAGTCGACGACGCTCAACATGATCGCCGGACTCGAGGACATCTCCGGCGGCGAGCTGCGGATCGGCGGGGAGCGGGTCAACGAGCGCGCACCCAAGGACCGCGACATCGCGATGGTGTTCCAGAGTTACGCGCTCTACCCGCACATGTCGGTGCGCGAGAACATCGCCTTCCCACTGACTCTCGCGAAGATGCCGAAGGATCAGGTGGCCGCGAAGGTCGACGAGGCCGCGCGCATCCTCGACCTCGGGCAGTACCTCGACCGCAAGCCGGCCAATCTCTCCGGCGGTCAGCGGCAGCGCGTGGCGATGGGCCGGGCGATCGTGCGCTCCCCGAAGGCGTTCCTGATGGACGAGCCGCTGTCGAACCTCGATGCGAAGCTGCGCGTGCAGATGCGTACGGAGATCTCACAGCTGCAGCAGCGCCTGGGGACCACCACGGTGTACGTGACCCACGACCAGACCGAGGCGATGACCCTCGGTGACCGGGTCGTCGTGCTGCGCAACGGGTATGTGCAGCAGATCGGTACGCCGCAGGAGCTGTACAACAATCCGACCAACGTGTTCGTGGCCGGTTTCATCGGCTCCCCGGCGATGAACTTCCTGTCCGGTCGCCTCGGCAGCGAGGGTATCGAGACCGCGATCGGCACCATCGTCCTCGACGACCATCGTGCGGTGGTCTCCCGTGCCGGAGACGTCGGCAGTGGCGGCGACGTGCTCATCGGCATCCGGCCCGAGCACCTCGAAGACGCGTCGCTCGTCGACTCGACGACCCGTGGGCACGGCGGGACCTTCACCGCGAACATCGACGTGCTCGAGTCGATGGGGTCCGACATCTACGCCTACTTCGGCGTCGGGTCGAGCCGGGCGTCGAGCGACGCCCTCGCGGAGTTGTCCGCCGATTCCGGAACCGATCTCGGCGGCAACCAGTTCATCGCCCGACTGTCCCCGGACTCGAAGGTGAGCCGCGGCGGTTCGGCGGAGCTGTTCTACGACGCGTCGAAGATCGCGGTGTTCGACCAGAGCTCGGGGCAGTCCCTGCGCGTCCGCTAGTGTCCCGCCTGTCCCTGCAGGCGTCGGCTCAGCGCCGGCGCCTGCGGGAGTGGTCGAGCAGTTCGTCGAAGACGTGTTCGTCCCAGATGTGCCTGCGCACAAGCCGATACCGTTCGCAGGCCACCCACATGTACAGCTCGGCGTCGCTGTCGAGGTCGGGCCGGATGCCCGCCCGGCGCGCCATCCGCACGACCGGCAGGAACTCCTCACCGAACCAGCGCCGAGCGGTCTCGGTGCGGTTGAGGAACTCGCCGATCTCCTGGCTCAGGCGAAATCCCCACGCCTCGACGTTCTCGGCGAGTTCGGCGTAGTCGAACGGGAAGCTGAGTCGGATGGCCTCGGCCTGGGACCCCTCGAGCGGCACGCGTGACAGGAAGATCCGACGATGGTCCTTGAGGACCAGGTCGGAGGTCGCGGTGATGCCCTCGGGGGAGATGCGCGTGTGGATCAGGGTGACGTAGGCGTCGATCGTGACCCAGTTCCGCGCGATCGCGATGGACACGCGGTGATGGCCGTCGATGACGAAGTGCATCGATCCGATCCGGTACAGCTGTACCGGAGGGACGGATTCGCCGCGGCGTTGCGCGGCCGCCAGCCGCTGCCAGCGCTCCCGGCCGCGCGACGAGGTGGGCCGGAAGTAGCGGTCGAAATCCTTGGTGCGGTCGACACTTCCGACGATCGAGGACACCTCGACGACCTGCAGTCCGAGTGAGGTCTCCCCGGTCCGTCCGAGCGCGGCGACGACCTCGTCGAACGGGAGGATGGTGTTCACGTCGGCGGGCTGACGCATGAACCACTGCGCGAGCCGCGCGCGTTCGGCCTGGCGTCGCATCCGGGCGAAGTCGTTCTCCGCGTCGGCGTCGGGAAATCCGGTGTCACGCGCCATGTCTGCGCCTCACGATCTCGACCTCCCGGGTGGCGGGATCGAAGTCGAACTGGCAGTAGCCGACGACGTTCATCGAGGTCGTCGAGGAGCCGATGGGCAGATCAGCCGGTCGTTCGCCGTACGGATGGACGTGGCCATGGACCAGCAGCGCCGGTTGCAGCGACCGGACCAGCGGGTGGAAGCAGTCGAAACCCCGGTGGGGCAGATCGTCGCGGTCGCCGACGCCGCGGGCCGGGCTGTGCGTGAGCAGGATGTCGGCGCCGCGGGGAGGTGACAGGGCGGTGGTGCATCGCAACCGGAGGGACCGCAACCGCTGTTGGGTGTCGGTGTACTGGTTGGTGCCGTTGTTGTAGCGGCGGCTGCCGCCGAGGCCGCTGATGCGGAGTCCGGCGACCGTCACGGTCCGGCCGTCGGCGTTGACCGCACCGCACGGTCCGGGGTCCTCGACGGGGAGTCCGGCGCGCGTCCAGCCGGTGCGGCCGCGGCGGTACCCGCGCAGGTCCCGGTCGTGATTGCCGGGCACGAACACGCACGGCGCGTCGCACAGGGACGACAGGATCTCGAGGTACTCGAACGGGAGGTCACCCGCACCGAGGATGAGGTCGGGCCGGGACTCGATCCCCACCCCGAAGGTGAGGGAGTCCACCACCTCGTCGGCGACCGCCAGAACCCGGACCATTGCTCCAGGCTAGAGGAGCACCCCGGGTCCGTGCGCCGGAGTCGGTAGCCTGTCGGATGTGAGCGAAGCCGTGACTGAGGTCGTCGGACGATTTCTCGAAGACCGGCTGGGGGCGACTCCCCAACGTGCGTCGGTGACGTTCCTCGGTGTCGAACCGATCGACGTCCTGCGGTTCGTGCCCGACGAGGCCGGCGATCGGGACGAGGTGGTCTACGTGACGTCGGGGTGCGCGCGGCACCCGATGTCCGATCCCACCGACCTGCACGCCGATCCGGTCCGCGGACCCCGTGCCGAACTCGTCGTGCGCGTGTCGTCGGGAACGCCGCTGCCCGGTCTGCACAAGCGCATGGCGACGCTGGCGGCCGCGCCGGCGGTCGAGGGCCTCGTCATCGCCGCCGATGCGCTGGTCGACCTCGGCGAACCCCTGTGGGACGGTTCGCCGTTCACCGCGGTCCTGCTCGAGGCGGACGAACTCGGGACGGTCGAGCTGCCCACGCCCATGGACCCGGTCAGCATGCTCCGGGCGGTGCCGATCACCGCCAACGAGGCCGCGTGGGTCCGACTGAAGGGTGCCGACGCACTCCGCGAGGCCTGGCGTGAGGCGGGTATCGATGTGCGGCGGCCGGATCGGGCCTCGGCAACACCGGCCTGACCGGCCGGCGAATTCCCGGCGCACTCATCCGCATCGAGGTTTCGGAACGTATGACAGAGGGAACATCTGACCAACTGAGCACGGTCCGTCTGAGAAGTGAGGGTGCATGGAGTCACGGGGAGCAGGGACCATCGGCACGACGAACGGGCGGTGCCCGGCGTGACCATCACCTCATCGTCGCTTCCCACAGCGACCGCAGCGCTACCCGAGCTCGATGTCTACCTGCCACAGCAGGACACTCAGCTGTTGATCGACACTCTCCGATCCCGCGGCGTCTCCGGGGCCCGCGTGCTCGATCTCTGCACCGGCAGCGGCGCCATCGCGATAGCGGCCGCAAGGTCGGGTGCGTCGCACGTGACCGCGGTGGACGCATCGGCGGACGCGGTTGCCTACGCTCGGCGCGCGGCAGCCGACACCGGCGTCCGGATCGAGGTGGCGCACGGTGATCTCCGGCGCCATCAGGGTCGCTACGACGTCGTCACCTGCAACCCCCCGTATGTTCCGACCCCACCGGAGTCCGAGTCGGAGCTGCACCCGGCCGGCCCGTCTCATGCGTGGGACGCCGGACCCGACGGCCGAGCCGTCCTCGACCCGCTGTGCGCACGCGTTCCCGAGTTGCTGGTGCCCGGCGGAGCTTTCGTGCTGGTCCACTCGGAATTCGCGGACTCCGACGCCTCGCTGCGCGCCCTGCGCGCCGGGGGACTGACCGCAGAGGTGGTGGCCGAGCGGGTCATCCCGTTCGGTCCGGTCCTCACCGCACGCGCGGGCTGGATGGAAGAGTGCGGCATGCTCGAACGCAACCGTCGCATCGAGCGTCTCGTCGCGATCGTCGCCGTCGCCTCGGATGGTCTCGCCCCGGCCGGAGCGTCGCGGTGAGCGGGGACAAGAAACCCAATGCGGTGCGGGTGATCCGAGGCGGACCCGTCCTGGTGTCCGGTCCGGTCGACATCGAACTCCCCGACGGCGCCCGGGTGCAGTCCGACCGGTTCATGGTCGCGGTGTGTGCGTGCGGTCGGAGCAAGAACTACCCCCTGTGCGACACCAGCCATCGCAAGAAGCGCCGCCGCGCGACCTGACGGCTCACGAGCGCCGCCCGAACGAGCGCCTTGCCCGGATCAGATACCCGGGAAGGCGCTCTTTCCGTCGTCCCACGCGGACAGCACATGCCGGTCGAGGGCGTCCTCGACGAACAGGAAGGCGCGGATCCCGAAGATCACATCGGCTTCGGTGTCCGGCTCGGTGCGGACGAGATCGCCGACGACATCGGTACGCAGGATCTGCTCGTGCACGGCATCGGCCTCGACGTGTTCGCGATAGAACCGCCGGCACGCCTCCGGTGCGTCGAGCTGCTCCAAACCGGCCAGCAGCCGCTGCGAACCGGGCGGCGAGGTGATCTCGGTGGCGGCCAGATGCCCGACCGCAGCGCCCCGGTAGCGCCGGTGTAGTCCGAACAGCGACATCAGATTGACCGGCGTGAGGGCGACGCCGGGAACGGTGTCGAGGTAGCCCAGGTAGTCGGCGCTGAGATCGGAAGCGCGAAGCAGATCGGCGAACAGCTCCTGATGCACGGCGTCGCCGCGTCCGCCGCCGAATTCGTCGAACTCGACGGCGACGTAGGCGGCCTTGGCGTGCCCGCGCAGACGTGGGATCGCGAAGGCGTGCGGGTCGGCCTCCTTGAGGTGGTACAGCGAGCGCAGGGCGAACAGCTGCCGGTACTGCTCCCACGTCCCGGCGTCGCGGAGCCGGTAGGAGGCGCCGTCACCGTCGGGGTTCTCGATGCACAGTTCTTCCATCTCGTGCTCGGCGGAATCGTCGGCGGTCATCGCCGGGACGTCGCGATGCAGAGCGGCGAGGAATCGCTGCTCGAGGGCGACCCGAACCGTGAGCAGGGCCGGACTCCATTCCCAACCGGCGTCGGCGTCGACGAACCCGACGTAGTGCATCTCGTAGCAGAGGTACAGCGCGAGCTGCAGATCGTCGCCGTAGGGGTCGGCGTCGACGACCCTCGGGTCGTCGGCCGGCAGGTCGAGGACCGACGCGGACGCAGGGTCACCGCGGAGGAGATCGATCACCATGGCCGAGAGCGATCCGCGCGCACCGGGCAACAGGGGGCGTCGGAAGGCCGTGTCGTGCGGCCTCGGATCGTCGACCATCGGGTCAGCTGACACCTGGGAGTCCTCCTGTCGGGTACGGGCGTCGGGCACCGCGGTGCGCGGCGGACGCCGGCTCTCCTGGGTAACCGGATCGGGGACGGCACAAACCATCACCGGGTGGTTGTGACCGTCGTCCCAGCCTAGGCCCGGTTGTCGGATCCGGCGATCTCCGCGCGCAACTGCTTGTCGAGCGAGACACGCACCAGCGCCGCTGCCAGCACCTCGGGCCGGCCGTCGGCGAGATCGGCGAGCCGTGCCGGGTCCTCGGGTAGTCCGAGGTCCCGGGCGGCGGCGAGCGCGCGTTTGTCGAAACGCGGTGCGACCCACTCCCACACCGACTGCACCTCACGCAAAAAGATGTCGGCCCCGACCGGACCGATGCCGGTGAAATCCTGGAGCAGTTCCGCCGCGCGGGTGGGGTCGGAGTCGGCGTCGTCGGCGAGCCGACGGAGATCGCCGTGGTAGTCGTCGAGGACCTTCTGCGCCGCCTCGCCGAGGCGGGTGGCGGTGCTCTCGTCGTAGCGGACGTAGTGGCCGCGGCCGAGCGCGTCGACCAGCTTCTGCCAGTCGGCGCGGGCCATCTTCTCCGGGGTCCGGTAACCGGCGGTGAACAGTTCGCGCGCGGCGGCCACCGCGATGTCCGCGGAGATCCGCGTACTGAGGAGCAGGGCGAGCACCAACAGCTCGAAGAGCGGTGACGGCGTGTTCTTCAGCGTGATGCCGGCGTCCTGCGCGTAGGTGCGGCCGGCGCGGTCGATCAGTTGTCGCGCCGTGTCCTCGGCGTGGTCCGTGCGGGTCATCGAAGCCGGTTACCCACGCCGGTGCGTGGGCAATCCCAGTCGCGGGTCACAACCAGTGACTGCGCCGGAACACGACGAACAGCGTCGCGCAGAGGGCCACCAGACAGCCCAGCACGACGGGATAACCCCACTCCTGGTGCAGTTCGGGCATGTGGTCGAAGTTCATGCCGTAGATCCCGGCGACCATGGTCGGCACCGCGGCGATCGCGACCCATGCCGAGATCTTGCGCATGTCGGTCGACTGCTGGATACCGACCTTCGCCGCCGCGGCCTGCAGGAGGGAGGTGAGCAGCTCGTCGTACTCGAGGACTCGGTCGATGACGGTGGTGAGATGGTCGGCGACGTCGCGGAACTGGCGTCGGATCTCTTTGGGCACCAGCGGGTTACCGCTTGCCGTGAGACTCTGCAGCGGGGCCGCCAGCGGTGTCACCGCACGACGGAGTTCGAGCACCTCGCGCCGTAGGAGGTAGACGGGATCGATGTCGAGTGCGTGACCCTGCCGACCGAACACGACCTCCTCGATCGCCGCGACATCGGCGTCCATCCGGTCGGTGACGGCGAGGTAGCTGTCGACGACCTTGTCGGCGACGGCGTGCAGCACCGCGGTCGGGCCGAGGGCCAGACGCTCGGGGTGCGTCTCCAGGCGACGGCGCAGTTCCGACAGTTCGGTGTGCTCGCCGTGGCGCACGGTCAGTACGAAGTCCGGCCCCGCGAAGACCATGATCTCGCCGGTCTCGACGACCTCGCTCGCCTTGGCCATCGTCTCGTGCTCGATGTACTGCACGGTGCGCAGGACGAGGAACTGGGTGTCGTCGTAGACCTCGAGCTTCGGCCGCTGGTGCGCGTGTACCGCGTCTTCGACGACGAGTTCGTGAAGGCCGAACGTGGCGCCGACGTCGGCCATCTGAGCGTCGTCGGGGGCGTGGAGTCCGACCCATACGAAGCCCTCGCCGGCGGCCCGCACCCGGGCGAGACCTTCGGTGTAGCTCACCCGTCCCGGTTGCCGGTGGCCGTCGACGTACACCGCGCAATCGACGATCGCCCGCGCCACGGGGACGCGGATCTCGGGGAGCGGGCGGCGCTCGCGGCGCGGTGACAACCCGCGCGGACCAGGCCGGGGGATCGAGGGCACGAGTGCCGATGCTACCCGGCGGGCCCCGTACACTCTCCGAACGTGTCCTTCGACGTCACGGTGTACACGACGACGTTGATCACGCTGCTCGTCATCATGGACCCGCCTGGCCAGATCCCGCTGTTCCTCAGCCTGGTCGGTCAACGCTCGCCGGAGTACCGGCGGCGCGCGGCCTGGCAGGCGCCGCTCGTCAGCCTCCTGGTGATCAGTGTGTTCGCCGTCGCCGGCAAAGCCATCCTGAACTATCTCCACATCGGGATCCCGGCGCTGCAGGGCGCCGGCGGTTTGTTGTTGCTGCTCGTGGCGCTGCAATTGCTCACCGGCCTCGGCAACGCCGGCAAGCCAACGGCCGCCGACGACGTCAACGTCGCGCTCGTGCCGCTCGGCACCCCGCTGCTCGCCGGACCGGGTGCCATCGCCGCGGTCATCGTCGGTGTGAGCGGCGTCGACGCCGGATCGGGTGGTTATCTGGCCATCGCGGCAGCCATCGTCAGCGTTCACCTGGTGGTGATGTTGGTCCTGCGCTATTCGACGGCGCTCATCCGCATCCTGGGCATCGGCGGCATCACGCTACTCGCCAAGATCGCGGGCCTGCTCCTCGCCGCGATCGCCGTGCAGCTCATCGCCGACTCCGTCATGGGATTCATTGCCGAGGGAGCGTGAGCCGACCCGGGGACCCGCCTCGTTCGGACGTGGGACGTGCTGCGGATACGGTGGCGGGGTGACTGAACGTCGTGTCCGCAAACGTCTCATCACGGTGGCCGGTCTGATCGTCGTCCTGGCGGTGGTCATCGCCGGGTGCGCCGACGACTCGTCGTCTCCACCGCGCGGGGTGGTGATCGGCTCGTCGGAGGACCCGGCGATGCGCGTGATGGCCGAGGTGTACGCGGGAGCGTTGCGCAATTCCGGATCGGTGGTGTCCGGTGACCAGCTCCGTGGCGACGCGCCGGCGCTGCTGGACGAGATGGACCGCGCTGCGCTCGATCTCTTCCCCGCCTTCACCGGGGAACTGCTGACGTTGTTGTCTCCGTCGTCTACCGCGATCGGCGCCGAGGACGTCTACAACGACCTGAACCGCGCACTCCCGCAAGGGGTTTCGGTCGGCGATGAGACGCCGGTATCGGCGGCGCCGCAGATCTTCGTGTCGACGGCCCTCGCCGGGGACGTCGGCGCCACCGGACTCGAGGACTGCGGCCGACTGCCGGCGGGCCTGCCGGTCGTGGCCGTCGCCGAACCCGATGACTCGACGATGCGTGCCTTCGCCGACGCCGGTTGTGCCTTCGGTCCGGTCGAGGTCACCGCCACCGGAGAGGAGGTGCTCCGACGTGCCGCCGACGGCGGCGCGGTCGGACTGCTGACCCCCCTCGAGATCGCCGGCGAGGACGCCGACGGGGCGTCGTCGGAGGTCCAGGCGCTCCGCACATCACCGGGTGGCGGCGACACCGCGGACGGTGCCGCGGCTGCCGAACCCGCGGACGAGTCGGGTCCGCGGGCGGAGGTGCTGGTCCCGGTGTTCCGTTCCGCGGCGCTGAACCGCGATCAGGTGAAGGCCATGAACAAGGTGGCGGGCGAGATCACGACCGCTGATCTCGCCACCATGGCGGCCGAGGTCGACGGCGGTGCGGACCCGCGTGAGGTCGCGCTGGCCTGGCTGGGCGAACACGGGCTGTAGCAGCGCGGCGAAGACGCCGTGCCGACACGACGGGTGACACCGACACGCCCCGACCGCGTGTCGGTGTCACGACCTGTGTGATCCGGCGTCTAGCGCGCCTTCGACAGCGCCCAACCGGTGAGCTTCGCCGACACCCACTGGTACTTCGAGGCGACGAGGCGCACCGACAGGTCCAGGATCTTGGCGTCGGTGCCGACCAGGATGCGTGCCTTGTTCTTCCGGACGCCCTCGATGATCACCTCGGCCGCATCCTCACTCGTCATCCGGGCGAGGTAGCGGTCGAAGAACGCGGCCGTGGCCTTCTGGTCGTGATCCCCGGACACGGTGGCGTTCCGGGCGATCGCGGTCTTGATCCCGCCGGGATGCACACACGACACCTCCACCGGGTGCTTGGCGATGATCATCTCCTGCCGCAGCGCCTCGGTGAATCCGCGCACCGCGAACTTGGCGGAGTTGTAGGCGGCCTGGCCCGGTTCGGCCAGCAAGCCGAACAACGACGAGGTGTTCACGATGTGCCCGTCCCCGGACGCGATCACGTGCGGCAGAAACGCCTTGGTGCCGTTGACGACTCCCCAGTAGTCGACGTCCATCACCCGTTCGATGTCCTTGAACTCGGTGCGCTCGATCTCACCGTGGTGGGCGATGCCGGCGTTGTTGAACACGACATTGACCACGCCGAAGTGCTCGGCGACGGTGTCGGCGTAGGTGAGTACCGCTTCGCGCTCGGCGACGTTCAGCAGCTGCGAATGCACCTCGGCGCCGGCCTCTGTCACCAGCTTCTCGGTGACGGCCAGGCCGTCGGGGGTGACGTCGGAGATGGCCAGCCGCGCACCGCGACGCGCGAGCTTGACGGCGATGTCACGGCCCATTCCCGAACCGGCGCCGGTGATCACGACGACCTTGCCGCGAAAGTCCTTCATGTCTTGTCTCCTGTGGGTGGGTTCGGTCAGGCGTTGGCGGTGGCGGGCGACGCGATGTCGTCGCCGGTGGCGGAAGCGGCCGGCACCGCGGGTGCGGCGGATCGCCGGGCACCGCGGGTCACATCGTAGGCGGCGACGTCGAAGGAACGGGTCGTCTGCCGGAACGCGAAGGTGAAGCCCGGCCACAGCGTGGTGATGTTGCCGTTGGCGTCCTTGTACCAGGAGGCACACCCGCCGTTCACCCACACGCTGTTGCGCAGCTTGTGCTGGATTCCGGCGTTGAACTCCTGCTGGGCGGACAGCTTCACCTCGGTCCGGGTGATCCCCAGCGCGCGAGAGGTTTTCAGATAATCGACGAGGTAGTTCAGCTGCGACTCGATCATGTACACCATCGAGGTGTGGCCCAGCCCGGTCGACGGGCCCACCATCAGCATCATGTTCGGGAAGCCGTGGACGAACGAGCCCTTGTAGCCCTGCATACCGATCTCGTTCCACACCTGCGCGAGGCTGCGGCCGTCCTTGCCGATGATCTTCTCGAACACGGGGGAGTCGGTGACGTGGAATCCGGTGGCGACGACGATCACGTCCACCTCGCGGACGGTGCCGTCCTTCGACACGATCCCGGTCGGGGTGATGCGGTCGATGCCGTCGGTCACGAGATCGACGTTCGGGCGGGCGAGGGCCGGGTACCAGTCGTTGGACCGCAGGATGCGCTTGCAGCCCACCTGGAAGGTCGGGGTGGCCTTGCGCCGCAGCTCGGCGTCGCGGCCGATGCCGCGCAGGATGTTGGCGCGGCAGAGCAACTCGACCGGCTTGAGGGCCTTGGGGGAGTAGGTCAGACCGAACGCGACGACCTCGTTGGCGGCGTAGATGCCACCGCGGACCGCGGACTGGTACCCGGGGACGTTCTTGTAGGCCCAGTGCTCGACGGAGCTGTAGGCGCGCTCGGTGCGGGGGACGATCCACGGTGCGGTCCGCTGGTACACGTCGAGGCGCCCGGCGACCTTCGCGACCTCGGGAACGAGCTGGATCGCCGACGCACCGGTCCCGATCACCGCGACGCGCTGCCCGCCGAAGTCGTGGTCGTTGTCCCAGCGCGCGGAGTGCACGATCTTGCCCTCGAAGGACTCGATGCCCTCGATGTCGGGGAGGTTGGGCTCGCAGAGCGGGCCGACACCGCCGACCAGGACTCGTGCCCGCACCTGGTCGGTCTTGCCGTCCTGCAGGGTGTCGATGATCCAACGGCCCTCGTCCTCGTTCCATGCGGTCCGCGTCACCTCGGTGCCGAAGCGCGCCTTCGCGCCGATTCCGAACCGGTCGGCGACCCCGTTGATGTAGTCGTGGATCTCGGGCTGGTGAGAGTAGGACCGCGACCAGGTGGGGTTCTTCGCGAACGAGAATGAGTAGAGCTGCGAGGGGACGTCGCAGGCCGCGCCCGGGTAGGTGTTGTCGCGCCAGGTCCCGCCGAAGTCGCTGCCGCGATCGAGGAGGACGAAGTCGTCGAAACCGTTCTGCTTAAGACGGACCGCGGCGCCCAGACCCGAGAAGCCGGCACCGATGATGGCGATCTCTACATCGTTCGTTGTCATGGTGTCACCATAAGGTGGTACTGAACACGTGTCAATAGCTATTGAACAACCCTCAATAGAGGGTAGGCTGGCCGCGTGGCCAGTAGACGAGGATGTGCGCGGTGTCGGTGATCAACGGCAAGACGATCAGCGGCGAGACGACCGGCGACGACGGAGGTGACCACCGGCGCGCGCCGCACAAGCGCACGCGCATGAGTCCCGAGGCACGTCGTGACCAGCTCATCGACTACGGGCTCGCGATGGTCAGGGACCGGCCGTTGGAGGAGATCACGATCGACGCAATCGCCGATGCCGCCGGGGTGTCGCGCGCCCTGCTGTTCCACTACTTCGCGTCGAAGCAGGAGTTCCACGTCGCGATCGCACAGGCCCAGGCCGACCGGATGCTCGCCCGCACCGAGCCGGACGAGTCCCTCGGCGACCCGATCGCCATCCTCTCGGCATCGATGGCCGCGTTCGTCGACTACGTGAGCGAGAACCGCACCGCCTACACCGCGCTGATCCGCGGGGCCTCGAGTTCGGACGCCGCGATGCGCGAGGTCTTCGACCGCACCCGGGAGGTGATGGTCGCCCGCGTGCTCGACCACGCACCCGTGTTCGGGGTCGAGGTGACCCCGGTCGTCGTGATGAGCGTGCACGGCTGGATCGCGTTCGTCGAGGAGACGACGATCCGCTGGCTCACCGCCGAGCCGGTCGACGCCGAAGCGCTCACCCGGGACGAACTGCTCGCCCTGATCACCGCCGCGCTTCCCGCCCTCGCGGCGGCGACGATCCAGTAGAGGCCGGGGACCGGGTTCAGATCCGCTGACCGCCGACCGGTCCCGTGTCGCGGGTACCGGCCGGCACCGATCGGCCGCGCAGGAGCAGGCCGAGAGCGACCATCCCCTCGCGACCTCGCAAACCTGGTGGTCAGAGACCGACCACGTGCGCGGTGTCCGCGCCTCCGTCCAGCTCCTCGATGTCGGTGTCGCCGGCCGCCGCCAGTTCGACGCCCGCTCGCAGAGTACGGATCAGCTCGTCGGTGAACCGGCGGATGGTGCGGTGCGCGGTCAGCGTGTCGGGGTGCCGGGCCCGCAGCGCGAGTCCGTCGTCCGTGCGCGAGATCCAGAACTGCGCGTCGTCGGCGGTGGTCGCGTTCGAGATGTGATGGGCGTCGATGGTCCGGTGTCGGTCGGCGCCGGGCAGCAGCCGGTAGTCGACATAGGACACCATGAAGATGTCCGAGCGTGTGCGACGGAGTCCGCCCATCGCCTCGATCACCTGTGGGACGGGAACCTCGCCGAGCGTGACCGCGCGACGGAGTTCGGGCCCGGTACGCCGGATCGTCCCCAGCAGATCGCCGGTGCCCACGACCCGCAGCGGGGCATTGGTGGTGAACCATCCGACTGCGTTGCGCCATCTCTCTTCCCGTCGCGTGTGCATCGGGAACAGAAGGGGCAGTTCGGGTCCGCCGCCGCAGCGGCGCACGGCGTCGGCCATCGCGGCCAGCGTCCCGCCGAACACGCTCGCGCCGCTGCGCCGGCACAACTCGGCGAACTGCTCCGTCTCCCGCCGGCCGAGGAGTGCGCGCACCTCGGTGGCCTGTGGCGCGGTGGCGCCGGGTTCGACCCCGAGATCCAGCGGGAAGGTGGGCAGTGTGCCGTCCCGGTCGTCGAAGAACCGGAGCCACCGGCGCATCCGCGGGTCGGACAGTGCGACCGGGGGCGCTGTTGACTCCGCGGCGCAGAAGTCGACGAAACTCCCGCTCATCGCCAGGGTGGAGGGATCGAAAAGCTCTCCGTGGCAACGGTATCCGTCGTACAACCGGTGCAGGTCGTCGATGACGATGGAGATCGAGTAGGCATCCACATGGCAGTGGTCGAATCCGCAGATGATCGTCGACGCGTCGTCGCGGTCGATCGCCGCGAACAGGAACGCGGGGTAACCGAAGGGATGACACGCGTGATCGAGGGTGTCGCGAAGCCGGTCGCGTAGGACGGTGTCGGCGGTCGTGTCGACCACGCTGCCGAGGTGCAGGACGAGGTCGTCCGGATCGTAAGCGTGTCGCCGGATTCCCGTGGGACCCGCCGAGAACGACGACCGCAGGGTGCCGTGCCGGGCGATGAGCGCCCGGTAGGCGGACCCGAGCGCCGCACGGTCCACGCGCCCGCGGACGGTGAACGCGGCGGCCAGCCACGTACTCGAGTCACCGGCCGTGGCCAGGTGCACGGTCTGGTTGAACGACGGTGGTACGTCGGACATCTCGGGCCGGGCGGCCGAGACGTCCACGGTCCAGGTCAGCAGCTCGCCGGCGGGTGGGTGGTAGCGATCGATGGTGGTGACGTGCACGCCCGCTCACGCTCCTCTGCGTAGCGCCGAGTCGGTGGGCGGGGCAGATCGCCCGGAACCGGCCGCCGGCGCCTGGATCCGCCGGTCGCCGGTGGCGGCGATGTCGGTCATGATGTCGCGTAGCCGCTCGTAGTAGGGGCGGGCCACCGACTCGGCGAAGGGCGTGCCCGGGATCTGACTACCCAGGTAGAGCTCGTCGTGATCGCGATTGATCCACGCCGACGCGTTGGCCGTGCGCCCCTCCCCGGTGAACAGCGCACCGCGCCGGAAGGCCTCGCGCGAGGAGCCGGGAAACCAGCGAAAGTCGATGTACGACAACAGGTTCGGTGCGGTGATGATCGCGTCCGGGGTGGCCCCGGCGGCGGCGATGGCGGCCAGTGCGGCGGCGACCGGGACGGCGGCCAGGTCACGAGCGCGGCGACGGGCCGCATGGGCCGCCGGGATCAGTTCGGAGAACGTCGACGCGCCGGCGAGGGAGAACTCGACCGGGGCGAAGTTGCAGAACCATCCCTGCGACGTCGCGTACCCGTCGAGCGCGGCACGCGTGTTGAACACCGTCATGCCGTAGTAGTCGTCGGCGCCGGCCAGTTCGCGGTCGGCGACGGCGATGGCGGCGTAGATGCCGTCGACGAACCGACCCCCCGCCGCCCGGCAGACGGCGTCGAAGGCGACGATGCCGCCACGATCGAGCAGTGAGACCTCGACCCCGGCCACCTGCGCCGTCTCTCCCGGCCTCAGGCCGAGGTCCAGTGGGAAGCGCGGCATCTGCAGGTCGTGGCGTCGGAAGATGTCCTGCCACGCCCTGGTCTCGGGCGACCCGGCCAGATGCTCGGCGGTCACCTCCGCTTCCGCGGCCGCGTAGGCGAAGTAACTCCCGGCGGCCGGCGTCGCGGGGTCCGGCTCGGGGCGGCCGTGCCCGTTCGGCCGGATCAGTTCGGCGTAGATCTGCGCGATCTCGTCGAGGGCGAGGGCCTGTGAGGCGCCGTCGGAGAGCGCGTGATCGCACGCCAGGAAGATTGCGAAGCCGCCCGGGCGGCGGACGGCCCCGAAGGAGAAGCCGGGGAAGGAGTCGCTCGGGGTCTCGCGGTCGAATCGGTCGACGAGATAGGGGTGGATGTCCTCGGTGCTCGCCAGTTCGCCGTCGACGTGTGCCTCGAACTCGATGTCGAACGGGTCGACGACATGGGCGGCGACCTCTCCGTCGCGGCATTCGAACCAGGTGCGCAGCACCTCATGTCGCCGGACGAAGAGCGTCAGGGCGGTCCCGAGTGCCGCGGTGTCGAGGTCGCCGTCGATCTCCGTGCCCGATCCCAGGTATCCGCGATGGGTACGGCCCGCGGCCCGTGCCACCGCAGCTCCGCGGACGTGGTTCTGGGCCAGGAAGGTCACCGGTGCGGTGTGGACGGGTGTGGCCGCCGCGGCCGCGCGGCACGCCTCGGTCGGATCGAATCGCACGGCGGTCCCCGGTTGTGGGCGCCAGTTGCCCATGGCCGTGATTCTCATCGGGTCCTCTCGTCGGTCATGCGGGGCGGGCGCCGTCGATCGCGGTGGCGCCGGCGAAGTTCGCGTGGGTGTAGGAGGACAGGGGCAGTCCGGTGCCGGTGGTGGCGAGCGCTCGCAGCACTGTTGCGTAGGTCGTGAGGAGGTCGCGGATGCTCGCGTCGGCGGGGTCATGGCCGGGATGCCGGGCGGACAGGGTGATCCCGCCGGGTACACGCGCGATCCAGAGGTAGACCTCGCGGTCCGACCGTGAGCCGCCCCGCAGGATCTGCGCGCGGGCCGCCTCCCATTCGGCCGCCCCGGGGACGTGGCGGATGTCGAGATACGACACCACGAACTCGGGTTCGCCGCCGGTACCGAGCAGTTCGACGATGCGCTGGTAGGGGAAGGACGGCAGATGGCGCACGGTGTCGATGGCGGCCGCGGTCGCGTCGAGCGCGTCGTCGAACGTGTGGGCGGCGGTGAGGTCGACCTCCAGAGGCGCCAGACCGACATACCAGCCGACCGACCCGGCATACCGTGCCTCGGATCGGGTGTGCATCGGCATCGTGAGCCGCAGCGTGTCCCGGCCGGTGAGTGCGCGGAGGGTGACCGCGAGGGCGGCGAACACCGCGGTCTGGGTACCGTGTCCGCGCGCACGCGCCGCCGAGGTCATGAAGGTCGCCTGGTTGTCGGTGGCGACATACTCGGAGATGCCGCGCTGGCGCGGGGTGCGCGCACGGTCCCGGGTCTGCAGGTGCGGACGGACCAGCGGGAGGTCGAAGCCCGGGGTCTCGGCGGAGCTGTCCAGGAAGGCGCGCCATCGTGCGACGACGGGGTGATCGACGGTGAGTCCGAGTCCCACCGCCCGATCGTGGACGCTGAAGTCGAGGTGGCTGCCGACCTCCGCCATCTCGGTGGACGAGCCGCGCCGTGGGGAGAGGTAGAGCCGGCGGATCTCGCTCATGCTCAACAGGATCGAGTACGCATCCATCACCACGTGGTCGGCGGCGAAGGCGACGGTGAAGCCGCGCTCGGACTCGATCGTGGCCACGATGCAGTGCGGCCACCGCGTCGGCGCGAGCCTGGTGTCGAAGACCGCGGTGAGCAGCTCGCGGACGTCGTCTCCCGAGTCGAATCCGCCGACCGCCTCGGCGTCGACGCCGAGATGCGCACCGCGGTAGGTGCGGCGGCCGTCGTGCGGGTCGTCGGCTGTCGGGTCCGAGGTCGAGCGGAGGGCTTCGTGCCGGGTGATCCACCCCCGCAGGCAGGCATCGAAGTGCTCGTCGTCGAGATCATCGTCGATCTCGAAAATGGCCCCGAGCCAGGAGGTCTCGTCGGAGTCGTAGGCGGTCGACCGTCGTATCGAGGCGGACTGGTCGTAGGTGAACGGTCGCGGATCGGTGTGCCAGCCCGCGGAATCCGCGCGTGTGGTCGGTGTCCAGATCGTCACCGTCCCGGGCGGGACGGGATAGTCGGACAGTTCGGTGAACTTCATTCGCGGTCGTCCATGCGTCGGTCATCCGTTCTCGGGCCGCGACGCCATGCCACGCCTTCGCCGGCATGGCCCCCCGGCCCATGAGTTCTGATCTGAGACAACAGGAATCGCCCGTACCCCGATGCACGCGCACGACCTTGTCCGACGACGTTCCGGAGGTCTCTCCGGTCGAACGGACCGCATCACTGCCGCCTGTGTCTGAACCGAGCCTAAGCGGTCGCATCGGACATGTGCAGCGGCAGGAGTCCGTGAGCTTGATCACGGGGACGGTATCCGGGTGTGCACGGACGCACCGCCGGTTTCGGAATCGCGCTGCGAGACAGAGGGTTCTGATCCGTGCTGGGTGTTCGGCCTTGCGGTCAAGGGCGTTTCGTTGCGTTCATGTAAAGAACTCATGACGAGCGGCTGCCGCACAGGGGTGGCATCGGAGGGAATGCGCGGTCAGGCCGGGTTGCGCCGAAATGCATTGCCGGGCAGCACGGTATGCCGGGACAGGTCACGTTGCGGCACCCGGGGAGCTCACCTACCGTGGGCCGAGAAGGGTGCCGGCAGCGGAGCGAGCGGGCCCGTTCGAAGTCGACCACACGCATCGGGGGTGCCATGTCCACGACCGTCCCGGCCATCGAGGCCCACGGTCTGACCAAGCAGTACGGCGGGACGCGTGCGGTCGACGCCGTCGACCTCCACGTACCCGCGGGCGGGGTGTTCGCCCTGCTCGGAACCAACGGTGCGGGCAAGACCACCACCGTGCGCATGCTCGCGACCTTGCTGCGCCCGGATGCCGGGGACGCTCGGATCTTCGGGCACGACGTCGTCGCGGAGGCGACGGCGGTTCGATCGCTCATCGGGGTCACGGGGCAATATGCCTCGGTCGACGAGGATCTCACCGCTCGCGAGAACCTGATGATCTTCGGTCGTCTGATCGGGTCGTCGCGCCGCCGCGCCCGGGTGCGTGCCGACGAACTGCTCGAGGAATTCGGGCTGGGGGCGGTCGCCACCCGCCGGGTGGGGCACTTCTCCGGCGGGATGCGCCGGCGCCTCGATCTCGCGGCTTCGCTGATCACCCGGCCACGCCTGCTGTTCCTCGACGAGCCGACCACCGGACTCGACCCACGGACGCGGGCGCAGATGTGGCAGACGGTTCGTGAGATGGTGGCGCGCGGTTCGACCGTGCTGCTGACCACCCAATATCTCGACGAGGCCGATGAACTCGCCGATCACATCGCGGTCATGGATCGCGGCCGGGTGGTCGCCGACGGGACCGCCGACGAATTGAAAGCCGGAGTCGGCGACATGAGTGTGAAACTCGAATTGGCCGATGCGGACGATCTGATCGCCGCGGCAGAGGTGTGCGCGCCGTTCACCGCGAACGGCGAGGCGACGATCGCGCGCGGCGAGGGCATCCTCGTACTGCCCATGTCCGACATCGACCCCCTCGCCGACATCCTCGGTGCGCTCCGCGCGCGCGGGCTCGGGTTGACGTCGGTCAACGTCGTGCGCCCGACCCTCGACGAGGTGTTCTTCGCGCTGACCGACGGGGGCGACCCCACGCGATCGGCACCGATGGCGGCACAGGCGGATTCGGCGGGAGCCCGCGCATGACCACCGGTTCCCTGCAGCCGAGCGCACTCGCCGCCGGCGACGCCCCGGCCGAACCCCACGACCGGGTTCGGCCGACCGCCGCGGTGATGCAGTCACTCACCATGACCCATCGTGGCCTGCTGAAGATCAAACACAACCCGCAGCAGCTGTTCGACGTCATCGTGCTGCCCATCGTGTTCACGGTCATGTTCTCCTCGATCTTCGGCGGCGCGATCGCCGGGAACGTGGTGGGCTACCTGCCGCTGCTCATTCCCGGCGTACTGGTTCAGGTGTGTGTCGCGGCGTCGGTGGTCACCGGCGTCCAGCTGCGCGAGGACCTCGATCGCGGGGTGTTCGACCGGTTCAAGTCGCTGCCGATCGCGCGCATCGCGCCGCTGGCCGGCGCCCTGGTGGCCAACACGTTGCGGTACGTGGTGGCCTCGGCCATCACGGTCTGCGTCGGGGTGATCATGGGGTACCGGCCGGCGAGCCCCGTGGGGGTCGCCATCGCCTGTGTCCTGATCGTGGTGGTGGCATTCTCGCTGAGCTGGATCTTCGCGCTGCTCGGCGTCCTGCTCGACAAGGCGTCGACCGTCCAGGGCGTCTCGATGCTCGTGCTGATGCCGATCACCTTCGTGTCGAACGCCCTCGTCCCGATCGACACCATGCCCGGATGGATGCAGGCCTGTGCGTCGGCGAATCCGGTGTCCCATCTCGTCACGGCAGCGCGCGGACTGGCCGCGGGCGAAGACGTGGGAACCGACATCGCCTACACGCTCGTGGGCGCGGCGGCCGTCCTCGCCGTCGTGGTGCCGGTGACCCTGCGGACCTACATGCGGCGGACCTGAGTGTCCGCACCGAACCGATCAGCGCAAGGAGTAGCCATCATGGGCACGCCGCTCACCTTCTCGGTGGTCGTCCCGGTCTTCGACGAGGAGGACACGATCGGCGACTGTTTGACCCGCCTGGCCGCACAGTTCGACCAGATCACCGAGATCGTGGTGGTGGACAACAACTCGACCGACGGCGGCCGGGCGGTGATCGATGCCTGGTGTTCGGCTGATCCCCGTGTCCGGGTGATCGACGAAGCACGACAGGGGTTGGTCTACGCGCGCAACGCCGGACTCGACGCCGCGACCGGTGATCTCATCGCCCGCATCGACGCCGACACCCGGGTGCCGCCGGACTGGGCGCGGACGATCGTGGAGTTCTTCACCGCGGATGTCCGCGGTGACTGGGCGGCCCTGTGCGGGCGCGGGGAGGCCTACGACGTGCCGCTCGCCGGCAGGTTCGACCGGTGGAAGACCCGGCTGCACCCGCTGAACAAGTTGCGGAGCGAGAAGTCCGTGTCCGAGGTGCCTGTCCTGTACGGCTCGAACATGGTGCTGCGCCGTGCGACCTGGGTGCGGATCCGGGACCGTGTCAGCATGCGACGCAACATCTTCGAAGACGTCGACATGGGACTGTGTGTCGGTGACGCCGGGGGCCGTAACGCGTTTCTCCGCTCGCTGACCGTCGGGGTGTCACCGCGCCGGATGGAGACCGGCATGGTGCCGTTCGTCCGCTACATGAGTTTCCTGCCGCGAACGTTCCTGCTGCACCGTCGCTTCGGGTTGGCAGCGGGTTCGGCGGCGGTGTACGTGCCCGCTATCACGGTCGCGCATGCGCTACGACTTGTCGTGTTGCGGTCCTACGACTCCCGGACCGGGCGCGTCGACCCGCGAAACCTGTTGCGGGGCGGTGGTTCCGATCGAGTCCTCCCGTAGGGTCGGGCGGTCGGTCGGCGTTCCGGGATCAGCCGGCGCCGCGCACCGTCGTGACGCGCACCGTGTCCTCGACGATGTCGGCCGCCGTGTGTACGGCCTCGTCGGGGGCGATGAGTCGACTGCGGAGCTCGGCGGACCGTCCCCGGACCTCGGTGTCCAGGATCGTGTCGAGGGCGCCGATCAGCGACTCCGCTGTCACCCGAGCCATCGGCAGCGTGGCCCCGACCGCGGCCTTGCTCACCGCCCGGCCCCAGATCGGCTGATCGGCGCCGACCCACGTGATCAGCGTCGGCAGGCCGGCACGCAACCCGGCGGCCACCGAACCCGCGCCGCCGTGGTGGACCGCGGCCCGACACCGCGGCAGCACGGTGTCGTGATCGACGTGTCCGACGACGCGGATCGCATCCGTGAGTCCCGATGCCTCGGATTCAGATGTGGCAGAGCCGGATTCGGTCGACATGAAACCGCTCCAGCCGCCCGACACCAGCAGGCGGATCCCGAGTCGCCGCGCTGCGGTACGGAATGCATCGGCCAGACCGTCGGGGTCGGCGGGCAGCATGCTGCCGAAGCCGACGTACACCGGGGCGTCGCCGGCGTCGAGCCAGTCGGCCAGCGTCCCCGCTCCCGAGGCCCCGTCGAGTCCGGCGTCGCCCACCCCGGCGCGTTGCGCGGCCGCAAGGGTGAAGAACCCGACCAGCGGCCGGCGCCGGCCCCACTGGGTCGCGAGTCCGTCGAAGAGGGCCGGATCGTAGGCCTGGATCTCGGGAACGCCGGTACGGCCGATGAGTTCGGAATACGGGTGGTTCAGCGGCGACAGTCCGAGATCGGCCCGCAGCGTGGTCTCCGCCGAGCGGGTGGCGAGCCACAGGGCGCGTTCGGCGACGCGCCAGCTCAGGTCGTTGACGATCGCCGGGGCGTCGATGCCCAGGTGCGCGAGCAACGACACCGAGCTGTTGCGCCGGATGGGGCAGTAGTGCAACGGGATGTGGGGGATGCCGAGGACCGCCGAGACATTGTGGGCGCGTTCCTGACCGGCGCTGCTCGCGATGATCGCATCCGCGCCGTCGGCGAGTTCGAGCAACCGCTGCTGCATCGCCCGGCCGTCCCGCACCGACATCGCCGACACCGCACGCAACCGGGTCCGGGGGTTCTTCGACCGCATGTCCTCCCGGACCATCTCCGAGTCGAGCAGGGCACGGGTGCTCGACCCGTACGACTCGGTGGGAACCCCTGCGCCGCTGCCGAAGTCGACCAGGTCGGGTGGCAGCGCGAGAGTCGCCGTGTGGCCCCGGCCCACGAGCTCGGCGGCCAGGGCGACGGCCGGCTGGGCATCGCCGCGACTGCCGTTGACTGCGATCACGAACCTCAACGTCGAACCCCTCACGTCTGGGTGCGGTCGGATGGGCGACCCGTGCCCGGCGGTGGCGGATCGGGACCGATTCTAAACACGGTCGGCCACCGCGGCGCGCGGCCGGAGACCGGGATCACCACCCGGCCGGGAACCAGGATCACCGGGCGGTCGGCATGAGGATCTCGTTCGTGATCAACGGAACCCGCGGGGACGTCCAACCGGCGACGGTGCTGGCCTGCGCGCTCGCGCGGCGCGGACACGACGTCCGTCTCGGGGTGCCGCCCAACATGATCGGGCCGGCTCTGGATTGGGCAGACGGCATCACCGGGCTCGAGGTCGTGCGTCTCGGCGTGGACACCCGGGCCCACCTCGAGTCGGTGGCGCGAGCCCGGAAGCAGGCCGGCCGTCATCCGCTGCGACGGCTGCGCGTGCTGCTGTCGCTCCGGAACGCCGGGTGGGACCAGCTCGTCTCCGACATGGCCGAGGTCGTCGACGGTGCCGATGTCATCGTCACGGGATTGATCACCGAACAGCCCGCTCTCGCCTTCGCCGAGTCCGCCGGCGTCCCCCTGATCTCCCTTCATCACGCGCCGGTGCGGCGTAACAGTCGGGTCGCACCGGTGCCCGGTCACCTCCCGGGCGGACCGCGTGCCGTCCGGACGCAATGGGCCGCCTACGACGCCGCGTTCGCCGTCCTCACCCGACGGCGTGAGCGCCGGCTGCGCATGCACCTCGGGTCGACGGGGTCGTCGGCGTCCTACGCCGCCCGACTGCGGGCAGCGCCCGGCCTCGAATTGCAGGCCTACGACCCGATGTTCGGCGTGGAGCACGAACGCAGATGGACCGCCGACTCCGCGGTTCGTCGTCGTCCGACGGTCGGTTTTCTCGGATCGCCGGCAGACCAGCCCGTCACCGGCTCCGATGCGCTCGCGTCCTGGCTCGACGCCGGGGACGCCCCGATCTATGTCGGATTCGGGAGCATGCCGCTGCGGGGGGAGGCGGCCACCTTGCGCGTCGTCACCGAACTCGGTCGGCGGCTCGGTCGACGAGTCCTGGTGTGCGCCGGCTGGACCGAAATGGACGCCGAGGTCCGGGCCGAGATCGCATCCGAGGCGGTGCGGATCGAGTCCCAGGTCGATCACCGCACGGTCTTCGGCCGATGCGCGGTGGTGGTCCACCACGGCGGCGCCGGAACCACGGCGGCCGTTCTGCGCGCGGGCCGGCCGTCGGTCGTCTGCTGGTACGGCGCGGATCAGCCGTTCTGGGGCGCCGAACTCGAACGCCTGGGGGTCGGCGTGGCGATGCCCATGGCCCGCGCGGGACGGGACCTGGACGTGGACCGGTTGACCGACGCCGTCGCGTCGATGCTCGATCCCGCAGCCGCCGAGCGGTCCGGACGGCTCCGCGACGCCCTGGTGGCCGAGGATGTGGCGCTCGGGGACGCCGTGCGCGAGATCGAGCGTACGGTGACAAGCTCGAGCACGGGGCCACGGCTCCCACAGGGACCACACAGTCACAGCGCAACGAAGGTGGACGTATGACGACGACGAAGTCGCCCATGGCCGAACAACCCGACGCCGGGCGGGCACCGGGTCTGCGTGGCCTCGCAGCCCGGCTCCGCGACGAGCGGGCGGCGATCCGAGGCGAGCGCCTGACCTCCGAGGACGCCCCGTTCTGGTTCGTCACGCCGGCACTCGGCTGGTCGGTGGTGCTCCAGCTCGTGTGGGTGTTCGACGAGGAGGTCTCGATCGAGACGCTGACCGCGATGAACGCCGCGTTCGCGCGAGGGCGCCTCAACCGCATGCTCGTCGTACCGGATGTCGTCGGAGCCCGCCCGCGGTGGGTTGCCGCGCCCGACGCACCCGGGCTGGCCGCCGACAGCCGACCGGTGCCGGAGGCGGAGATCGACGACTGGGCGACCGCCGAGATGTCCTCGGTTCCCCTCGACGCCGAGGGCGGGCGGTGCTGGCGCCTGCGGTCGGCGCCCACCGCGTCGGGTGGAACGGTGGTGTCCCTCTGTGCCCTGCACGTCGTCACCGACGGTCGCGGCATGCTCGCGGCGGCCGCCGAGGCCGCCTCGGCGTCGGAGGTGCCACTGGCTCGCGACGCGGACCGGGCGTCCGGGGCCGATCCGGCGGCGACGACGCGTCCGCCGGTCTCGTGGCGGCGGCAGCGGATCGGCGACCTCGCCGACGCCGGGTCGCAGGCCGGCGCGGTCCTCGCCGGGCTCGTGCGGGCGGCACTCGAGCAGCGCAAGGCCGGTGGCCCCGAACCCGACCCGCGTCCGGTCCGCGCGCCGATAGCCGAACGGTCGCCGGCCGCCGACTTCACCTGGGCGACCGCGACGGTCCCCGCGACGGACTTCGACCGGGTCGCCGCCGAGCACGACGGCACCGCGAACACGCTGTTCATCGCGGTGGTCACCGGCTTGCTGCGCTCCAGTGGCCATGCGCCGCTGCCGAATCCGATCAAGGTCGGGGTCCCCGTCGACCGTCGTGAGAGCGAGGCGGACACCCGGTCCAACCCGATCGCCGGTGTGTCGGTGTACCTCACCGACGAGCCGGTCGCCGGTGGCGATCTCGGCGGCATCCGGGCGGCGTGCAAGGCGGCTTTCGTCCGGCTGTCGGAGGGTCGCCGGGCACCGCACATCCACCTGCGGCCGTTGGCCTGGTTCCTGCCGCCCGCGGTCATCGTGAAGCTGGTCAGCGCGGGCAACGGGATCCCCGACGCGGTGATCTCCAACCTCGGCGACATCCCCTCGGAGGCAACGGTGCTCGGCGGGCGGTCGGCGCGCAAGGTCGCATTCCGCGGCATGGCTCAGGGCGTCGACGCCTCGGTCGGCCAGCGCTTCGGTGACGGCGTCCAGTCGTGGCTGGTCCGCACCCGTGATCAGGTGACCTTCACCGTGCTCGGTTGCGACGAGACGAGTTTTCCCTCCGATGCCGTGGTCGCGGACCTGCTCGACCGGGAACTGACGGCCTGGGGTCTGCCCCATGAGATCTGGTGATCATGACCCCTCGTGAAGCTGAGGAGCACACGTGACGGCAACGGCAACCGACACCCGTCCCGCCGAGGTACTCCGCGTGACCGGCCCCGACGAGTCGTACCTGCTCGTCGCGGAACTGTTCGGGATGGGTGCGCCCATCCAGATCACCTGGGTCTTCGACGACGACCCGGGGGACGCGGCGATCGAGTCGTTGTGCGCCGGACTCGCGGCCGGGCCGCTGCATCGTGCGGTGTCGCGCCGTCGGGTCCCGTTCGCCCGGCACCGCTGGGTGCGATCGACGATGCCGGTCCGACCCGGGCCGGTGGCGGTCGTCGAGGCCGACGCCGTCGGGGAGTGGGCCGACGCCGTCCTCCGCGCGAGCCGTCTCGATCCCGTGCGGGGAACCGGTTGGCAGCTCGACTCGGCTCGGATCCGCGGCGGCGGGCGCGCGGTGTCCCTGCTCGCCTCCCACATGATCACCGACGGTCACGGCCTCTACCGGCTGGTGGCCGACGCCGCGGCGGGCCGCACCGCCGGTCTGCCCGCTCCCGTCAGCGGACACTCTTGGGAGGCGGTCCGCGCCGACGCCGCCGACGCCGCCGAGTCGGTGCGCGCAGCCGCCCGATCAGCGCGAATCCTGATCCGCGAGGCCCGGGCGGCGCGAGGCACCGACACCGGGTCCGCCGACACCCGATCCGCGCCGGGATCGTCGCGTACCACGCGTCCGGCGAGACCACGGTCCGCGCCCGAGCCGGACACGACGCTGGCGACGGTCGACGTCTCGGCAACCGAATGGGCCGCGCGCGCCACCGAGCACGGCGGTACCGGCAACTCCCTGTTCACCGCCTTGCTCGCCGGTATCGTGCACCGTTCGGGTCGCCCGCTCGACGGTCCGATGAAGGTGTGCATCGCGGTCAGCAAGCGGGACGGCGACGACGACAACCGCGCCAATGCGTCGGGCGGGGTGTGGATCCGCCTTGCCGACCCCGTCGAACCGGACACCGACCTCACCGCCATCCGGTCATCGAGCAAACGGGCCTTCGTCGACTACGCCGAGTCCGGGGCCGATCAGGCCGCCGACAACCTGCAGCCGATCGTGCGCATCCTGCCGAGACGGCTCATCGGTCGGTTGATGCGCGGAATCCCCGGACCCGACACCACCGTGTCGAATCTCGGGGCCACGCCCGACTCGGCGATGCGGATCGGCGGTCACACGGCGTCCCGGTTCGCCATCCGCGCGGTGATGCAGGGGATGCCCGCCCAGGAGCGGCGCGAACGCGGCCCGGCGGTCGCCGCCTGGGCGGTCACCTACGGCGACACCGTCACGCTCACGTTCTTCGGCATCGACCCCGACGATTTCGGCGATCCCGTCCGGCTGCGCACACTGATCGCCGACGAGTTGACCGCCTGGCGGATCGGACATCGATTCTGGTGACGCCGGCACACATCGCGATCGTTCTGTACGGCAGCCGGGGCGACATCCAGCCCGGTATCTGCCTCGCCCTCGAACTCCAGGTGCGCGGCCACCGCGTGAGCGCCCTCGTCCCACCGAACCTGGCCGGTCTCGCGCGGGCAACGGGCGTGCGGGACGTCCACGAGATCGGCCTCGACTCCGGCACCGCGTGGTCGTCGGAGGACGCGCGGTCAGCGCGCAACAGTCGTAACCCATTGGCGCGGATGGCGTTTGCGCTGCGGACGGTCCGCGGCGGATTCGACGCCCTGGACGCCGCCCTCGAGCGACTCTTCATCGCGGCTACGGCGCCGCTGCGCGACACCGACCTCCTCGTCGTCGCGCCGCTGTGCCAGGACCGCGGGCTGGCGGTCGCCGAACATCTGGGCATCCCGCTGACCGTGCTGAGATACGGCCCGATGTCGGAGAACGGACTCCTCGGCGCCGTACCGGGACTCACCGACAGCTGGTCGCCGGAGTGGAAGCGGCGCTCCTGGCGCCTCGCCGACCGGTTGACCTGGGCCGCGACCGGATGGAACGAGAATCGGTTCCGGCGCCGGCTCGGGCTCGACCGGGCTCGGCGACCGCTGCCGGTGCGGCTGAACGCCTCCGGGATCCCCCAGATCCAGGCCTACGATGCGGAGATGGTTCCGGGCCTCGCCGCGGAGTGGGACGATCGCAAACCCGTCGTCGGATTCTTCGACCTGCCCGCGGGAAGCCGGGCGGGTATCTCCGAGATCGACGCCGGGGCAACCGATCTCGGCCGATGGCTGGCCGCCGGCGAAGCTCCGCTGTTCGTGACGTTCGGCAGCATGCCGATCCTCGACCCGGAGGCTCTGATCGCCCGCTGGCGGACAGCCGCCCGTGCCCAGGGGGTGCGCTGCCTCATCGCCATGGGAGATCCGACCGGAGTCGATCCCGACGACCCGGACGTGTTCTACGTCGCGGGTGTCGACCACGCGTCGGTCCTGCCGCGATGCGCGGCCGCAGTCCATCACGGCGGCGCCGGCACCACCGCGGCGAGTCTGCGGGCCGGCCTCCCCACCCTGGTTTGCGCGGTCACCGCCGATCAGCCGTTCTGGGGTGAACGGGTCCGTGCCCTGGGCGTCGGGGCGGCCGTCCGGCTGTCGAGTTTCACCGACGACGACGCGCGCGCGGGTCTCGCGGTCCTGTTCGACGACGGAACCCGTTCGGCCGCTGCTGCTCTCGCCCGCCGGATGACGCCCGCCGACAAGGCCGTCGCGGCGGCCGCCGACATCTGCGAAGCCCGGCTGACCTAGAACCGGCACCCACGACCGCTCAGACGACTGCGGCCACCGACCCTCTCGGGTCGG
>NZ_JBHUXZ010000028.1:0-70335 GCF_042668985.1 Gordonia sp. NPDC057258
ACATCGCCCGCGAAGTGTTCCGCGACCTCACCACTGACCTCGGAGCACTTGACAAGCTATAGGACCCTCTCGCTTCGCTCGCACCTCAGGGAGCAGGGGTTGGGTCCCTATCGCTCCTCGCACCTCAGGGAGCAAGGGGCTGGGACCTGCGGTTATGTGGTTCTTTCGCCTCAGGAGGCGGGCGGCGCCGATCGCAGGGTGAGCATCGTGATCTCCGGCGGCGTGAGGACACGGACCGGCGGGCCCCAGGCGCCGGCGCCGCGGGTGGTGTAGATCGTGGTGTTCCCGATCTGGTCGAGCCCGGTGATCGTCGGCTGCTGGGCACGGACGAGGTAGCGGATGGGCCAGAGCTGGCCGCCGTGCGTGTGCCCGGACAGCTGGAGGTCGACACCCAGATCCGATGCCTCGACGGCCTGCTTGGGCTGGTGGGCGAGGAGCAGGGTGAAGTCTTCGGGAGACGTTCCCGCCAACGCCGCCGGGAGGTCGGGCTCGTACGGTTCGGGGGCGGTGGCGTCGTGGACGCCGGCGAGTGTGATGGTCGCGCCGTCGACCTCGATGGGCGCTCGTGCGTTGCGCAGCGTGCGCACGCCGAATTCCTCCCAGACGTCGAGCCACCGGCCACCGTCGTCGGCGTAGTACTCGTGGTTGCCGCTCACACCGAAGACCCCGAGAGGCGCATCCAGATCCGCGAGGGGTTCGAGGGTGTCGCGGACGTTCGGGATGGTGCCGTCGGTGAGGTCGCCGACGAGGACGACGAGATCCGGCTCCTGCTCGTTGACGTCGTCGACGACGCGCTGGGTGAACGACGCGTCACGGGCCGGGCCGACGTGCAGGTCGGAGATCACCGCGATGCGCGTTCCGTCGAACTGCGGCGGCAGGCTCGCGAACGTGGCGTCGATGTCGACGACCTGGGGGCGAGATGCTTCCCACACCCCGTAGCCGGTGACCCCGAGCGCGACCACCACGACCGCGGCCGTGGCGACCCGGAGCTTGCTGAGCCGACGGGCCGCGAACGAGGGGTTGTCCTGCACTCCGGATCGACGTCGCCGGATCCAGCGGACGATGTGTGCGGCGAACGACACGAGGCCCACCACCGCGAGGCCGAGGAACAGGTAGAAGACGGCGGCGAGCCAGATCAGCCCGATCGTGCCGATGGGCCGCGCCCACGACGGGTCGAGCACCCGTCCGGTGGCGAAGCCGATGAGGGCGAGCGCCCACAGGACGACCAGCGCCACGTCGGCGATGATCGACCAGGGGCGCGGCATCGCGGTCGCGCGGACGATGCGCCGATGCAGCCAGAACGTGATGAGTCCGAAGACGACGGCAGGAAACAACGCCACGGGATGGACTCCTGAGGGTGGTGACGGCAGGGCGACGGAGGGCCAGGTGCCCGGTCATGGGCGGATTGCCCCATTCTGCCATCGGTTCGCGTTGGTACCCTCGCCGCCATGGCCGAGGTCCTCATCACCCCGCTCGAGCTGGCCGAGATGCTGCTGGCGACTCCGCCGATCCTGCTGGACGTGCGCTGGCAGCTGGGCGACTTCGATGGTCGGCACGCCTATCGCGAGGGTCACATCCCCGGTGCGGTCTACGTCGACCTCGACTCCGAACTGGCGGCCCCGCCCTCCGGGCCGGTCGGCGGCAGGCATCCGCTGCCCGACGTCGCCGACCTCCAGGAGGCGGCCCGGCGATGGGGGATCGACGACGCCGTCCCGGTGGTGGTCTACGACGACTCCGGCAACCTCGCGGCCGCGCGCGCCTGGTGGCTGCTGCGGTGGGCGGGTGTCGCCGACGTGCGACTTCTCGACGGCGGCCTCGCGGCGTGGCGTGCCGAAGGCCTGCGCACGACGACGGGCGACGGCGGTCGGCCGCGAGCGGGCAACGTGACCCTGAGCCCCGGACACCTGCCGGTCGCGACGATCGACGACGTCGCGGCCGGGCCGGCA
Organism: Gordonia sp. NPDC057258; assembly: GCF_042668985.1. Taxonomy (NCBI): domain Bacteria; kingdom Bacillati; phylum Actinomycetota; class Actinomycetes; order Mycobacteriales; family Gordoniaceae; genus Gordonia; species Gordonia sp. NPDC057258. The sequence continues at coordinate 1,947 of NZ_JBHUXZ010000028.1, forward strand.
CACCTGCTCGACGCCCGGGCCGCCGAACGCTATCGCGGCGACGTCGAACCGGTCGATCAGCGCGCCGGCCACATCCCCGGGGCGATCAGTGTCCCGACGGCGGACAACGTCGACACCTCCGGCCGCTTCCGTCCGGCGGAGGAGCTACGACGCCGGTTCGCAGATGTCGGTATCGACGGCGGGGCCGGCTCCGATGTCGTCGTCTACTGCGGTTCCGGGATCAATGCCGCGCACCAGATCGCGGCGCTTGCCATCACGGGGATCGACGCCGCGCTGTTCCCGGGTTCGTTCTCGCAGTGGTCGTCGGACCCGGAACGGCCGGTCGCCGAGGGCGACCGGCCCTGACGGGTCAGGCCGCGAACACCGACAGTCGGGCGGGTTCTTCGACGACCGAGTAGTGCGTCGCGTCGCCCTGGAGAACCTGGCTCGCCTGACCGTGGACGTCGACGGGCACATCGCCGGCGAGGGTGATGCGGTGCAGTTCACGCTGCTGGTTGCCGAAGTCGGCGATGCCGTAGTGCTGCGTGGCGCGATTGTCCCAGATCGCCACGTCGCCCAGTTTCCAGTTCCACCGGAAGGTGTTCTCCAGCTTGGTGATACGTGCCTGGAGGAGCTGGTAGAGGTCGGCGAACTCGGAACTCTTGAGGCCGCGGAACTCCTTGGCGAAGTGTCCGAGCAGCAGGCTGCGTTCGCCGGTCTCGGGATGGACGCGGACGACGGGGTGCAGCGTCTGGTACTCCGAGCTGGTGAACTCCTTGTAGTGCTCGGCCTTGCGGCTGACGTCGACACCACCCGAGGGCTCCTTCTGGCCGACATAGTCGTACAGATTGGTGTGGGTGGCCCACAGCTCTTCGGTCAACGCGCGCAGCGGTTTCGGCAGCTGCTCGTAGGCGGCCACCGTCGACGCCCAGGTCGTCGCGCCGCCGTAGCTCGGCAGCGTCACCGCCCGGAGGATGGACGCCTTCGGGATGCGATCGACGAACGTCACATCGGAGTGCCAGCTGTTCGCGGCGCCTTCGATGGTCAGCAGCTGTTCGCCGCGTGAGGTCACCGTTGGATGCGGCGCGGTGGGATCGCCCAGGAGTTCGGCGAAGGCGTACTGGCTGTCGTCGTCGAGCTGGTCCTGGCCCTCGAAGACGATCGTCTTGTTGATCGCCAGCGCCAGGCGGATGGCCTCCACCTGCTTCGGGGCGAGGTCGCCGCCGAGCCGCACCTGGCCGATGCGTGCCCCGATGTGCTCGCCGAGCTTGTCGACGGTGATCCCCGCGTCGCGGTAGATCTGCTGAGCTGCCTGCTCGCGCTCGGTCCGGTCCTCGATCTGCGCCAGGGTCATCTCTCGTCCTCTTCTCAATGTCGTTTGATGGCAATCGAATTCATCAGACCACCGTGATGGCGGTGCTATCGAGGGAAACGCTCACGGTGATCGGAACGCTTCAGTCCGCCGAGGCCTCCGCCGCGTCGTCGATCTCGCGACGGACATCGGCCGGAACGCGCACCGTCCTCACCGCCCGAGGACCGGTACACCAGGGACCTCGTCGATGCCGTGCCGTTCCCGGACCCGGTCGTGCAACGGGCGCGTCGGGAACGGATTCGATGAGTTTGTCTCAAGCGTCCACCCCGGACCGGGGGTAGATGGTGTGATCGGGTGACCGACGATCCCGGGAGTCGCCATGAGTATTGCCCTGACCGATGACCACGTCGAACTCGCCTCGGTGGTGCGCGAATTCGCCGTCGACCGAAAGGTGCGGGCGCAGGCGCGCGACCGACTCGACGCGCCCGAGGAGGCCAGACCCACGTTCTGGGCGGAGATCGCCGAACTCGGTTGGCTGGGTCTGCACGTCGCCGAGGAGTACGGCGGTTCCGGTTTCGGGATCGCCGAGTTGGTCGTCGTGACAGAGGAATTGGGCCGCGCGGTGGCGCCGGGTCCGTTCCTGCCCACCGTGATCGCCTCGGCGATCCTGACTCATGCCGACGACGAGACGCCTGCCCGCTGGCTGCGGCCGCTCGTCGACGGCACGGTCACCGCGGGTGTGGCGGTGGTGCCGGAACTGACCGAGGCCGGTGGGACGGTCTCCGGTCAGGTCGACGCGGTACTCGGCGCACCGCTCGCGGATCTGCTGGTACTCATCGGCGACGACGATGTGCTGGTGGTGGAGTCGTCGGACTCCGGTGTCGAGGTGGGCGCGCACGCCGATCTGGACCCGACCCGATTGTCGGCGAGGGTGTCGCTGTCGAGTGCTGCCGCCGTCCGTCTGCCGAGACTGGCGGCCACCGCGCTGGCGCTCACCCGGACGCTGGTCGCGGCCGAAGCCGTCGGCGGGGCGCGGGACGCGCTGGACGCCGCGGTGGCCTACGCGAAGGTCCGCGAACAGTTCGGCCGGACCATCGGTGCGTTCCAGGCCGTCAAGCACCACTGCGCGAACATGCTCGTCGGCGCGGAGGCCGCCACCGCGGTGGTGTGGGACGCGGCGCGAGCGGCCGACGAGAACGCCGACGCGCTCGGGCTGGTCGCGGCATCGGCGGCCGCGCTGGCACTGCCCACGTACACGACGAACGCCGAGCTGAACATCCAGGTGCACGGTGGCATCGGCTTCACCTGGGAACACGACGCGCACCTGCATCTGCGCCGCGCCACCGTGCTGCAGGCGCTGTTTGGCGGACAACAGCCGGCTCGTGACGTGTACGAGTTCTCCGCGGGCGGCGTCACCCGTGCCAACAGCCTCGACCTCCCACCCGAGGCCGAGGAATTGCGCGCGCGCGTTCGAGCCGACATCGCCGAGATCGCCGGCGTCGGCGAGTCCGCGCTGCGCGAGAAGCTCATCGACACCGGTTACGTCATGCCGCATTGGCCCAGGCCGTGGGGACGCGCGGCGGATTCCGTCGAACAACTCGTCATCGAGGAGGAGATGGCGGCCGCGGGTGTGAAGCGGCCCGATTACAGCATCACCGGGTGGGTCATCCTCACCCTCATCCAGCAGGGCACGCAGGACCAGATCGACCGGTTCGTCCGGCCGGCGCTGCTCGGGGACGAGGTGTGGTGTCAGTTGTTCTCCGAGCCCGGCGCCGGGTCGGACGCGGCGGCGGTCAGCACGAGGGCCACGCGCGTCGACGGCGGATGGCGCATCAACGGCCAGAAGGTCTGGACCAGCGGCGCCCACCTGTGCCGGCGAGGGCTGGCAACGGTGCGGACCGACCCGGAAGCCCCCAAGCACAAGGGCATCACCGCGGTGTTGATCGACATGTCGGCGCCCGGTGTCGAGGTACGTCCGCTGCGGCAGATCACCGGCGGCTCCGAGTTCAACGAGGTGTTCTTCACCGACGTCTTCGTCCCTGACGAAGACGTGGTGGGCACACCGAACGACGGCTGGGCCGTGGCCCGCGCGACCCTCGGCAACGAGCGGGTCAGCATCGGCGGCGGTGCGCCGGGTAGCGAGGGTGCGGTCCAACAGATGGTGGCACTCGTCCAGGGCTACGGGGACCGGGTCGAGGGGGCGGCGACGAAGGTCGGTGAGTTCCTCGCCGTCGAGGATGCGCTGCGACTGCTGAATCTGCGTCGCGCCGCCCGATCGGTCGTCGGCGCCGCTCCCGGACCCGAGGGAAACGTGACGAAACTGCTTCTCGCCGAGCATCTCAGCGACCGCGCGCACCTGGCCGCGGAATTGCTCGGACCCGACGTCGCGTTCTCGTCCGGTCCCGGCAAGCTGGCCGGCCTGCTGATCCTCGGGGCCCGCGGGATGTCGATCGCCGGCGGGACGTCGGAGATCACCCGCAACCAGATCGCCGAACGCATCCTCGGCTTGCCGCGCGACCCGCTCATCCGCTGAGCGCCCAGAGCTTGCGGAGGGCGCGTCACGAAGGGTCTCGCAACCCGCCTCACCAGGACCCTTCGTGACGCTCGCAAGCTCGCTCCTCAGGGAGCAGGGGGTGGCGCTCGCAAGCTCGCTCCTCAGGGAGCAGGGGGTGACGCTCGCAAGCTCGCTCCTCAGGGAGCAGGGGGTGACGCTCGCAAGCTCGCTCCTCAGGGAGCAGGGGGTGACGCTCGCAAGCTCGCTCCTCAGAGAGCAGGGGGTGACGCTCGCAAGCTCGCTCCTCAGGGAGCAGGGGGTGACGCTCGCAAGCTCGCTCCTCGGGGGCGGTCACCGTCGCCCGGGCGGCCGATCACCGGCCGGGCGCAACGCCCACGACGGCACCCAGTGCGTGACCTTCTCCTGTCGGTCCTTCGAGGTGATCGTGTAGGTGACCTTGCCGTACCAGGCACCCCATTCGTCGCGCCCCCACTCGGTGAGGACGCCGAGGTGCACCGACCGGATCTGTAAACCGTCGGGGTGGTACTCGCCGCTGAAATGCGGTGCATTGGGGTAGAGCGCGCCGAGGTCGATGAGCACTGCCTTGTGGCCGACCCGCACGAAGGCGGGCCGGTGTGGTTGGCCGTTGTCCCCGCCAATCCACTTCATGCCCACTCAGTCAGTTTCGCACGTGTGTTCGAGCAGTGTCACCCTCGGTCGGGTCGGCCGGGCCGCCCGGCGGGAACTAGGGTGTCACGATCGCGAAATCGGGATCCGGGTCGTCCAGGTAGCCGGCGAGTTCGCCGAATGCACTCGGATCACCGTCGACGCCGACGTCGCCCGCTTCGACGGCCGTACCGAGATCCACGAGCCCGAGGAGCAGCGTCAGCAGGGTCTGCTTGGTCAGGGTGAACGTGGCTGCGACGCGGTCGTCAGCGCTTGCCTGATCCACGTCGAAATGGACCAGGAGGCCGTTGCGCAGCTCCGACCGGTGGCGTCGGTCGGCGTCGGTGATGTGCCAGTCGAGGACGAGGTGGGCGTCCCAGGCCGCCGGCCCGTCGACTCGCAGGGCGACGGCGTCGAAGAGCTGATCGACCGACAGGGCGGCGACGATGTCCGTGGCCGCCGTCGTAGTCGGCGTCCCGACGGGTCCGTGGCGCAACTCGTACGCCCCCATGAGGTAGAAGTTGCGCCACGTGCCGTTCTCCGAGCCATAGCCGAGCTGTTCGAGCGTGTCCGCTTGGAGACTCCGCGCCTCCTCGTGCGCCGGGTCGGCGAAGACGACGTAGTTCAGGACCTGTGCGACCCAGCGGAAGTCGCCCGCCTCGAACGACCGGCGGGCCTTCTGTACCACCTCGTCCGCGCCGCCCATGAACTCGACGTGCCGCGTCGCGGATTCCACCGGCGGATGTTCCCAGAGGTGCGCCGGATTCCCGTCGAACCATCCCATGTAACGCTGGTAGATGGCCTTGACGTTGTGGCTCACCGAGCCGTAGTAGCCATGTGTGTGCCAGGCGTTCTCGAGTGCCGGGGGCAATCGGATGTCCTCGGCGATCTCGAGACCGGTCCGGCCCTTGTTGAGCTGCCGAAGGGTCTGATCGTGGAGGTATCCGTAGAGGTCGCGCTGGAGGGACAGGAACTCCGTGAGCTCCGCGGTGCCCCATGTCGGCCAGTGATGCGACGCGAAGAGCACGTCGGAGCGCGCCGCGAAATCGTTGATCGCCTCTGTCAGGTAGCGCGACCACACGTGCGGATCACGGACCAGGGCACCCCGCAACGTGAGCAGATTGTGCAGGGTGTGGGTGGCGTTCTCGGCCATACAGAGCGCGCGCATCTGCGGAAAGTAGAAGTTCATCTCGGCCGGTGCCTCGGTGCCGGGCGTCAGCTGGAATTCGATGGTGACCCCGTCGATGGTCTCGACCTGTCCGGTGGTGGTGATGTCGAGGGTCGGGGCGATCAGGGTCGCCGTGCCGGTGGACGTGGACTGGCCGAGGCCCGCGCCGATCGCACCGCGCGGGCCCCTCGGCAGCGCGGCCCCGTACATGTACGCCGCGCGCCTGCCCATCGCCGTTCCCGCGTAGACGTTCTCGGCGACCGCGTGCTCGACCATGCCTGCGGGCGCGATGATCTGGCACTCGCCGGCGTCGACGGCCTCCTGGGTGGTGACTCCTTTGACGCCGCCGAAATGATCGATGTGCGAGTGCGTGTAGATGACGGCGGTGACCGGACGATCGCCACGATGCTCCCGATAGAGGCGGAGGCCGGCGGCCGCGGTTTCCTGTGAGATCAGTGGGTCGATGACGATGACGCCGGTGTCGCCCTCGACGACGGTCATGTTCGACAGGTCCAGGCCGCGGATCTGGTAGATCCGATCGGTCACCTCGAAGAGGCCTTGTCGGGCAACGAGACCCGACTGCCGCCACAAGCTGGGATGGGCGGTCGCAGGCGCCTCCTCGGCGAGGAAGGAGAATTCATCGCAATCCCACACCGGCTTCCCGTCCTGGCCGGCGATGGCGGGGGGATCGAGTTCGGCGACGAGTCCGCGCGTGGCGGCGTCCAGGTCGTGGGTGTCCTGGAACGGGAGGTGATCGTGGGCGGACGAATTCGCCTGTGCCACAGCAGGGGATGCGTCTCGAGAGAGAGCCATGTGCTTGACCTCGTCGGTTCTCGGTTGAGTGCGTACGGTGACGTTCTCGGTGAGCGATGCGTACGTACCACTCTGTCAGAAGCGCGGATGCCTCGCCGGGGTTCGGCACGCTCAGTTGACACCCGACCGCTCGCCGACGGTGTGGACGACGACGACCTCGGGGTCCCAGGGGACCAACTCGTCGACCGTCGTTTGGAGCTCGTCGATCGGCGGCAGGTCCTGTGGGGCGAGCACACTGACGGTGACCGTACTGCCGGTCCAGCTGACACCGGTGACCTCGGACGAGTCGTTCCCGCCCGATCCGAGCCACGACTCCGCCGCGGTCGCGATCTGCCGGGACCACAGTGACGAGAGCGAGTTCGCGACCATCGGGACGGTGACGACGACGAGAGCTACGGCCAGTGCCGCGTAGGCCCGGCGTCGAGGGGCCCTCGGATGTTCCGCACCGGCGAGATCGGCGGCCTCTCGGCCATAGCCTGCGATCGTCAACACGACGAGGCTCGTGATGATCATCGCGACCACGTTCGACGCGAACAGCACGAAGGCGCCCAGTGCGAGCGACGGGGCTCCCGACCCCAGGCAGACGCCGACGACCCCGAGTGGCGGCACCAGGGAGATGGCGATGGCCACGCCGGGCAGCACATCACCGACGTCGCGACGGGTGATGGCGATCGCGCCGACGAGGCCGGTGGCGAGGGCGGCCAGGAGGTCGACGAGCGTCGGTGACGTCCGGCCCAGCACCTGTGAGTTGGAGAGCACGTTCGTCGGATTGGGTAGCAACTGAGCGAACACGACGCCCAGGATCGTCACCAGGATGACCCCGGCGATCACGTAACCGACACTCGCGAGCATGAGTCGACCACGGCCGGTGGCGATTCCGAGTCCGATGCCGAGGATCGGTGTCGACAGCGGCGCGACGATCATCGCCCCGATGACGGTCGCCGTGCTGTCGGCGACGACTCCCGAGACCGCGATGACGCCGGACAGCGTGAGCATCAACCAGAAGGCGCTGCGTTTGGCGGTGCGGTCGCCGACGGAGAAGTCGAGGCGCTCGACGATCTCGTCCAGGCTGCGACGCTGTGAACCGGGGATGAGGGAGAGCACGATCGGAGCCCCTTCGTCTCGAGGTCCTCTGAAAGTACCCGTTCGCGGTCCGCTGTCCAGCAGAGTCGGCGCAACCGTGTGACCATGGATGAACGCCGGGGAAAGCACAGGGGGCGAACATGGATCGGTTCACCGGATGTCTGCTCGCCGGTGCTGCCGGCGACGCGCTGGGCGGGGCAGTCGAGTTCTCGACTCGGGACGCGATCCTGGAGAGGTTCGGACCCGCGGGCATCACCTCCTACTCCGAGGCGTACGGCGGCCTCGGCACCATCACCGACGACACCCAGATGACGCTGTTCACTGCGGAGGGTCTGCTGCGCGCCTGGGCCCGCGACTGCGCGGGAGGCATCTCCTGCTACGCGGCCACGACGGCCCGCGCATACCTGCGGTGGTTCATCACGCAGGGCGGCCATCCGCGGCACGGCGTGCTGGCGACGACCGAACGGTCCAGCTGGCTGGCAGGGCACCAGCAGATGCACAGCCGACGGGCACCCGGCACCACCTGTCTCGAGGCGCTCCGGGTGACCACTCGTCCGGGCGTCCCGGCCGACAACGACAGCAAGGGCTGCGGAGGTGTCATGCGGGTGGCGCCGGTCGGTTTGTTCGCGGCCCGCGCGGACTGGTCTGCCGCAGGCACTTTCGACCTCGCGACCACACTCGCGGCGCTCACCCACGGCCATCCCTCCGGTTCGCTTCCCGCCGGCGTTCTCGCGGTCGCGGTCCGCGAGCTGATCGACGGAGCCGGCCTGCCGGAGGCGCTGGCGACGGCGAAGGGCATCCTCCGGGATCGGGCCGGTCACGAGGAGACCCTTGCCGCACTGGAGGCCGCGGAAGTCCTCGCCGGTTCGGGCCTGTCCCACGAGTCGGCGATCACGCGCCTCGGCGGGGGCTGGGTCGGAGAGGAGGCGCTCGCGATCGCCGTCTACTCCGCGCTGGTGGCCGACGACCTCGAGGACGCGGTGATCATCGCGGTCAATCACGACGGCGACTCGGACTCCACCGGCGCGATCGCAGGCAACCTGCTGGGTGCGCGCGACGGGGTCGAGGCCATCCCGCCGCGCTGGCTGGAGCCCCTCGAACTGCGCGACGTCATCGCCGAGATGGCGGGCGATCTACACGAGTTCGTGGACTGGGACATCACCGAGACCGATGAACCGGCCGGGTCGGGCAGTTGGGTCGAGAGGTATTGGGGACCCCGTCCGGGGGCGACCCCGGACCTTCGCCCCGTGGGCTGAGTTTCCGGCGCGACCGGCGCCATCGTCGTCACCCGCCAGAACGTGGCAGGTCAGCGCCTCGGCGTCGGGGCGACGAGGTGCGCAATACGACGGCCACGACGGGGTTGCCCGATGGTCACAGACGTCGGTTTGAGTTCTCCCCATGGCAGTCGCTCTGAGATCCGACCGTGGAATCCGTGTGCTCACAGGCGCTTCCGGGGTCGGGTTCATTCTCGCCATCTGCGGCTCGAATGCGATGACGCCACTGCTCCCGGGATACATGGACACCCATGAGTTCGGGCCCGCCGCGGCGTCGGTGCTGTTCGCCACCTACTTCATCGCCCTGATCATCATCCTGTTGATCTCGGCTCGCGGCCCGCTCATCCGGCACAGCCGCACGGTGTTACCGCTCGCTCTCCTCGCGGCGATCGTCGGCGACCTCCTGCAGATCGTCGGCGCATCGGTCGACGTGCTGCTGTTCCCGGGACGGTTCCTCACCGGGGCGTCGGTGGGCCTGAGCACGGGCGCCGCCGCGGCGATCATGGTGGCCGCCAGCGGCGAACGGGGTCGTGCGTTCATCGCCTCCGGTTCGCTCATCGGCGCCGGAAGCGGGCTGGTCGCGGCCATCGCGATAGCCGTGTTCCTGCCCTGGCAGCTGGTCACGGTGTACGCGATCCACGCCGCGGCGACCGCGGTATGCCTGATCGTCTTGCTCGTCGGTCTGCGTCTGGCTCCCGGTTTGCTTGCGTATGGCAATGATTCGTCGACGGACGATGGCTCAGCGCCGCAGTCGACACACGCTCACACCGGCGACCTCGACGTCCACAACGGCGACCTCGACGTTGCGGGTACGCGTCGTCGAGATCCCGGTGCCTATCTGGTCGGCGCGCTGGCGTGGGCGATCGGGACGCTCGCGGTGGGCGCGATGCCCGCCGCGATCCTCGCCACCGGAGCGAGCGACTCGCTCCTCGTGGCCCAATGCGTCGGTGGCGCATGTCTGTTGGTCTCGATGGTCGCGAGTCTCGCCGGCGTGGGGGTGCGGCTCGTGACGACGCTACCGGCGGTCGGCGTGCTCATGGTCGTCGGATGGTCGACGGCGGTGGTGGGTCTCGTCCTCGGCCGGCTCGACGTGATCGTCCTGGGTACGGTCGTCGGCGGGATCGGTCAGGCCGGGGGGTACCGAGTGGCGCTCGCCGCTGTCACCCGCGGTCTCGGCGCCGTCGAGCAGGGCCGTGTGGCATCGCGGTTCTCCGCCTTCGCCTACAGCGGTGCGGGTGTGATGGTGGTGCTCGACGGTGTCGCCGGCCAGGCAGTCGGGACCCTCGGTGGCGCCATCGTCACCGGCGTCGTCTACGCCGCGGTCGCGGCCGTCGCCATCGGTTTGGTCGTTCGACGAACCTTTCCGCGCCCCGATCCGAAAGTCCGCAGTACCGCAGGTGTGATGGCGGCTCCCCAGAATCGATGACTGGGCCGATACGCGCCGGCGACCGACAGACTTCAACTCGACCGGCAGACTTCGATCGAGGTCTAGGAGTCGAGTTGAAGTCTGGCGGTCCGCAAGCTCCACGCGCACCTCGGGGAGCCGGGGGTGATCGGGGTGCTTCGCTCCCACCCCAAGCACATTCGCGGCGCAAACCGGACACCTGTGCCTACCTTGGATCACATGACACCCACACGCATCTCCGGTCCGATCACCTGGCTTGCCGTGTTCCTGGCGGTCGCGCAGGTGGTCGCGCCCGTGGTCCCGTTCTCCGGTTTCGGCGCCTCGCCCAACGAGTCGACCACAGATCTGTTGATCACCCCGGCGGGCTACACGTTCTCGATCTGGAGTCTCATCTACCTGCTGTCGATCGTCTTCGCCATTGCCGTGGTGCGGAAAGGTGCCACCGGGACCGACGACCCGCGGCGTCTGCTCATCGACCTCGAAGTCGCGTTCGCCGGCGCTGCGCTGTGGATTCTGGTGTCGGCCGCGGAGTGGACGTGGGTGACACCGATCGTGCTGACGGTCATGACGGTGGTCCTGCTCGACGCCGCCCGCATCGCCGCGAGACCGGCCGACGACGCGGCGCCCCGGTGGCTCATCGTCCTGACCCGCATCCTCGTCGGTGTCTATGCGGCCTGGGCCACCGCGGCGGTCTTCCAGAACTGGGCCGCCGCGATCGGTGCCGACCTCGCCGATCCGCAGTCCCTGGGATGGCAGCTGACCATCCTGCTCGCATGCGCCCTGCTCGGCCTCGCCGTGACCGCCGCCGTCGGGTCGGTGCTCGTCGCGTACCCGCTCACGCTGATCTGGGCGCTCGTCGGGATCATCGTGGCCGCCGAGGGCGAGACAACGGCGGTCGTCGGCGTCGCGATCGGGACGATCGTCGCGCTGGTCGTGACCACCGCGGCAGTGACGGTACTGCGGCGTCGGGCGGGTGTGCCCGCTCCTGCTGCGGCACGATAGCCGGGACCCATACTCGAGAGGCGGACCATGACCACCACTGTTGTCGCCGGGAACCCGAAGCCCGGTTCGCGCACGCGATGGCACCCGATCTGCTGCTCAAACCGGTCCTGGTGGAGCTCGGAGCGGTGTGCCCGGCACCCGGTCTGTACCTGATCGACTCGACCTACACCACCGATTCACGGATCGCCGACTACACCGACCGCTGGTCGTCGACGCTCGTGCGGTCCTGGCCCCGGTGAGCCGGTACCACCGCATGAATCCCCGACTGCGCCGCTGACGCGATCATCCGCTCGGTGAGTTCGGAATCGGCCTGTGCGCGTTGCGGATCGGCCAGGTCGCGGTCCCACATCGTGCGGCCACCCACCACGACCTCGCGTAAGTTGCGCAGTCCGCAACCGAGCACGTAGGTGGCGACGGGGTCCCAGATCGGGCCGAGGTGGGGGGACCGGGGATCGACGACGAGGAAGTCCGCGAACTTCCCGACCTCCAGCGAACCGACCTTGTCGGCCACGCCCATCGCCGACGCCGACCCGAGCGTGTGGAGGGTGAGCATGTCGACGGGGGTGAGAACCTCGGCGTCGCTGTGCTTTCCGCGCTGCAGGAACAGCCCGGTGCGCATGTTCTCGAACGGGTCCGACACGTCGGTGCACGACTGGTCGTCCACACCGACGCCGACGGTCACCGAATCCCGGAGCAGGCGGGGGATGTCGGCGATGCCGGAACCGAGCCGACCGTTCGACATCGGCTGCCACACCACCGCCGACCCCGTGTCGCGCACACGCGCGACCATGTTCTCGGTCGGGTGCACGAAGTGTCCGAAGGCGAAGCCGGGGCCCAGAACGCCTGCGGCATCGTACCAGTCGAACTTCGACTGCTGGATCTCGATCTGCTCGGCAGTCTCGACGAAGTGCGCCTGATTGGTGATCCCGTACCGGTCCATCAGTGCCCGTTCGCGTTCGGCAGTCGCCTGCGACGACGACCATTGCACCGAGCCGTAGACCGAACCACCCAGATCGAGGTCGCGGTCGACGGTCGTCAGGTGGGTCATCACCTCGTCGAAACCGGCGAACGCGGCGTCCTCGCCGAGTTGCTCGTCGTCGAGTCGCACACTGGTGACGAATCGGATCCCGGTGGCCGCCAGGCCGTCCACCTGCGCGGTGACGAACTCCGGAGAATGCACCCGAGCCGCCTTGAGGACGGACTCCTCGTAGTCGAAGAGTGCCAGGACGCGGGACTGGGTGAAGTTGTACACGGAGGTGATTCCCGAGGACAGGTGGTCGAGCCCGCCGGCCAGCGTCATCCAGTACAGGTCCTCCGCCTCGGCGCCGAGCAGCATCGTGCTGTTCAGCGTGACCCATTCATAGAGTGGGCTGTTGGGCGCCACCCCGCGCATCCCGCCGGTGTAGATGTGACTGTGTGCGGAGACGAAACCGGGAGCGAGGAAAGCGCCGTCGAGGTCATGACGAGGCGACGGCGCGTCGGCGGGCGGGGAACCCTCGCCCATCCCGGAGATCCGGCCGTCATCCCCCACCGACAGCCAGCCCCAGAACCAGGGCTTGTCTCCGTCGACCGGCAGGATCAGCGCGTTGTGGTAAGTGCCGGTCATCCCGGTAGTACCTCCGATTTCCAGTGATTGTCGTTGCGGGTGAACCGTACTCGTTGCGACGGCCCGTCCGGGTCGCCCCGCCAGAAGGTGATCTCCCGCAGGTCGACGGCGAACCCGGTCCAGGTGGGCGGTGCGGTCAGGCGTGGATGGGACGCATCGAAAGCGGCCCACCGCTGCCGTCGTTCGTCCGGCGACAGCGCGGCCAGGTCGTCGTCGTTCAGCCACGCCAGCAGCTGAAGATAACGGGACCGCCGCGAGTACGCATGCAGCAGTTCGTCATCCGGCGCACGACGGACATCACCGTGCGCAACGACCTGCCGGCCGACGGCGGGCCAGGCGATCGCCACCGAGGCGCGGGGATTCTCGGCCAACTCGGCGACCTTCGACGACCTGGTGTCGGTGTGGAAGTAGACCGCCGTGTCGTCGGCCTCGGTGATCAGCACATGCCGGACCCGCGGATACCCGTCGCGGCCGCAGGTGGCCAGCGCCATCAGCGGACGCGGCTCGTCCGGTGCGGGCAGCCAGCGGTGCAGCAGCGCCATGGGGTCGACGGCGAGCTGATCCGCGCTCGCGCAATCGGTTCCGAACCCGGTACCGCTGGTGATCAACGCCCCACCCGGCCCGGGTCGAAGGTGGCGATCTCCGGCAGCGCGGCGACCAGGTCCTCGACGCGCTCGTCGAAAAGCTTCGCGCCGATCGAGGCGTCGGCTCCAGTGGGGTCGCCGATCACCCCCGACTCGGCGAAATCGGTGGACAGCCAACCGAATCGGACGGTGCCGGCGAAACCGACGTGCCCGGCGTCGGCGACCGCGTCTGCCACCGTCGCGACCGCCTTGTCCATGTGCACGAGATCCGGCCGGAGGTGCAGCATCATCGAGGTCTCCGCCCAGCCCGCGTGGATGCCGAGTCCGCGCTCGGTGGGACCGGGGTGACCCGGGCCGGAGGAGAAGAAGGTCTGCAGGTCGAACCGTCGTCGGAGTTCGCGCGCGGCGACCTCGATCAGTGCGGAGTTGCCGCCGTGCGCGTTGAGGAACAGCACACGACGCGCCGGGGTCTGAGCGAGCGACGCCCCGATGTCGACGATCGTCTCGAACAGGGTGCTCGCCCGCAGCCAGATCGTGCCCGGGAGCCGCGAGTGCTCGTCGGATTTGGTGTAACCCAGCGCCGGCAGGAGCCAGACATCGTGCCCCGCGGCGGCACCGCGGTCCACGACGGCCTCGGCGACCGACTCCGCGACGATGAGATCGGTGGCCAACGGCAGGTGCGGGCCGTGCGGTTCGATTGCGCCCGTGGGTAGTACGAGAATCGAGTCCCGCGACAGGGTGGTGCCGATCTGTTCGGTGGTCAGCTCGGCATAACGCCGATGCGCGGCCGGGCGCGTCGTCCTGGTGGTCACCGTGTTCACATCCACCTTCCGGGATTGAGCAGACCCTTCGGGTCGGTCTGGTGCGCCAGCGCGCGGACGCGCTCGGCATCGAGATCGACGTACCACTGGTGCGGGGAGTGGACGCCGACCCCGAGATCCTCGAGTGCGGCGACGCCGTCGATGACCTGCTGCGGACTGCGGTAGATCCCGTTGAGCATCCCGAACATCATCTCGTGGCCGACCTCGAGATGCAGCATGCCGCCCTCGTACACCTTCTCCACCTCCTCGAGCCGGGTGACGAGTGCGTCCCCGCGTACCTCCATGTGGAACCACCTGTCCGGCTGCGACTTCTGTAACCACCACGTCGGGTGGTTGTAGGACAGCGTCGACAGCTTGACCGTCTCGGCGATGCCCTCGCGGACCGCTTCGACGCGGCCGCCGGCGGCGACGACCAGGTCGGTGGTCTCCGCCAATGCCCGGGCGTCGATGATCCCGCGCACGCTGGCGCGACCGCGGACGAGCGCGGGGTCGTCGGGCAGCGCCCCCGTGATGACGGGGCCGTCCGCGGACAGCAGACGCGGCTTCGGTTCGACCGCCGCCAGTCGGAGCGCCGCGTCGAACGCCTCGCGTGTGGAGCCGAAACTCGCGTACACGCAGCGCCATTCCTGCAGCGGTTCCACCCGGACGGTGGCGCCGACGATGATGCCGGCGACCCCGTAGGTGTGCACGAACGGGGTCGCGTCGTCGCCCTCGAGATGGACCACCTCGGCCTCGCCGGTCGCATGGACGACATCCAGTGCGTCGACGAACCCCTGATGGTTGCGGCCGTGCACGATCGTGCCGGTACCGGCCGAACCTCCCGCCAGGAACCCGCCGAGCGTCGACTGGACGGTCGACGGGTACATCCACAGCTGGCTGCCGTGCGACCATGCGGTCTGTTCCAGGTTGATCATCCGCGCGCCCGCCTGGGCGGTGACCGAACGGTCGGTGACGTCCCCGATCGCGGTCAGCGACGTCATGTCGAGGACGAGTCCGCCGAAGCGCGGGATGACCTGGCCGTAGTTCCCGGTTCCCTTGCCGCGCGTGGTGATCGGTACGCCGCGGGCGACCGCCGCGCGGACGATGTGGGGCACCGCGTCGGCCGTGCGTGGGTAGCACACGAGATCGGGTCGGCCGAGATCCTGCGCCGACAGGATCGGACTCATCCCCGAGCCGTCGCGGGCCGCGCGTTCGAGCGCGCGGGGAAGTGAGCTGATGCCACGCGGGCCGACGATCGCGAGCAGGTCGTCGGCCAGCGCATCGACGTCCTCGGGGCCGAAGTCGGGGCGTCCCTCGTCGGTACCGACCGCGACCACCGGAGCGGTCATGACGGCAGGCCCACCGAGGTGTCGATGAAGCGGTTGGTCGCGATCGCCTCGGGCGTCAGGCCGTCGGCTGCGGGCGTGCCCTGCTCGGTGAAGATCGGCCCGGTCACCTCCATCACCCGGGCGACGCGCGCGGTGTCGAAGTTGCCGATCGTCGTGTCGGTGCCGTTGCTCACCAGGTTGAGGTCGGCCATCGTCTCCCGCGCGTAGTCGGCGTTCCGCTGGGAGTACACCCACCCCGTGTCGTACTGCTCGACGGCGTCGAGGATGACCGCGTCGGCCGCCTGTGGCGACGCCAGGTAATCGACCGAACCGCGCTGCAACACCGGCACCAGCTGCTCGAGGCAGGCGGCGTTCTCCTCCAGTGCGTCCGAGCGAACCGCCACCGACGACTTGTAGGACGGGAAGCCGACGTCGTGGATCAGCTGGTACTTCACCGGCTTCTGCCAGCCCTCCACCTCTTCCTGGTAGACCTGCGGCTCGGAGCTGGCGAACCCCTGCTGGGCGGTCTTGCCGCCGTCGGAGACGAAGTTGGCCGGCGACCCGTCGTAGCTGCCGTCGACCTGCGCGGGGGAGAGGACGCCCGACCCGGTCAGGTAGTCCATGTAGGTGGCCCCCTCGAAGTACAGGACGCGTGCGTTCGCCGCCTTGAGGTCGGCGATCCCCTGGACCTGCGGGTAGGTGGCGGGATCCCACATGATCATCTGCGGACTGATGTCGAGCGGTGCCATGACCGCCGTCGTCGGGTTGTCCTTCGAGTTCTGGATGGCCTGATCGGTGTCGACGTAGCCGAGGAGGATCTCCGGGTCGGAGTACATCTGCGAGGTCACCGACTGGAAGCCGATGGCGGGTCCGCCGGCCCGGATCTCGATGTCGACGCCGGTGTATTGGCCGCGGTCGAAGAGCGGACCGACGACGCGCTTGTTGCCGGCATTGATCGTGGGGTCGGGGCCGAGGAGTTGGTAGAGGTGGCCGTGTTCGGCCTCCGGGTTCCAGTCGGTCTGGATGACGACCTTGTCGGGACAGTTGGCGCTCAGGTCGACCGGGCCGACCGCCCCCGTGTAACCGGAGGATTCGGTGCTCTCCCCGGAACTGCATGCGGCGGTGAAGGCGAGGGCGGCGGCGACGACGGCGACACCGGTGGTCTTGGACAGGCGACGCCAGACGGGTGTGTTCATGAGATGAGTTCCTTTTCGGGCTGAGAGATTTCGGAAGTTGAATGGAGGATCATGGGGTGTCGACGACAGGGGACCCACCCGCTGGTTGAGCCGGCACCGAGCGCAGCGAGGAGCCGAGTCGAAACCACCCGGCGAGAGGTCAGGTCAGTGCTGGTACCAGCGTCCGACGATGCGGTTGCCGAGCCAGCCGAAGAACCAGAAGACGGCCACGCCGAGAAGTGAGGCGAGCACGATCGAGGCGAACAGTTCCTCGGCTTGCAGTCGTGACCGGTAGTTGTCGATCAGGATGCCGATGCCGGGATTGCCCTGCTTGAAGAAGAAGTCGCCCACGATGGCGCCGACGACCGACAGGCCCGCCGAGATGCGGAGACCGGCGAAGATGGCCGGCATGGCGGCGGGGAACTCCAGCTTCCGCAGGATGGTGACGCGGCTCGGATGGTGCAGGGCGAAGAGATCCCGCATCTGCCGGTCGACCGATCGCAGGCCGAACAGGGTGTTGGAGACGATCGGGAACAGCGAGATCAGTACACACACGAAAACCCGTGCACTGAAGCCGAATCCGAACCAGAATCCGACCAGGGGGACGAGCGCCAGGATCGGGACGCACTGCAGGACCACGGCATACGGGAAGAGGGCATTCTCCATCAGCCGCGACTGCGACATGATCACCGCCCACGTGATGCCGATGATCGCGGCGATCGCCAGGCCGGTCAACGCGACAGTCGCCGTGCGGCTCAGGGCCTCCCACATCGCCTGGGCGGAGTCGCCCAGCAGTCCGTCGGTGACGACCTGGTGCGGGGGCGGCATCAGGAATCGACGGCCGGGATCGAGCACCGCGTAGCTGACGAGGTACCACGCGCCGATGACCAGCGCCAGCACGACGAGCGGTGCGGCGACTCCGACCATCTTCGACCGGGAACGGCCCCGTCGACCCGTGCGCGCGGCCACGGCGAGCTCGGTGGTGGACCCAGGGTCGGGTGTACCGCCCTTGCCGGTTTTCGGGGCCCGCACGCCCGGGGCGGTCTCGGTGCCGGTATCGGGGGCGCTCATGAATGTGCCTCTCGGAGTGCGCGGGAGATCCGGCCGGCGATCGCGCCGAACTCCGGCTCGAAACGCAGATCGGGCGACCGGGGATAGTCGAAGGGGACCTCGATCTCGTCGACGATGGTTCCCGGGCGTCCCGACATCACCAGGACACGAGTGGACAGGAACGCCGCCTCGGCGACCGAGTGGGTGATGAACAGGCCGGCAAAGCGTTTGACGGCGAACAGCTCGGTCAGGTCGGTACCGAGCCGTTCGCGGGTCAGTTCGTCGAGTGCGGCGAACGGTTCGTCGAACAGGAACAGGTCGGGATCGAGCGTCAGCGAGCGGGCCAGCGACACCCGCATCCGCATGCCGCCGGACAGCATGTGCGGCAGGTGCTTGTCGAACCCGGTCAGCCCGACGGTTTCCAGAGCCGCGCGAACCCGCTCGCGCCGTACGGCTTTCGGTGCACCATCGAGCTCGCCCAGCAGTGCGACGTTGTCGGCCACGGTCCGCCACGGGAGCAGGGTGGCGTCCTGGAACACGTAACCGATCCGTTCGGCACCGCTCTGCAGGTAACCGTCGGTGATCGTCTCCAGTCCCGACGACAACCGCAGGAGGGTCGACTTGCCGCAACCCGATGGGCCCACGACGCTGACGAACTCGCCCTCGCGCACGGTGAGGTTCACGTCGCGGAGGGCGTGGGTGCCGTCCGGATAGGTGAGCTCCACGTGTTCGAAGCCGACGAGCGGGTGACCGAGTGCCGGTCTGGGGGTCGTTGCTGGTGAACTCATCATCTCTCCATGCCGACGGGGGACAGGCCCAGCGGTGATGCTGCGGCTGAGGACATTTCGGCCGGCGATGCTGCTGCCGGGGACGTGAACGCGACCGGGAACGCCGTCCAGGTCGTGGACTCGGTGCGTGCGACCGGGGCTCCGTTCACGATCACGACCCGGTCGGCCGGCGCGGTGGCGATGACCTCGGCGAGATCGGCGCCGCGGATGGCGACGAGGTCGGCGCGGGCTCCGACGACGGGGCCCGCGGGCTCCAGTCCGAGCACGGCACGTGCCTCGGAGGTGACCAGATCCGTTGCGGTGTCCGGGTTCTGATGCGCCGCGGTGATCAGCAGGGCGGCGGTCTCGAGGGGGTCGGCCCGGCCCACGGGGTTGAACGGGTCGCGGATGTTGTCCGCACCGCCGGCGACGCGGACGCCGTGGTCGCGCAGCACGTCGATCGGCGTGATGCCTCGTCGCCCCGCGGACGGTCCGGATCGGCCCTGGAGGTACAGGTTCGTCACCGGCAGTGCGACGACCGAGACACGGGCCCGGGCGAGCGCCCGCGCGACCCGTTGCAGATCGTCGGCGGCCAGGGTGTCGAGGCGGCAACAGTGGCCGGCCGTGCGTATCCGGTCGTCGGGCCAGTCGGCGACGCGGTCGGCGAAGGCCTCGATGGTCAGGTGGTCGCCGTCGAGGAATTCATCGACGTGCAGATCGGCGCCGCTACCGCGCGCTTCGGCGAGGTCGAGCAGTCTCGTGAGCTCGGCGAGCGGGTCGTCGGCGATGTGCGGGGCCCCGCCGACGAGGTCGACGCCGGCGTCGAGCGCGGCCTCGATGTGCGCGGTGGGCGTGAGTGGGCTCGCCAGGACCGCGACCTGGATGTCCATCAGTCCGCGCAGGTGCTCTCGGACCTCGGTGAGCACGCGGACGGCTCGCAGTGGGTCGTCGTGCGAGAGCACGTCGGCGTGGGTGCGCACCGCGGTGATGCCGTTGCGCAGCATGGACGAGGTCGCCCGGAGAGCGCGCGTCCGGAAGGACTGCTCATCGAGGGAGACACTGCCGGCCCGCCAGGAGGCGATCGCGGCGTTGAGGTCGCCGCTCGGCGGTGACAACTCCGGCCACGACAGGGCCTTGTCCAGGTGGGCATGGGGTTCGGCGGCGGGTGGGAGCAGCAGGTGGTCGCGGAGATCCAACCATTCGGCGGGATGCGGGGCATCGGGAGAGAACGGTGAGACGGCGCGGACGCGGTGGATACCGTCGGCGTCGGCGGACAGCTCGACATCGACCACTGACCCGTCGGCCAGTGAACCGGTGATGCCCGGCACGGGCGCTGTCTGCGGAGTCGGCATTGATGACACTTCCTCGAGGACATCGAAATGGCGTGCGACGGTGCACGACTGGGTCGGTGGTCCCGCTGTGGCTGGGGTCGGCGGGGGTGGGGCGGTTCGTGATACTTGTTGATCACGTCAACACGTCCGAATATAGGAATGCGCTGTTGCCACGACGTTAACCAGCGCTGCGGGCGTGTAACCATCGGTTCTGCAGGAAGGGTGTGAGCCACATGGCGCTCGACGAGCCGGACGTCGCGCAGGTGTCGCTGGGTGCCGAGATCCGCCGACGACGTAAGCAGCATGGCCTCACGTTGACGAATCTGGCTGCGCAGGCCGGTATCTCGCATCCGTTCTTGTCGCAGCTCGAGCGCGGATACGCGCGTCCGAGCATGACGACCCTGGAACGGATCGCCAGGGCGCTGGACACCACCCAGGTCAGTCTGATGCTGGCCGCGGACCCTGCGCACGTGGCGGGGGCACCGTCTCCGGCACCCGTCGGGACGCAACTGGTGCGTGCCGGCGAGGGCGCGGTCCTTCCGCAGGCCGGCGACAACGCCGGATACGCCCGGTTGCTCGTTCGAGGGGACGCCGCGTTCTTCCCCCAGGAGCAGTTGTTGAACCGGCGGGACTACGGCGAGTACTTCCAGCACGAGCAGGACGAGTGGTTGCATGTCGTCGACGGCGAGGTCGAGGTCGACCTCGGCGACGGAAGTCTCCTCGAATTGCGAAGAGGCGACAGCCTTTACTACGCTGGCGGCATTCCCCACCGGTGGCGGCTCACCGGTTCCGAGGCCGCTCGGCTCGTCGTTGTCCAGGCGTCAACGCAGGTGTCGGAGATCCGCGACGGTGGGGGTGGTTCCCGTGGCTGGGAATCCCGGCGGAGATCGTAATACCTAGGAGATCTCCGATGTCTGTGTCAGCGAACGACCTTCGAGATGGACTGCGTGTCCGTGTGGTGTCACGGCGCCGGCTCGCCCGTCGGGTGGACGAATTCGTCCTCGCGCCGGTCGGTGTCGCCGCGCTGCCGTCGTGGACCGCTGGATCGCACGTCGATCTGCACACACCGGCCGGCCCGGTCAGACAGTACTCGTTGTGTTCCTTCCCTGACGACACGAGTACGTACCGGATCGCCGTCGAGCGGCGGATCGACAGCCGGGGCGGTTCGGACTCCGTGCACGACGACATCCAGGTGGGCGGCGAGGTGTGGATCAGCCCGCCGCGCAATCACTTCGCGCTGACACGTGCACTCGGTTATGTGTTCGTGGCCGGTGGTATCGGCATCACCCCCGTCCTCGCCCTCGTCGACGAGGCCCGCCGTACCGGGCGGCCGTGGCGGCTCGTCTACGTCGGACGGTCCCGGGCGGAGATGGCCTTCGTCGACGAGATCGAACCCAGGTACCCCGGACTGGTCACGATTCACGAGTCGGCCCACTCGGGGCGCCTGGATCTCGGTGGCGTCTTGGCCGGGCTCGCCCGCGGCACCGCCGTGTACACCTGCGGACCGCCGTCGATGCTGGAAGCCGTTGCGCAAGTGTGTGAGCCGCAACCGGCCGTGGATTCGTTCGCCGAGAAGTTCACCGCCACGACGACGCAGTCCGCGGCTGACGCGGAGTTCGAACTCTCCCTTGCCTTCTCGGGCGTGACGGTGACGGTGCCGCAGGATCGCACCATCCTCGACGTCTTGGACGGACGTGGGGTGGTGGCGCCGTCGTCGTGCCGCGAAGGTGTCTGCGGAACCTGTGAGACGGGGGTGGTCAGCGGCGAGGTGGACCACCGCGACTCGATCCTGTCGCCGGAGGAGCGGTCCGAGAACGAATCGATGATGATCTGCGTGTCGCGGTGTACGAGCGGTCGTCTGGTGCTCGAGCTGTGACGGTCACGGTGCTCACCGGCGCCGTGGCGGTCCTACGTGACGCGTCGATGGTCACGCGCGATCCGGTCGTGGTCGACGACCGGCGGATCGGGGCCGCGGTCGGCGGCCGGGCCGCCGCGGACGAGGTCGTCGACGTCTCGGGGTGCGTCGTCACGCCCGGTCTCGTGAACGCGCACCACCATCTGCTGCAGACCGCGTTCCGGTCGCGTCCGGAGAGCCGGTCGGTACCGATGCCGCAGTGGCTCGGCCTGATGGCGCAACGCTATTCATCGGTCGGTGTCGACCCCGAGCTCGTCGCCGCGGCAGCGGCTGCCGGGCTCGCGGAATCCCTGCTGTGCGGTGTGACCACGGTCGCCGACCATCATCTGACCTGGCCCGGTGGTCAGGACCCGGTCGCGTTGGCCGGAGGGACCATCGATGCCGCCGCACGGGTCGGTGCGCGATTGGTCTTCGTCCGGGGCACTGCTCGCGACGACCCGCAAGCCGCAGCCACATCGGTCGAGGACATCCACCGAACCCATCTGGGTGCGGGGGCAACCGGCACGAGCGCGGACGGGATGCTGCAGCTGGCCGTCGGCCCGTCCGGCGTGCACAGCGACGGGCCGGAGACCTTCGCGACGCTCGGCGAGGTCGCATCCCGACTCGGCCTGCGTCGTCGTACGCAGGCGAACGAGCAGGTCGATGTGCAGGTCGCCGCGGAACGATATGGGCGGCGTCCCCTCGAGTTGCTCGACGAGTGGGGTTGGCTCGCCGACGACGTCACGCTGGCGCATCTGTGCGAGATCACCGACGACGAAGTGGCTCTGGTCGCGCGATCGGGAGCGTCTGCGACCCACGCGCCCGGGTGCGACGTGCCGATGGGATGGGGCGTCGCGCGGGTTGCGGCGCTCGTGTCCGCGGGTGTGCGGGTGGGACTCGGCACCAGCGGCGGCGGGAGCAACGATGCCGGGCACCTACTCGCCGATGCCCGCCTGGCCGTTCAGGTCTCGGGATTGATCGGTGAACCGGTCACCGCCCGTGCGGTTCTCGCGATGGCATCCGAGGGTTCGGCGGGCGGTCTCGGCCGCACCGAGCTGGGGCACCTGCGGCCCGGTGCTGCCGCCGACCTCTGCGTGTGGGACTGCTCGGACGTCTTCGACGCCGGGGTCACCGACCCGGTCGACGGCCTGCTGTGGGCCGGCCCGGGCCGGCGACCCCGCGACGTCATGGTCGCCGGCCGGTGGGTGGTACGCGACGGAGAACTCGTGACCGCTGATTCACGTTCGCTCGCAGCCGAACTCCGTACGTTGCTGGACCAGCGGCAGCGTTCTGCTCCCTGATCCGAAAGAACCACAGAACCGCTGGCCCGTGGGGTGCAGCGACGGCCTCCTTCTGCTCCCTGTGGTGCGAGCGAAGCGAGCCACGAAGGGCTTCGCAACATGCCTCACCAGGCCCTTCGTGGCTCGTCGCTATCGCTCCTCACACCTCAGGGAGCAATGGGGTCGCTTCTTTCGGATCAGCAAGCAGGGGCTGGCTCGCCCGCCGTCAGGAAGTGGCCGTCGCACACGGCGGTGCGGGTGCGTCCTGGGACAGCGGCTTGTTCAGCGGCATGAGGTACAGGACGACAAGCACGACAGGGGTGGTCCCGAGATTGGTTCCCTCGTGGGTGTTCGCCTTGCCCCCGGGTTCGGCGATGATCTCGCCGGTCCGGTACACCACCGGCTTGCAGTCGGAGCCGGGGTGGGTAAGGGTGCCCTGCCGGACCAGTCCGTAGAGCGGGCCGTCGTGATAGTGCCACCCGGTGGTGCCGCCGGGGGCGATGGTGATCTCCCGGACCTCCACGTGTACGCCGTCGGGCACGAAGGGTAGGAGGTCGGCCGGGATGTCCGCCTTGGCCAGGCTGACCGCCGAGATTCCGGACGAGGGCGTGGAATTCGCCGTCCCCGACGACATCGCGAGCGGCGTCAGGAGAGCGGCCGCGGCGGCGAGCGTCGCGACGGCGGTGCGCAGGAGTGGTGTCATCGTCCGACCGTACGTCGGGCCGACGCACCTCATACCCGATTCGTCCGATTCTGTTGTGCAACAGTCCTGGACGATTGACCCGAACGGTCCTGGGTACAGAGCGGTGTGCATACGATGACGGGACCGAGTCGGTGATGATTCGGTACGAACTCGAGGAGCCGCGGATGTCTCGCTTGCCGAATGTCGTGGTCGTCGGCGTCGCCGTCCTGTCCATGGTGATGGGCGTGGCGGGTGTGCTCGTGCCCTCGGCGGGAACCGCGGCGGCGGACACCCTCACCGGTGTCCGATACGCCAAGGCGACGGCCGGCGCGCCTTACCGGGAGACCTGGGTGTCGCCCCGCAATCTCGTGGTGTCGGTGTGGTCACGGTCGATGCAGACCCAGGTCCCGTCGCTGGTCCAGACGCCCGCGAACCGGAACCAGGCCGCACCGGTGATGTACCTGCTCAGTGGATCGTCCGGTGGCGAGGACAACGACGACTGGACGCACGCCACCGACGCCAACGCGTTCTATGCCAACAAGAACGTGTGGACCATGACCCCGATCGGCGGTGCCGCGAGCTACTACGCCGACTGGCGCCGCGTCGACCCGGCCGCGAACTTCCGGTTCGGCGTGAAGACGTCGCGGCCCCTGCGGTGGGAGACCTTTCTGACCTCGGAGCTGCCCGCCGCCTTCGAGAACACGCACGGGGGACGATCCGGCCCGGGACGCTCGCGCGGTGTCGCGGGGATCTCGATGGCGGGTACGGCGGTGCTGCGGATCGCCGAGAACCACCCGGGGTTCTACCGGGCGGTGGGCTCCTACTCGGGATGCGCCGACACCGCGTCGCCCACCGGGCAGTTGCTGTTGCGCAACGTGGTGTTCGTCCCCGGACTCGCCGACGCCAGCAACATGTACGGTCCGCCCGGGGACCCGCAGTGGGCAGCCCAGGATCCGGTGATCAACGCCTACAAGTTCGGGCGTCGCACCCCCGCCCTGTGGATCAGTGCGGCGACCGGATTGCCCGGTGCGCACGACAATCTGTCCGACCGGCGGATCGCCGGCAACGTGGGGGAGCTCGCCGAACAGGTCGCGGCCGGCGGATTCGCCGAAGCGACCGCACGCTCGTGCACGGTGACGATGGCAAACCGCCTCGCCGCGCTGCGCATCCCGGCCGTCGTCCGGCTCCCGGCGACCGGTACGCATTCCTGGGGGTACTGGGAGGACCAGATGCATGAGTCCTGGCCGATGTTCGCCCGCGCGCTCGGGGCGTGACGCCGCGGGAGATGCACCGCGGACGGCGGTCGTCGTCGACCGCCGGACCTCGCATTTCAGCGTCCGTTCAACTCGGCGCACCTACGGTCGGGGCGCGATCTCCGGGCACGGCTCCACCCGACGAGGCCCAGGGGGCGATCCGCGATGACCGTGACCCGGCGCGGCCTGTGGCTCTCGCAACTGCTGCATCCCGAGGTCTCGCATGTCGTCGCGTTCGGCCTGACCCTGAGCGGCCGGCTCGACGCCGAACGACTGCATCGCACGGCCGGTGTCGTGCTCGACCACGTCGGCTGGTACGACGTGCGTCTGTGCCCGAATCGGTCGCCGGCCGACGGTCATCCGCGCCCCCTGCACTCAGCCGGTTCCGGACTGGACCCGGTGGAATGCGTCGACCTGTCCACGTGTGCCGATCCGGCGGCTGCGAGCGACTCGCGCGCCCAGGATTTCCTCGATGACCCCGCCGGTGCCGACCTCGGACTGCCGTTGTTCCGCAGCGAACTGCACGTTCTCGCCCCCGACTCCCACCGGTGGGTCGTGCGGGTGCATCACGTGCTCACCGACGGCGCCGGCGTCCTGCGGGTGATGGCGCACATCGCCGCTGTCTACGCGGGTACGGCGCGCCCGGACGAGTTGCGCCTCGCCGACGACCTCGAACTCGAGGCCGAAGAGGAGAGGTACCGCGACTCGCGACGCCGACAGGCCGACGAACAACACTGGGCCCGACGGCTCGACGGCCTCGCGCCGTCCCTGCTGGCCGGTTCCGTCCCGCGTTTCACGTCGTCGATCGTGCGCGTCACCGAAACCCTGAGAAGTCCGCGGACCGCATCGTCGGCCGAGTTCGTCACCGCGTTCGCGGGCCTGTGCGCCCGGCTCCTCGACACCCCCGACGTGGGGCTGAGTCTCCCGGTCGCCGCACGTACCTCGGCGGCACGTCTACGAGCGGTGCAGCCCGTCTCGAACGTCGTGCCGTTGCGCCTCGACGGAATCGGGGACCGCGACGCCGGGCAGGCCCTCGTCGACGTGTCGTTGGCCCTGATCGAGGCACTGCGTCACCAGCGCCACCATCGCGAGGACATGCTGCGAAAGCAGCACGGGCTCAACGGCTTCGGTGCGGTGGTCAACCTCCTGCCGGGCTTCGAACCGCCCGCTGTCGACGGCTTGCACTGGGGACTCGAGGTGATGCGGACCGGACCGATCTCCGACGTCGCGGTGACCCTGCACCCCGCCGATCAGAACGGTCGCCGGGCGGTGACCTGGGAAGCCCCGGACGCCGTCGTCGACACCGATGCGCTGGCCACCCTCGCCCGACGTTTCGACCGATACCTCACCGCCACGCTGCGCGAACTGGACGGTGGCCCAACGGTTCCCGACGATTCGGTGTTCGTCGACGGGGAGTGGGAGCGGTTTCGGTGCCGGAGCGGACCACCGGCACCGCCCTTCACGCCGACCGTGAGCCACCTGGAGGACCACCGTTCGGCGGACCCGGAGGCCATCGCGATCATCGACGGTGAGGTGTCGGTGTCCCGACGCGAGTTCGCGCGCCGGGTCGTTCGCGGGACCCGGTTGCTCCTGGAGGCCGGGGTCGGTGCGGGCGACCGCGTGGCGGTGTCCATCGAGCGGTCGGCGGCCTCCGTTGTCGCGTTCTGGTCGGTGCTGTGTGCGGGCGGCGTATGGGTGCCGGTCGGCGATCCGTTCGCACCGGACGCGAGAACGAGGGATCTGCTCGATCGCTCCGGCGCCAAGGTCGGATTGTGCGTGCCGGGCGCCCCACACCCGGGCTCGATCCGGTGGCTCGACCTCGAGCACGACGACCCCGGCTCCCCGATCCCCGATCGGTGGCCGGGTTTGGAACGCGGGCCCGACGATGCCGCCTACCTGCTGTTCACGTCGGGTTCCACCGGAACGCCCAAAGGCGTGATCATGCCCCACCGCGGCCTGCCCGCCCTGATCGCGGAGATCCGACAGACGTACGCTCTAGCACCCGGGTCACGCATCCTGCACGCGTCGTCCCCGACCTTCGACACCGGGATCGTCGAGATGCTGTGCGGGGTCGTCTGTGGGGCGACAGTTGTCGTCGCGCCGAGGTCGGCACCCGGCGGTGATGCACTGGCACAGCTGATCCGACGGCATCGCGTCAGTCACCTCATCGTCACGCCGTCGGTCCTCGACACCCTGCCCCTGGATCTGGCCGACGATCTGGTGCAGGTGATCATCGGTGGCGAACCGCCGTCGCCGCGGGTGGCCGACCGCTGGTCGGGTCGCGTCCGGCTGCGGAATGCGTACGGACCCACCGAAGCCCGGTGCAGCATCAACATCTCCGCTCCGCTGCTGCCGGGCGAGGCGATCACTGTGGGCCCGCCGATGGTCGGAGTCGACGAGGCGGTCCTGGATCGCCTCGGCCGGCCACAACCTCCCGGGGCGATCGGCACGCTCCACTGTGCGGGACCGCAATTGGCCGACGGCTATCTCGACGATTCGGCGTCCACTGCGGAGGCCTTCGTGCAGAGCACGTTCTCGGCCGAGGAGGTGATGTACCGGACCGGCGACCTGGCCCAGTGGACCGAGGCCGGTGAGATCCGACTGCTCGGACGCCGCGACGGACAGATCACCCTGCGGGGCTTGCGAATCGAACTCGCTGAGATCGACGCTGCGCTCGGACGATGCACCGACGTGCGGAGTTCCGCGACGATTCTGCGCGAGTTGCCGTCGGGCCGTACCGCTCTGGTGTCATTCGTCGTGCCGCAGCGAACCGGAACGGATGTCGACGCACCCGGGCTGCGTCGCGCGGTCGCCGGTGTCCTGCCGTCGTACATGGTGCCCGCGCTCATCATCGGCATCGACGCGCTACCCCGTACCGGCAACGGCAAGCTCGACGTCGGAAAGCTGGTGGACCACCCGCTCCCCGGTCGCCGGTCGGTGCGCGGACCCGTCGGCTCGCACGAGACCCTGCTGGTTCGGGTCGTGGGCGAGGCGCTGGGCACTGATGAGGTCGATCTGTTCGCCGGCTTCCTCGAGCAGGGCGGCGACTCCCTGGCGGTCATGCGGGTCGTCGGATCGCTGATCGCGGCAGGACATTCCGAGATCGGGCCCGACGACGTGCTCACCGCGCCCGACCTGGAGACGCTGGCCGAGCGGATGGTCGAGCCGGTCCGCCCGGACGACACCGTACGGCGACCGGCCGCACCGGACGACGATCGTCCGCTCACGTCCGCAGAACGGACGGTCGAACGCGCACCGGGACACCCGCACGGGCAGCTGGTCCGCGTCGGATGGGTTCCACCCGAGACCGGGCGGCCCACCGCTCCCGAATTGCGAGAATTGCTCCGCGCGTTGGCCGATCGGCACCCCGCCCTGCGGTCGAGCTATCCGGACACCCCCGCCGGGCCGGTCCAGCGGGCGCTGGCCGGCGGCGCTGACGCAGCGGTCGATGTTGCCGTGCAGGTGGTTTCGGACCCAGACCCGAACCCGGGACGCCAGATCCTACGCGCACACGCCGAACAGATGTCGGCGTCGCTCGATGTCCGGGTCGCGCCGCCGTTCTGCGTGCGGATCCTGGCGGATGCCGACGGCGGTGTGATGGCCGCGGTCGCGGTGTTCCATCACATCGCGGTCGACGGGCACTCGCTCGGAACGCTGGCCCGAGAGGCGGACCTGATCGCCCGCGGAGTGGATGTCCCTGCAATGCAACCCATCTCGCCGCGCGCACCACGCACTGACGACGACATGGACGGCCGGTCGTGGCACCAACTACTCGGCGAGCCGCCCGCGGGGTCCTTCACCCTGGACGGGCTGGCCCCCGTCTCCTGCGCGCAGTCCACGGCGGTTCGTCGCCGGGCTCTCGTCGACGCCGACGTCTACGCACGGTTCCGTGCCGGTGCGTCCGAGCAGGGCATGACCCCGTTCGAGGCATTCGGGAGATCGGTGTCGGAGGCGCTCGCGCGACTGACCGGACAAGACCGGGTGATGGCGGCCACCGCGGCGTCGACGCGGCCGGCGGGCGCCGAGGGCACCGTGGGCGACTTCGTCGTCGCTGCGGTCACACCGCTCGACGCGCGCGAGGATGTCCGCGGCTCGGTCGAGCGCACCCGTCGGTGCATCATCGCCGCGGCGACCGGGCCGATGGAGGACGTGCTGGACGTACTGGGCCGGCCGGTCGTCGACGGGCGCCTCTTCCCGGTGCCGGTGCTGCTCGGCTGGACCCCGACGATCACCCGGCCGAGCGTGGGCGGTCACCTGTACGTGTTCCCACCGCGGACCACGCGATGGATGCTGCAGATCGAGGGCTCGCCGACCGCACAGGGGGAGCTGCAGGTCCTGGTGACCGGCGCGGCCTCCGCGCTCACGGGGTCCCGGGTCGAGCAGGTGCTCGCCGAGGTCGTCGCGTGCCTGCGGGAACGGTGATTCGAGAACCTCACCGGCAGAGCAGAACACCCCGCGGGCGAGGTGTCCACGGGGTGTTCTCGATCGTGAGATGACGGATCAGGCCAGATCGAACCGATCGTTGTTCGAGACCTTCACCCACGCCTTGACGAAGTCGTTGACGAAGCGCTCCGCCGAGTCGTCCTGCGCGTAGACCTCGGAGAGTGCGCGCAGCTGCGAGTGCGAGCCGAACACGAGGTCGGCAGCCGTTGCCGTCCACTTCTTCTCGCCGGTGGCGCGGTCGGTTCCCTCGTAGACGTTCTCGTCGGAACCGCTCTTCCACTCGGTGTTCATGTCGATGATGTTGCGGAAGAAGTCCGTCGACAGGACGCCGGGCCGGTCGGTGAACACGCCGTGCTTGCTGCCACCGTAATTGGTGTCGAGCACGCGGAGACCACCGACGAGGACGGTCAGCTCCGGCGCGGTGAGGTCCAGCATGTAGGCACGGTCGAGGAGCAGCGACTCCAGCGGAGTCTTCTCGCCGTCCTTGCTGAAGTTGCGGAACCCGTCCGCGCGCGGTTCGAGGACCTCGAATGAGTCGACGTCGGTGCTCTCCTGCGAGGCGTCCGTACGGCCGGGGGTGAACGGCACGGTGACCGGGAAACCGGCTGCCTCGGCGGCCTTCTCGATCGCCGCCGCACCGCCGAGGATGATGATGTCGGCGAGCGAGACCTTCTTTCCGCCCGATGCCGAGTCATTGAAGTCCTTCTGGACCTGCTCGAGTACCGGCAGCACCTTGGCGAGCTCGCCGGGCTCGTTGATCTCCCAGTTCTTCTGCGGCTCGAGACGGATGCGGGCGCCGTTGGCACCGCCCCGCTTGTCGGTGCTGCGGAAGCTGGCCGCCGACGCCCAGGCCGTCTTGATGAGCTGCGTCGGGGACAGCGCGTCGAGCAACGTGCCCTTGAGAGAGGTGATGTCGTCGGCGTCGATCAGTTCGTGATCGACCGCGGGCACCGGGTCCTGCCAGATCTGCGGCTCGGGAACCCACGGGCCGAGGTAACGGCTGACCGGACCCATGTCGCGGTGCAGCAGCTTGTACCACGCCTTGGCGAAGGCCTCGGCGAGCTCCTCGGGATGGTCGAGCCACCGACGGGTGATGTCGGCGTAGATGGGAGACTCGCGCAGGGCGACGTCGGTCACCAGCATGGTGGGCGCGCGACCGGGACCGCCGAACGGATCGGGGATCGTGCCTGCTCCCGCACCGTCTTTCGCGACGTACTGCCAGGCCCCCGCGGGGCTCTTGGTGAGCTCCCATTCGTAACCGTAGAGGTTCTGGAGGAATCCGTTGCCCCACTGGGTCGGGGTGGAGGTCCAGACGACCTCGAGACCACTGGTGATCGTGTCCTCGGCCTTGCCCTTGCCGTAGCCCGACTTCCAGCCCAGGCCCTGCTGTTCGATCGGGGCGCCCTCGGGCTCGGGTCCGATCAGGTCGGCGTCGCCGGCGCCGTGGGTCTTGCCGAAGCTGTGGCCGCCGATGATGAGTGCCGCGGTCTCCTCATCGTTCATCGCCATGCGACCGAAGGTCTCGCGGATGTCCTCGGCGGCGGCGATCGGGTCCGGCTTGCCTTCGGGGCCTTCGGGATTGACGTAGATGAGACCCATCGTGGTGGCGCCGAGGGGCTGGGCGAGCTCACGTTCGCCGGAGTAGCGCTTGTCGGTGCCGAGCCAGGCGTCCTCCGGGCCCCAGAACACCTCCTCGGGCTCCCAGATGTCCTCGCGGCCGAAGCCGAAGCCGAAGGTCTTGAAGCCCATGGACTCCAGTGCGACGTTGCCGGCGAACACCAGCAGGTCGGCCCAGGACAGCTTGGTGCCGTACTTCTGCTTGATGGGCCAGAGCAGACGACGGGCCTTGTCCAGGTTGGCGTTGTCCGGCCAGCTGTTCAGCGGGGCGAACCGCTGTGCACCCTGACCGCCGCCGCCGCGGCCGTCGAAGATGCGGTAGGTACCGGCGGCGTGCCAGCTCATGCGAATGAACAGGCCACCGTAGTGGCCGTAGTCGGCGGGCCACCAGTCCTGGGACGTGGTCATCAGCGAGACCAGGTCGGCCTTCAGGGCCTCGACGTCGAGCTTCTCGAATTCCGTTGCGTAGTCGAAGTCCTCGCCGAGCGGGTTGGACAGCGAGGAATGGGCGTGCAGGATCGAGAGGTCGATCTGCTCGGGCCACCAGTCCTTGTTGGTCAGCGGCGCATGCGCTTTCGGCTTCGGCGAGGGGATCGCCGGGTTCTCGCTCTCGCTGGCACCTGCGGTGTCGGCGTCGGAGTTGGGCGGGCGGCTGTCGGAGGTCACGACATTCCTTTCGAGGGGACTGACAGGCTGCGATCACGGGAGGTGATCAGGTCGGGGCCTTGCTGAGGCAATCGGGGCACAGGCCCCAGAAGATGACCTCGGCCTCGTCGAGTGCGAAACCGTGGTCTTCCGAGGGGGTCAGGCATGGGGCTTCCCCGATTGCACAATCCACGTCGGCGATGACACCGCAGGCGCGGCAGACGACGTGGTGGTGATTGTCTCCGGTGCGAAACTCGTAGCGCGACACCGAACCCGAGGGTTGGATGCGGCGGATGAGCCCGCGCTCGGTCAGGGCGTGCAGCACATCGTAGACGGCCTGACGTGAGACGGTGGGCAGGGTTTCGCGTACCGCGTGATAGATGGTGTCCGTGTCGGCATGCGGGTGCTTGTCGACGGCGGCCATCACCGTCACCCGAGGCTGGGTGACACGAAGATCTGCGGCCCGGAGTTGCTGGGCATGGTCCGATGTCGATGCCACGTCCCCCACCATAGGGGCGTGACCGCCACTTCGCACGGTTTTTCTGGATCTGATCCAAATTCGTGCAGAGGTGGGTGGGGCCGACGCCAGTTGTCGTGTGTCGTTGCGTCTGGCGCCACGTTTCGCGACATCTGCAGATGCTTCCGACAGGCCGACGGCCGCCATCAGGTCGATGGCGGCCGTCGGGGTCGGTCGGTTCGGCAGATCAGCTGTCGATGCCGACCAGGTCCTTGGCGATCTCGGCGAAGCGGATCTCGACCGCGGAGACCACGCGCTGGCGGTTCTTGTGCGCCTCCTCGTAGGCGAGGGTGACCCGCAGGTCGGCCGGCTTGGTCAACTCCTTGACCGCGGCCACCGCGTCGGTGACGTTGAGATCGACGTAGCCCTCGATCGGGAGGTCTTCCGCCTCAACGGTTCCGGTGATCTCGCGGAGCTGGTGGAGCGCGTCGGCGGCACCCTCGGCACCGCTGTCGCGAGCACTGTCCTCGACTGCCTCGAGGGCGGCGTCACGGCCGGCGGCCACGGTCTTCGAGACCGCGGCACCGGCGTTGCTGACGGCGTCACCGGCTCGCGAGGCGGTCTCGGTCGCGTCGTCGACTGCTCGTCCGAACCGGCTGCGCAGGGTCTCCACGGGGTCGGGGAGCTGGCGGGCGAACTCGGCGGTGCGGTCGATCGCCCACGATGCGCCGAGCGCCGGGGCGGTCAAGGCGCGCGCGGCGAGGCCGCTCGCCCACTGCGACGGGCCGCGACGCAGGGCGGCCGGGCCGCCGAGAGCCTCTTCGGCGAGAACCGTCGTGAGCCAGTGGACGGTCGCCGTGTGGGCGTCGATGAGCTTGTCGGCCAGGCCGACGAGTGCTTGGTCATCCTGACCGGTGGCCAGTGCCTTCAGGTACGTGGCGCGTGCCACGAGCCGCTGCTCTAGTGCGAGGTCGTCGAGCAGGGCCTCGTCCAGCGGTTGGGTCTGCTCGGCCAGCGTCTTGGCGACGGCACCGACACGGCCGAGTACCGGCCGGACGACATCGACGAGTCCGCCGCGGTCACGCAGGGCGGTCTCGATGGTGAGTGCGCGCTCGCGGGCGTTCTCGGCGTTCTGGGCCAGTTCCTTGCGGATCGCATCGGTTCGGGCCTGGGCCTGCCGGGTCTCGGCGATCTGGATCTCGGTGTGCGTCAACGCGAGGATCGCGCGAAGTTGCTGGTGAACGGTGGTGGTGGAAACGGTCATCGGTTCTTGCTCCCCTCTTGAACGGGTTGGATCGGTTACACCCGAGTGTTGCCACGACGAGGGCAGATGTAACACCCCGGTGTGAATCAACCCGGCGCGCCGACTCGAACACGTTGAGCCACAGCGGGTTCTACGAATTGTGAGGCGCGTCACAACGGTCAACGAGGGCGTGCGCTATGACCGTTTGCCGAGATTTGTGTGGTAGCGGGCCTGCGTCGGGCCGGCCAGACCGTACGTCGAGGTTTGGTTTCGCCCTCGTCACGGGTACCTCGCGGCGATGCACCCGGAGCGGAGTGTTCGCCAGGCGGACCCCGACCTGGGATCCGGAGTGACGGTCGCGCAGATCGCCGACCACCTCGACACCGCCATCCTCGGCGACCTCACAGCCGGGTCGACGGTGGTCCGCGACATCGACGCGACCTTCCGACGCCACGGCGTCACCTGCTGCGCGATGGAGGTCTCCTCGCATGCGATCGATCAGGGAAGGGTCGACGGCACCGCATTCCGCGTGATGGCGTTCACCAACCTGTCCGACGACCATCTCGACTATCACGAGTCGATGGAGGGCTACTTCGCGACCAAGGCCGCGATGTTCACGCCGGAGCGGACGCAGATCGCAGTGGTCGACATCGACGACCACTGGGGTGTGCGTCTGGCTGCCGGGACCACGACGGAGACCTGGACGTGCTCGACTCGACGCACGGACGCCGACGTCGTCGCCACCGATATCCGGGCCGGGCGTCTCGGCGCCGAGTTCACCGTCCACACGCCACACGGGCGATCCCGGGTCGGGTTGCAGGTGTTGGGGCCTCACCAGGTCGGCAACGCTCTACTGGCGCTCACCGCCGTGGTGGCGGACGGCGTCGACCTCGCCGCTGCGGCCGAGGGCGTCTCCTCGGTGACCGGCATCGCCGGACGGTGCGAACCCGTGCATGCCGGACAGCCGTATCGCGCCATCGTGGACTACATGCACAACACGGCGGGACAACACGCGATGTTCCCCTACCTGAGGTCGTTGACGGAGGACGGTCGGCTCATCGTCGTGGTCGGGGCAACCGGCGGACGCGATCCAGGGAAACGAGAACCACTGGGACAGGTCGCGGCGCGTTACGCGGACGTCGTGATCGTCACCGACGAGAGCCCCGAGGACGAGGACCCCGGCGAGATCAGGGCCAGTGTGCTGCGCGGCGCGCACCGGGAAGCGTCGGCGGTCGTCATCGAGGAACCCGACCGGCGGAGCGCATTCTCGACGGCCACGTCCATGGCCGGTGACCGCGACGTGGTCGTGGTCACCGGCCGGGGCAGCGACACCTTCCGGAGGTACGGGACCGAGACGTCGTTCTTCGACGATCACACCGAGTTACGGCGCGCGATCCTCGACACGTCGAGCTGAACGGGCGATCACTTCTTTCCGGACAGAACGGCGTCGCGGGCCGCGGCGGCCGCATGGAGCTCGCGCTGATACAGGATGCCGTAGGTGAAACCGTTCTCGCCCTTACGGATTCCCGCGGCGGCGCCCAATTCCCGCAGGGCGCGGGCGGCAACGGCGGCATCCTGGTGTTCCCCCAGGACGGTCTGGATCTTCTTGTGGCGCTTGGCCTGCGCACGACCGATCGACCCGACGACCGGCGTGGCCAGCTCACCGGCGTAACGGGCCCGCTTGGCCGCCTTGCGCGCCCGATGCAGATCTTCCTCGTGCCCGGAGGCGAGGGCTTGCTTCAACCGCTTGTCCGCCTTGCGCGCCGCGCGGGTGGCGATCTGACGGACCTGCTTTTTCGAGATCTGGTCGTCGACGAGCGGGACTGCCTCGTTCCAGGTCGTGAGGGTCGACAGCAGCCGGCGATACCGGTCCGATGTCATCTCGGTGGCGACGTTCTCTCGATGGTGATGCTGCTGAGCGGAGAGTTCCTCCTCGATCCGCGCCGCAACCGGTCCGAGCACGAGCTCGTCGGGCAGTTCGGCGAGGGCGGTGGCGAATCGTGCGCGCAGGACCTCCCGGTCGCGCACCTCGCCGAGAACCCCTGCGAACCACCGCAGTTCGTCGTCGAGTCCCACGAGGTCGCTCGGCTCGAACAGCGGTGCCGCGGTCCGCAGCGTGCTCCGGAGACGGCGGATGGCGACGCGAACGCCGTGCACCGGGTTCTCACCGCGACGTAACGCGACATCGCCGGCGAAGATGGTCGCGATCTGCTCGTGGACGTAGTCCAGTGCGGCGGCAGCGGCCGGCGACGCCGAGCCGGCTCGGTGCGGTGCCTCGTGACCGATGGCGCGCTCGTACGTCGACGACGCCGACGCCGGACGCGCGCCGGCCCCGACCATCCGTTTGCGTACACCCTTGGGCACCGCATCCTTCGACGCGGAGCGCACCGCGACCTCGCGCCAGGACGTGGCGGTGGCGACCGGGCCGGTGGCGGTGGCGGAGACGGTGTCGTCGATCACCTCGTAGTCGGTCTCACCGTTCGCGTCGAGATGGCGGTGGCGGGTTCGGTGCGTGTGGACGATCGCCGCGACGCGAAGCGGTTTGCCGCCGCTCAGCCCCCAGAGGGCATCGGCAATCGTCGGCGGGACGGCCGTCGAGGGGGCATCGATTCGTTCGGTGATGGCCTCAGCGGGGGAGGGGGTGACGACCCGCCAGCCGGCCGGACGCTCGTCCCCGTCGTCCCCGTCGACGTAGACGACCGTGGTGCCGTGCGCGAGGAGGTCCCGGTCCTCGGTGTCGTAGTACGTGTCGCTGAAATCCGTCGACGAGATCTCGACGTCGCCGGGGTCTCCGAGGTCGGGGATGGCGCTGCCCAGACCGAAATCCCAGGTGTCTGCGCGGGTGGTGTCGGTGTGCACTACTCGCTCCTCACTCTCGCTGTGTCGCTGACACACCGAGGGTGTCCGAACCGGACATCCGGTAAACGTCAGGAGGGGTCACGACCGCCCTACGAGCGGTGGTAGACGCCGTCCTCGGAACGCGTGACCTGGCCGTGGCGCACGAGCCGTTCGAGGTGGAGTTCGGCTGTCCGTTTCTCCACCGCGTCGACGAAGGGCAGCTGGACATGCGGGCGATACACCAGCCGCTCGGTGGCGATCCCCTCGACCGTGAGTGGGCGGCGCAGCAACTCCAGCAGGCGTTCCTCGCGTCGATGGATGACGGCCTCGTAGTCGGCGAGATGTGATCGGAATTCGTCGGCGCCGGTGACCACGCCCTTCTGATGGAAGGTGCCGTACCAGCGGGCATCGATGTCGCGTACTCGCGCAATCGACGCGAGATAGTCGTCTACGCTGCTCCCCAGGTCGCCGTACATCGGTCCGAACGAGGTGAGGTCGATGTCGGCGAGATAGAGAAAGCCCGTGGGTTCGACGAGGATGCCGGAATGCCCGGCGGTGTGCCCGGGCAGGTGGACGACCGTCGCGGTGACCCCGCCGAGTTCGAAGGCGTGTCCGTCCTCGACCCCGGCGGCCTCGGGGAAGCCGGACGTCAGCTGGAAGGTGTCGCCGATCTGGGCATCGACGCCGGCCCTCTCCTCGTCGGTCAGGCCGTAGTTGTCGAGAAGGACCTGCAGGGATCGCACGCCGTCGACGTCGGCGTGATGGGCGAACTTGTCCGCGGAGAAGTACCGGAGGCCGGCGATGTGGTCCTCGTGTGCGTGACTGATCATCACCGCGTCGGGCTGCACCGGGTCGTGGTCGACCTCGAGGGAGGGATCGACCACCAAGGTCCCGGCGGAGCCGCGGACCACGACCGTGTTGCCGTAGGGAAACGCACCGCCATGCGATGACGCGAGCACGGTCACCTCGTCGTAGCGGTTCTCGATGAAACTCGGTGCGAGGGTCACGTCGTCTGCGTACCCCGGCGGGGGAATACTGTCAACGGCGGGGTTCGTCGACGGAGTCATCCCGCGCGCCGGTCACTGCGCGGAGCCACAGCGGCACGATCAGCCACGCGAGGGAGAACGTCACGAGGGTGACGATGCCCGCGATCGCCGACGGAACCGGTCCGGCGGTCGCTCCGAAGACGACGGTGACCGCACCGGACAGCGCCAGGCCGAGCAGGGTGAGGCCGGCGAAAGCCAGGTAATGCGCGTAGGTGACGATCAGCGCGAGCTGGTGCTGACGGAACAGGGCCCGGTGCAGCGCCACGGGCGCCGCCAGGAGGATCGCGGCGCCCACGGCACACGACACCGTGATCAGGTAGATCACTCGCAACGTGCCGCCGAGCTCTTCGAAACCGTCATGGAAGGGCAGCGTGAGTAGGAATCCGGTGAGGATCTGCACGCCGGTCTGCACGACCCGCAGCTCTTGCAGCAGCGAATTCCAGTTGCGATCCAGGCGTTGGGTTTCCGTTTCGTCGCGCTGGGCGTGATTCCACGCGGCGTCGCCGGACCCGGGTCTGGTGGGGTCGAGGTCCGACGGGCTGGTCATTTGCTCATCGTCGCACCACGGGGTCTCGTCGAGCGGTGCGGTGGAGTCTCGAAGCGGTTACTGCTATAGGCCCTTCCACGGAGCTGAGATGGACGAACTTCCGCTACCCGCCGAACGATGGACCGGGCACCACCGGCGAACTGCGAGCAGCCCGATTGCCTGGCGCGCACGGCGTAACGGGAGGACGATCGGACCATGGCCACGTCGATGGACGAGTTCACGATGTCCCAGCTGAGTTCACTGCGCTGGGCGGACATGCGGCGACGGGTGCGCGCGCTGGTCGACGGAGAAGTCGTCGTCGACTCCGCGAGGGCCATCCAGGTGTGGGAGCCCTACCGGGTGGTCGGATGCTACGCGATGCCCGTCTCCGATGTCGTTGCGCCGCTGACCGATGCACAGTCAGTCGACGCCGCCGACGACCACGGGCCGATCCTCACACCGGTCGATCCCTTCGACGTGCACACGACGCCCGGTACGACCTGCGACCTCGTGGCAGGCGAACGGACTCTGGCCGGCGCCGCGTTCCGTCCGGACGATGCCGATCTCGCCGGCCACGTCCTGCTGGACTGGGCGGCCTTCGACGAGTGGCGCGAAGAGGAGCAGACGGCGATCGGTCATCCGCACGATCCGTTTCAGCGCATCGACTGCCTCGACACCCGCAGACATGTGATGGTGACGGTGGGAGGTTCGGTCCTGGCGGACAGCCGACGCCCGACCCTGCTGCTCGAAACCCATCTGCCGCCCCGACACTATCTGCCGCGCGAGGACGTCCGGATGGATCTGCTCGTGCCGTCCGACACCGTCACGGTGTGCGCATACAAGGGCGAGGCGACCTACTGGTCGGCCGTCGTCGGCGACGAGGTCATTCCCGACGTGGCATGGACCTACGCCGATCCGCTGACCGACGCCGAACCCGTGCGGGACCTCGTCTGCTTCTACGACGAGCGGGTAGGCCTGAGCGTCGAGACCTGACGGGGTCCTCGAACTAGAGCGGCGTCAGCGCAGTGAATACCGGATCGGCAGGTGTTTGAGACCGCCGACGAACACTGTTGCGGCCAGTTCGGGCGTCCCGGCCAGTTCGATGGAGTCGAGCCGCGGGATCAGTTCGGCGAAGAAGCTCCGCATCTCCATCCGGGCCAGAGCGGCGCCGAGACAGAAGTGGACGCCGTACCCGAACGACAGGTGCTTGTTGGGGAAGCGGCCGATGTCGAAGGTGAACGGGTCGTCGAAGACCTCCTCGTCCCGATTGCCCGATGTGTAGGCGAGATAGACGGATTCGCCCTTGGCGATGGGCACACCTCGCACCGAGGTGTCCTCGGCAGCGGTGCGCATGAACTCCTTGACCGGTGTGGTCCACCGGATCATCTCCTCGACCGCGGTCCCCAAGAGTTCGGGCTCGCGTCGAAGTCGTTCGAGTTCACCGGGGTTCTCGATCAGCGCCCGCAGACCGCCGGAGATGGCGTCCTTGGTGGTGTCGTGCCCGGCGCTGGCCACGATCACGTAGTACGACGCGGTGTCGACGTCGGACAGGGGCTCGCCGTCGATGAGGCCGTTGGCGATTGCGGACGCCAGGTCGTCTGTGGGGTGGGCGCGTCGTGATGCGGTGAGTTCGCTGAAGTACGCGAAGAAGTCGAGCAGCGTCGTCATCCGCTCCTCGAGCGTTGCGCCGCGCCGGTACTCGACGTCGTCGGCGCCGAACAGTTCCTGTGTGAGCTGGTGCATCCGAGGGAAGTCCTCCTCGGGGAGGCCCAAC
This sequence comes from Gordonia sp. NPDC057258, assembly GCF_042668985.1. NCBI lineage: Bacteria > Bacillati > Actinomycetota > Actinomycetes > Mycobacteriales > Gordoniaceae > Gordonia > Gordonia sp. NPDC057258. The sequence goes on from NZ_JBHUXZ010000028.1 coordinate 41,482, forward strand.
AGCGACAGGATCACGTACAGCGGGAAGCCGACCGCGACCTCCTCGACGAAGTCGCACTCGGGTCCGATGTCGCGCATCCTGTCGACGTAGCGCTTCGCGAGCTCGTCGACGCGGGTCTGCAAGTCGCGTAGGGCTTTCGGACGGAACCAGTCGGCGCCGATCGCGCGGACCTTGCGGTGGTGCGGGTCGTCCATGTGGATCAGGGTGCGCAGTCCGGCACCGGACTCCAGCTGAGCACGTGCCACATCGTCGGCGGCGGCGGTGGTCAACACCGGACGCGGTTCGCTGAGCCAAAGGTTGTTGTCGCGCTCGATGTCCATGATGTCGGCGTGCTTGGTGATCGCGAAGAACGGCCGGTAGGGGCCGTGGTCGACACGCGGTACCGGATTGTGTGCCCGCAGGTGGGCCATCGCGGCGTGCAGTCGCGGCTCGTCGGCGTAGGCCTTGGCGTCGGCGAAGACGTTGGCGGCGTCGTCGGTCATGCTCGTGTCCACGCTGCTTGTCGGCACCGTTGTCCTTCCGTCGAGGGTCGATCGCTGTCGAGTGTCCGGTATCGGCGGGTTTCAGACCGGCGTATTGGGGAACCCGGTCGCCCATCCGAGATGAGGCAGGCACCGAATGGCCGGCATGAGCACCCCTTCCGAATCAGGCGAGGACGCGGCTGCGACGGCTCGATGCGACGGCGCGACGACGGCCGACGCCACCGGTGACTATCTGCCGATCGCCGACCACGGTGTCATCGGGGACCTGCGTACCGCGGCCGTCGTGGGAGTCGACGGGCGGATCGACTGGTTCTGTTGTCCGCGGTTCGACTCGCCGAGTGTGTTCGGTTCGTTGCTCGACGCCCGCCGCGGCGGTGCCTGGACCGTGGAACCCATCGACGGAGAGGTCACCACGCGGCAGTTCTACCTCCCCGACTCCAACGTGCTCGTCACCCGCTTCCTGAGCGAGGACGGTGTCGCCGAGGTCCAGGACCTCATGCCGATCGCGCGCCCGCACGATCCCGACCATCGCACGCGGATCATCCGTCGGGTCTCCTGCGTGCGCGGCTCCGTGGAGTTCCGCGTGACGGTTGCGCCGCGGTTCGATTACGGGCGCCAGGCGCACACCGTCGTCGTCGAGGACGAACGCCGACTCCGTTTCGAGACCGACGATCTGGTGTTGCATCTCGCGTCGACGGTCGATGTCGACACCGTCGACGACCGGGATGCACAGGCCCACTTCACCGTCGAGACCGGTCAGTGCGTGACGTTCGTCCTCGCCCCCGACCCCATCGGGTCCGACATGCTCGACCACGACAGTTCTCCCGCGGTCGTCGCCGCGACGGTCGCATTCTGGCAGGACTGGGTCTCGCGCTCCTCCTACACGGGCCGGTGGCGGGAGATGGTGCACCGGTCGGCGCTCACGCTCAAACTGCTGACGCACGAACCGTCGGGGGCGGTGGTGTCCGCGGTGACCGCCGCGCTTCCCGAAGAGATCGGCGGCGAACGGAACTGGGATTACCGCTACGTGTGGATCCGCGATGCCGCCTTCACGCTCTACGCGCTACTGCGGCTGGGTTTCACCGACGAGGCGGGCGCGTTCATGGACTGGCTGACCTGCCGGTTCGACGACGGCGCCGATGAAGCGGGAGATCTGGGACCGCTGCGGTTGATGTACACCGTCGATGGGGATCCGCCGCCGAAGGAGACCGAACTCGACCACTGGGAGGGTTACCGGCAGACCTCGCCGGTGTTGGTCGGAAACGCCGCCGCCGACCAGCTCCAGCTGGACATCTACGGCGAGCTCATCGACTCGGTGTACCTGTACAACAAGTACGGACCGGGGATCTCCTTCGGGTCCTGGACGCATCTGTGCACGGTGGCGGGATGGCTCGTCGACAACTGGGATCGTCCGGACCAGAGCATCTGGGAGGTGCGGAGCAAGCCGCAGGACTACGTCTACTCGCGAGTGATGTCGTGGGTGGCCCTCGAGCGGATGATCCGGATGAGTCGGCAGCGCGGTCTACCGGGCGACGTCGCCGGGTGGATGAAGGCCCGCGACGACATCTTCCTGCAGATCATGGAGCGGGGCTGGAACGACGACGTGGGGGCCTTCGTCCAGACGCTCGACTCCGATCGGCTCGACGCCGCGCTGTTGCTCATCCCCGCCGTGAAGTTGCTGTCGCCCACCGACGACCGATTCGTCCGCACCCTCGAGCGGATCGAGGAGGAACTCGTGAGCGACTCCCTGGTGTTCCGGTACGACACCGACGGTGGCCACGACGGCCTCGACGGAGCCGAGGGAACGTTCTCGCTGTGCTCGTTCTGGTACGTCGAGGCGCTCACCCGGGTCGGCCGCCTGGCCGACGCCCGTCTGGCGCTGGAGAAGATGTTCACCCACGCCAATCACCTCGGTCTGTACGCCGAGCAGGTCGGCCTGACCGGTGAACAGCTCGGCAACATGCCGCAGGCGTTCACTCACCTCGCCCTCATCAGCGCGGCCATCAACCTCGACCGGCGCCTTGGCGACTAGGCGCGAAGCGCCGCGCTCAGATCCAGCCGGACCCGCCGCACAGGTCGTCGGCGGCCGCGGGGCCGGTCGATCCAGCCGCATACGGTTGCGGCGCCGGCGGATTCGCCAGCACCGGTGCGGCCACCTCCCACACATGCGCGAGGCCGTCGGGTCGGGTGAACAGCGACCGATCGCCGCGCAGCACGTCGACGATGAGTCGGGCATAGGGCGACAGGCCGTCGGCCACCTTGTCGAGCTGTTCGGTCATGTGGGCGACGGAGAGGTCGGTGCCCGAACCGGGTTCCTTGACGGTGACCGCCAGATCGATGGCACCATCGCCGGCCAGATCGAAGGTCAGCACGGTGCCGTCCTCAGGGGTATCGGTCAGCGGACCGTCGGCGGGGGAGCGGAACACGAGGCTGAGTCGCTGGGAGCTGTGGTCGAGCATCTTGCCGGTCCGCAGCAGGAACGGGACGCCGTGCCAGCGGTTGGTGTCGACCCACAGGCGGACTGCCGCGAACGTCTCGGTGGTGGAGTCCGCGGGGATGCCGTCGGTGTCGCGGTACCCCTCGTACTGGCCGAAGACCACCTCGGTGGGGTCCAGCGGCCGGAACGCCGCGATGACCGACTCCCGCGCGTCGAGCAGGTCGTCGGCGCCGAGCGACACCGGGGGTTCCATCGCGACTTCGGCCGCCACCTGGAACAGGTGGGTGACGATCATGTCCAGGAATGCGCCGGTGGCGTCGTAGAAGGCGGCGCGGTCGGCGATGTCGAGGGTCTCCGGGACGTCGATCTGGACTTCTGCCACGTGTTCGCGGTTCCACACCCCCGAGAACAACCCGTTGGCAAAACGGAGGACGTGAAGGTTCTGGGTGCTCTCCTTCCCCAGAAAGTGGTCGATCCGGTAGATCTGCTTCTCGTCCAGGGATTCGTGGACCGCCTTGTCGAGAGTCCGGAAGCCGTCGGGGGACGTACCGAACGGCTTCTCGTAGACGACTCGGGATCCCTTCGCAAGATCGTGCGCGGCAATGGCTTTCGTGTAGTCGACGAAGGTGGTCGGTGGGAGGGCCAGATAGTGGACCAGTTGAGCACCGTCGCCGACGGCGTCACGGGCCGCGTCGATCACCTCTGGCAGACGGCCGGGGTCGTCGACGGTGAACCCGCCGCCGGCGAAGCGGATGGTCTCGGCGAACGCTTCCCATTCGTCCGATGACACCGACCCGTCCGGACCGAACTCCTCGATCGCGTCCTTCACATGTTGCCGGAATTCATCGTCGGTCCGGTCGCCGCGTCCGTTGCCGATCAGCTGCCATCCGTCGGGGAGCAGGTCTCGCCGGTGGAGTTCGTACAGCGACGGCAGGACCATCCGCTTGGCGAGGTCGCCCGTCGACCCGAAGAGGATGAAGATCACCGGCCCGGTGGAGTTGTCTGTGGTCACTCAATCCATATTGCGCGAACAGATGTGCAGAGTGCGGGATGTGTGCTGGATTCCGTTACCGATCGCGCACTGTGGACGTCAGCGGATCCCTGCGCCGCCGGCCAAGTCTAGTCCTGCGGAGGTCCTGGCAGGGGGAGCGCAGATACCACGGCAGGGCGTAACGCGACGGGAACGACGTACCTGTCGCCCTCGAGCGTCAGCCAGCCTTCTTCGATGTACAACTCGAGCCGACGATGGATTGCCTCGACGAGGAACTCGCTGAGTCCGAGTTTGGGGACCCAGGCGTTGATCTCGGCGATACTCAGCGGTGAATCGCCGAGTCCGCTAATGACCACGCCGATCAAGGACGACGAGAAGTCGATGTCGGGGTTGTATTCCCGAGGAAAGCCGGACCGAACCCATGCGGTGAGACCCACCCGCAGCACGTCGATCCGGGGCTCGTCCCGCCACAGATGGGCGGCGCGCCCGGGACGTGCGCTCGAGGTATTGGCTTCGACGATATCGAGGGCCTGGGCAAAGCCCCACAGGTGATGTAACGACGCGACGTCGCTCATGCTCTTGACGTGAGCGGGGAAGTCGATGTCGAGTCGGCGGGCGAGGTCGCGGGCCTCGGCCGGTTTGAGCCACCGACTCTGCGTGGTGGGGCGGTGCGGACCCAGCCAGTCCAACAGCTCGGTGACCCGCCGGACGGGCTGTGTGTCCAGGAGGGCAGCGCGTTCGGTGGCCTCGTCGACTTCCTCGATTGTCGTGGTCCGTAACTCGAGCCCGGAGGCAAGGGCAAACTGCTCGGCGGCATAGGCCGATACGGATTCGGTGCTGAGCCACATGCCGGTCTCGACCAGGTAGCGGCGCAGCGTCTCGATCGCGATGGCGAGCGGTTTGGCGTCCTGCTGCTGGTTCGACTCGATGTGGTTGAGCATCGACACCATGGTGTCGACGTCGTCGGTAGTCCAGGAGAGCGGATCGAAACCGGGGTTCGTCTGCCCGACGGCGTCGAGCACGATGAACGCGTACGCCCCGATGTGGGTGACAGCTTCCTCGTCGCCGGGGAAGACCTCATCGCGGAGCCACGACTTGAATGATTCGGGAGCAACGTGTCGCCTTGCTGTGCCGAAAAGCGGTACCACGTTGGAGTGGTTGCCACTGCCGGAGTCGTGTTTGCGCTTACGTTGGGCGCGGCGCTTCTTCTTGTCGCGTGAAAGCTGTGACATCGGGCTCAAGAATAGGCGCCCGACTTGTGCGTCGTTCAATACTGCGGATCGGTTTGTCGCGTTCCGGAGAGTCTGTGGCGTCGGGTCCCGAGCCTGGACGGCTGTGAGGGCGGGGGATCGCCAACCCCCGACATCCTGGAGCAAGTGGTCTATGTCACAGAAACTTCAGGCTTGAGCGGAATGCACTCAACTATGTTGGCGTTGTAGACCGCGTATGGCTCATACTTGAGCCTGTTGGACTTAAGAGAAAGGTGCACGCGAGTGGACAGCTTCACCCCCACCACCAAGACGCAGCAAGCATTGAGTTCTGCTGTGCAGGCGGCGGCCAGTGCTGGCAACCCCGACGTGCGACCGGCCCACATCCTCGTGGCACTGCTCAATCAGTCCGACGGCATCGCGTCGCCGCTGCTCAAGGCAGTGGGCGTGGACCCGTCGAGCGTTCGTGCGCAGGCCCAGGCTCTGGTCGATCGCATGCCGACGGTGTCCGGCGCCAGCTCGACGCCTCAACTATCCCGCGAATCGATCGCGGCCGTCACCGCAGCTCAGCAGCTGGCCGGTGAGCTCGACGACGAGTACGTCTCGACCGAGCACGTCGTCGTCGGCCTGGCGACCGGTGACTCCGACGTCGCCAAACTGCTGCACAACCTCGGTGCGACACCGCAGGCTCTGCGCGAGGCGTTCGTCGCCGTGCGCGGCAGCGCACGGGTCACCTCCGAGGATCCCGAATCGACCTACCAGGCTCTCGAGAAGTACTCGACCGACCTGACCGCGGCCGCCCGCGAGGGCAAGCTCGACCCGGTCATCGGCCGCGACACCGAGATCCGGCGCGTCGTGCAGGTGCTCAGCCGGCGGACCAAGAACAACCCGGTCCTCATCGGTGAGCCCGGCGTCGGCAAGACCGCCATCGTCGAAGGTCTCGCGCAACGCATCGTCGCCGGCGACGTGCCGGAGTCGTTGCGCAACAAGACCGTCATCTCCCTCGACATGGGTTCGATGGTCGCCGGCGCGAAGTACCGTGGCGAGTTCGAGGAGCGGCTCAAGGCCGTGCTCGACGAGATCAAGGGTTCGGCCGGACAGGTCATCACCTTCATCGACGAGCTGCACACGATCGTCGGAGCCGGTGCGACAGGCGATTCCGCGATGGACGCCGGCAACATGATCAAGCCGATGCTCGCCCGTGGTGAGCTGCGGCTGGTCGGTGCCACCACCCTCGAGGAGTACCGCAAGTACATCGAGAAGGACGCCGCACTAGAGCGTCGCTTCCAGCAGGTGTACGTCGGCGAGCCGTCGGTCGAAGACGCCATCGGCATCCTCCGCGGCCTGAAGGACCGGTACGAGGTGCACCACGGCGTGCGCATCACCGACTCCGCATTGGTCGCTGCCGCATCGCTTTCCGATCGCTACATCACCTCGCGGTTCCTGCCCGACAAGGCCATCGACCTCGTCGACGAGGCCGCGTCGCGGTTGCGGATGGAGATCGACTCGCGCCCCGTCGAGATCGACGAGGTCGAGCGGATCGTCCGCCGTCTCGAGGTCGAGGAGGTCGCCTTGCAGAAGGAGACCGACGCGGCGTCGAAGGAGCGGCTCGAGAAGCTCCGCGCCGAGCTGGCCGACCAGAAGGAGAAGCTCAACGAGCTCTCCGCCCGGTGGCAGTCGGAGAAGACCGCGATCGACGCGGTCCGAGACCTCAAGGAGGAGCTGGAAAGGCTTCGCGGCGAGGCTGATCGCGCGGAGCGCGACGGTGATCTCGGACGCGCCGCCGAGCTGCGGTACGGTCGCGTCCCCGGACTGGAGAAGGAGCTCGAGGCCGCGATCGAGAAGACCGGCACGGATCCTTCTCAGGACGTGATGCTGCAGGAGGAGGTCGGACCCGACGACGTGGCCCAGGTCGTGTCGGCGTGGACCGGAATCCCGGCCGGACGCATGCTCGAAGGCGAGACCGCCAAGCTGCTGCGCATGGAAGAGGAACTGGGACACCGGGTCATCGGTCAGAAGGATGCGGTGCAGGCGGTGTCCGACGCGGTGCGTCGTGCCCGCGCCGGTGTCGCGGACCCGAACCGGCCGCTCGGCTCGTTCATGTTCCTCGGCCCCACCGGTGTCGGTAAGACCGAGCTGGCCAAGGCGCTCGCCGAGTTCCTGTTCGACGACGAGCGGGCGATGGTCCGCATCGACATGAGCGAGTACGGCGAGAAGCACAGCGTGGCAAGGCTCGTCGGTGCTCCGCCCGGTTACGTCGGGTACGAGGCCGGCGGCCAGCTGACCGAGGCGGTGAGGCGTCGTCCGTACACGGTGGTCCTGTTCGACGAGATCGAGAAGGCTCACCCGGACGTGTTCGACGTGCTGCTGCAGGTACTGGACGAAGGTCGACTGACCGACGGTCAGGGCCGGACGGTGGACTTCCGCAACACCATCCTGATCCTCACCTCGAACCTCGGTGCGGGGGGCGACAAGGATCACGTCATGATGGCGGTGCGGTCGGCGTTCAAGCCGGAGTTCATCAACCGTCTCGACGACGTGGTGATCTTCGACGCCCTGAGCCCGGAGGAACTGGTGTCGATCGTCGACATCCAGCTCGACCAGCTCAAGAAGCGCCTCGCGCAGCGTCGCCTCGACCTCGAGGTGTCGACCAAGGCCAAGGAATGGCTGGGCGCACGCGGATTCGACCCGCTGTACGGTGCTCGCCCGCTGCGCCGCCTGGTGCAGCAGGCCATCGGTGACCAGCTCGCCAAGCAGCTGCTCGCCGGCGACATCCGCGACGGTGACGTCGTGCCGGTCAACGTCAGTGCCGACGGAGAGTCGTTGGTACTGGGCTGAGTTCGTGACTGACAAGTGAATGACAAAGGGACCCATCCTTCGGGATGGGTCCCTTTGTCTGCGCCGGCTACGGATGTGGGAAGCGGTCGAGGTTGTCCTCTACCCACAGGCGCAGTGCGTCCAGCGGCCCGGCGGCGTCCACCCCGAGTTCCGTCAGTTCGTATTCGACGTGCAGCGGGACCGCCGGATAGACGGTGCGGGTGAGCATCCCGGCTGTCTCCAACCGACGCAGAGTCGCCGTGAGGACTTTGGGGCTGATCCCGTCCAGCCGCACGCGGAGCTCTCCGAACCGCATCGGTCTATCGCGTAGGGCGCCGATGACCAGGGCGCTCCACTTGTCGGCGAGAAGGTCGAGCATCCCTCGGCAGGGACACGACGCAGAGTAGGCGTCTCCGCGATGGGACGGCAGTGACATGGCGCTGGCCTCGATGCTTTCTATTGGATACTAGGAGCCCTTGCGGGTAACTGGGGTCGTGGGGATACCTTAGCGCCATGACACGAGAGATGACAGCCCTGGTCGCGGTCGCTGCGAACTCCGTCGAGGACCCGAGCGCGTTCGCCGAGACGACAATGCCGGTGCCGGCCCCCCGTCCGCACGATCTCCTCGTCGAGGTCCGCGCGGTCTCGGTCAACCCGGTGGACACCAAAGTGCGTGCAGGCCTGCGTGACTCCGATCCGCCGCGTGTTCTGGGATTCGACGCGGCGGGGATTGTCGTCGGGATCGGCGACGAGGTGTCGAGGTTTGCCGTCGGGGACGAGGTCTACTACGCCGGTTCGATCGATCGGCCGGGAACGAATGCCGAGTTCCATCTTGTCGATGAGCGGATCGTCAGGCGCAAACCGTCGTCCCTCGACTTCGGCGCGGCTGCCGCACTGCCGTTGACCACGATCACTGCCTGGGAGTCGTTGTTCGAGAAGCTGCGGGTCGATTCCGCGGACTCGGGAACGATCGTCGTGGTGGCGGGTGCCGGGGGCGTCGGCTCGATGGTCATTCAGTTGTCCCGGACCCTGACTGATCTCACCGTGATCGCAACCGCGTCACGGCCTGAGTCGCAGGAATGGGCGCGAGGACTCGGTGCCCACCACGTCGTCGACCCGAGACGCCTGCGCGAGGACGTGCGGGCATACGCTCCGCGCGGTGTGGACTACATCTTCTCGCCCCACTCGGACGGAAATGTCGAGTCCTATGCCGACATCATGGGTGTACACGGTCAGGTCGTCGCCATTGACGAGCCCGAAGGTCTCGATACCCTCCCGCTGAAGCAGAAGAGCCAGAGTTGGCATTGGGAGTTGATGTTCTCCAAGCCGTTGTTCGCACCGGAAGACGACTCACAACACGAGATCCTCGGCCGGGTCGCCGAACTCGTCGACGCCGGCAAGATTCGCAGCACTGTCAACCGTGAACTGGCTGGTTTCACGATCGAGAATCTTCGTACAGCGCACCGAGTCTCCGAATCCGGAGGGGCGATCGGCAAGGTGGTCCTCACGCGCTGACCACCGCGGATGAGCCGGCGAACTTCACGAGGTGGCGAGTAACTCCATGAGGTGTGCTTCGACGAGGGAGGGCCGGGGCGTGCGTGGTCCGGGTCGGGGTGGTCGGACGTCGATGACGTGGCTGGTTTTCAGCCATGAGCGGCGCGCGTCATGTGGGCGTGGCTCGTCGCCGGACGTGGTGCGTCCGTGGATCTCTCGCCGCACCTGTGCCAGGTGGGCCTGCAACCGCTTGGGTATGTCGGGTCGGCGGTTGATGTATTCGGGGTTGGGCGGTGCGCCGGGTTCGACGTTGAGTCGCCAGGCGCAGCGGCCTTCGTCTGGCCCGGACCGGACGATCCGGGTGGTGTACTGGCCGGGTTGGTCGCCGACCATGCGGTTGTGGCGGGGACAGGCCGGTGCGAGGTCATCGATGTCGGTGAGTCCGCCCTTGGCCCAGTCTCGTTCGGCGTGATGAAGCTCGACCTGGGTGGCGGGCTGATCGCACCCGGGAGCCGAGCACACCTCGCCGTCGGGTCGGGCGAAGGAGACCAGGCGTTGTTCGCGGGTGGCGAGGCGTTTGCCCCGTCCGAAGTGCAGGGGGACGGTGGTGGCGTCTTTGAAGATCGCGAGCCAGGGTTGCATGTCGGCGGCCATCGCGATCAAGTCCCGGATGGGCAGCAGGGTTCCGGTGGCGGTGGTGGCGAGTCCGGCTTCGCGGGTCAGGTCGGAGAGGTCGGCTTTGATGATCAGTTGCACGGGCAGGCCTCGGTGCGAGGTTCCCAGTGTTCCGTCGGCGAAGCCTGCGGCCAGTGCGGCGTCGAGGGCGTCGTGATTGGTCTGGGCGAGAGTGCGGCCGTCGCGGTCGGCTGCCGAGGCCAGGGCGTCGGGGTCGGCGGTGCCGGCCGGTCCGCGAGGCGACTGCGGGTCGTCGGGGTTGTTGAGTCCGGGTTTGCCCCAGACGGCGAACATCATCGTCAGCCGGGCGACGAGTTCGGGTGTCAGGGTGCCCGATATCTTGGCGGTGCCGTCGGCGCGTTGCCGACCGATCCACAGGCCGCGGCGTCGTTTCTGGTCGGTGTCGTCGGCCAGGGTGCCGTCGGGGTCGAGATGGGCGAGCAGCCGCGCGCCGAGCCGGGTGATCTCGGCAGGCGTGTGGGCTTCGGCGATTTCGGCCATCTGTCGTTCAGCGGCGACCTTGATGTCGTGGTCGATGGTGCCCGGGATGCGGTCGAGGACGTCCAATGCGGCCTGGACGTGCGCGGTGCCGACCGTGCCTTGTGCGAACGCTTCGGCGAGACAGGGGTATTCGGGTGGGAGGACCTCGCCGCCGAGGCTGGTCCGGTGGGCGGTGGCGTCCATATGCTTACGGCGGCGCATCGGGTTCGACACTCGTAGCCGGTGGGTCATGAACTGCATCAGGGTGCGGCAGCCGGCCTTGCGTGGCAGGTCGCGGGCGACGGCCTGATCGATCTGCCGGTCCCCGGCGACGGTCAGACGAGCGATGGCGCGTTCGGTCTCCGCGGCCACCTCAGCGAGTTCGGCATCGGTACACGGCGACAGATCCACGGTCTGCAATTTGTCGAGGGTGCGGTGGAGATCGGCCACCAACTCAACGGCACGCGGTTGCGGCGCTGTCGAGTCGCCACCGACGTGTGCGGTGCTGGGCATGACGGTCACCTCCTCCGAGAACCGTTGCTGCGAATGTAGGTTCGAGTGTACACCAATCCAGACGTGCGGCAAGGCCAAACATACTGCTGTGCAATGCTATTCGTTGATGTCGACTTGTCGGTGTCGTGTGGTAGGGGCCTCGGACGGAAGCTCTTCCCGCGATTCACACGGCGACCTGTACGACAGGACCACCGCCCGTTGCTCAGCGCACGACCTCCCGGTGCCCGGCGTCAAGACGGCGGGTCCAACCGCGGGCGTCGAGGTACTCCAGTAGCGGAATGACCACGCGCCGAGTGGTTCCGAGCGCCTGACGAGCGGCGCTGGTGGTGAACGGCTGATCGAGCGAGGCGAGGATGCGCATCGCCAGGGCGGGGGCGGTCGGCAACAGCACGACACCGTCGCGCAAACGGAGAATTCGGCCCGTGCGCTCGGCGGCGGCGAGTTCTCGGGCGCCCAAGCCGAGTGCGGTGAGGTCATCGGCCTCGGGTGCACGGAACGGGTGGTCGGCGAGCCGGCGCTCCAGTGCGCTGACCGCGTCGTCGGCATCACCCAGGGAGGGCTTGTGACCCGGGATTGCCAGGTGCCCGTCGGACGATGACAGCCCGGCTTCCGAGATGACGGTCGCCAGCAGCGTCGTGTCCGGGAGCCCGAGCAGCGCGGGTGCGCCGGCCGCAGAGAGCCCGGCCGACAACGGGTCTCGTTGATGTAGTTCGCGGACGGCGGCGTGAAGCCGTTCCGCCCAGGCGGTGAGGGAGGTTTCGGCGACCCACCACTCGCCGATCACTCGTACGCCGTGGGGAGCGGGCTCGGCGTCGTCGACCAGGCCGAGTCGCGTCAGATCGGTGACGCGCATCGCGCCACGCCGATGCACTTCTTCGGCGGCCCCGGCGCCGTCGGACATGGCCGCCAGCGAGGCAGCGCGCCGTGTTGCGTCGCCGCGCCGGGTCAGCGCCGGGGGATCGGGGTGCAGCACGACGCCACCGCCAACAATCCGTTGGCCGGGATCCCGGAGCACCACCCGATCGCCCCGCGACATCGGCACGGCACGGGCGAGGGTCACACGCGCGTGGTCGCCGTCGAAGGGGCGCAACCGAACCGGTAGCGCCGCTGTGCCGATGTGTGCGACGAGGTGTTCCGGTGCCTCCTCGAAGGACATGCCGCTCACGCGCCGGACATCGGCGACTGCGGAGGTGTGCCAGGCTCCGGGCGTCACGAGTGCGTCGCCGCGCGAGACGTCGTCGACGCCGACGCCGCGCAGATTGATCGCGACTCGGCTGACCGGGCCGGCGCTGGTGAGAGTTGCACCCTCGCTCTGCAATCCACGGACATCGAGTCGCCGGCGGCCGTCAACCGTGAGCAGGTCCAGGGTGTCGCCGACCGAGATGGTCCCGGCGGATAGGGTGCCGGTGACGACGGTGCCGGCGCCGGTGCGGGTGAAGACCCGGTCGATCCAGAACCGGACACGCCCCGAGGTCGACGGCGGTGATGTCCCGGCCAAGACGGCGTCGAGCCGTGTGCGCAGTTCGTCGATTCCGACGCGATCGGGCGCCGACACCACGACCGCCGGCGCATCGGAAAGGCCGGTGCGGCTGAGGCGATCACGCGACAGATCGATCACTTCACGAACGCGGTCGGGCGAGGCCCGGTCGGCTCGGGTGATGACCAGCAGCCCGTACTCGATGCCGAGGGCGGCGACGGCATCACGGTGGTCGTCGGACTGGGCGCTCCATCCCTCGTCCGCGGCGACGACGAACAGGACGACGGGCGCCGGGCCCAGGCCGGCCAGCATGTTCGGGATGAACCGCTCGTGGCCGGGGACGTCGACGAAGGCCACGTCGGCACCGGAAGGCAGTGTGGTCCAGGCGAAACCGAGGTCGATCGTCAGCCCGCGGCGTCGTTCCTCCTCCCATCGGTCCGGCTCGATCCCGGTCAGAGCACGCACCAGTGTGGACTTCCCGTGGTCCACGTGTCCGGCGGTGGCCACCACGTACTTCACGAGCGCGACTTCACGACGCGCCCAGAGCCTGTCGGATCGCGGCGAGTACCCGCACGTCGTCGGCTTCGGGAACGCAGCGCAGGTCCACCAGACACGCGTCGTCGTGAACGCGGGGTAGGACGGCCGGATCGCCGACGCGTAGGCGGGCGGCCGTTGCGACCGGAAGCCGCACCGCCCACCCCGGCAGCGGCACGCCGGGTGCGCCACCGCCACCCACCCGTCCGTCATGGGCGACGATCGGGAATCCGACTGCCGTGCCCAGGGATTCGGTACGCACGCGAAGTCTGTCGGGATCGGCGTGGAGGTATTCCCAGACGGGGGGTCGTGGCCCGCCGACGGTTGCCTCCATCGCAGCCAGTGCCAGCTTGTCCGCGCGAACGGCCCGTGCGAGTGGGTGTTTCGCGAGACGCTGAACGAGCGCTCCATCGCCGAGGAGGAGTCCGGCCTGTGGTCCGCCCAGGAGTTTGTCGCCGCTGGCGATGACGAGGTCGGCGCCGGATTCGAGTGTCGTGGTGGCGTCGGGTTCGTCGGGCAGCAGCGGGTCGGGTTGCAGGAGTCCGCTGCCGATGTCGGCGACGACGGGCACGCCGTGCGCCCGGGCGAGGCCGCGCAGCTCGGAGAGCGATGTCTCGCTGGTGAAGCCCTCGACCCGGAAGTTGCTCGGATGCACCTTGAGAATTGCTCCGACGTCGTCGTCGGTGAGGGCGTCGGCGTAGTCGCGTGCGTGGGTGCGGTTGGTGGTGCCGACCTCGTGTAACCGGGCGCCTGTCGACGCGATCAGTTCGGTGAGCCGGAAACCTGCGCCGATCTCGATCATCTCGCCACGACTGATGACGACTGCACGCCCGGCCGCCAGCGCGGTCGTCGCCAGTACCAATGCGGCCGCACCGTTGTTGACCATCAGCGCGTCTTCCGCTGCGGGACAGGCTCGTAGGAGAGCGCTGCGGGTGGCCGCCCCGCGCTTCGACCGGGTGCCGGACTCGAGATCGAGTTCCACGTCGACGTAACCCGACGCCGCGCCGACGGCGTCGAGCGCCGCGGGTGACAGCGGTGCCCGCCCGAGGTTCGTGTGCACGACGACCCCGGTGGCGTTGAGCACGGGGCGGATCGACGAGGCATACGACGCGCTGACCGATTCCACGACGATCCGCTCGACGTCATCCGGTGGCGTCTCGCCGCGGCGGGCCGCGTCCTGGGCCTGGCGAATGATGTCGCGAATCGCTGTGTCGCCCAGTCGTGCACGCGCCGCGGACACCGCGGGCAGGGCCAACAGTGCGTCGGTTCGCGGAATTCGACGGCGCGGATCGGTGACGGGGGGCTTCGACACGGCTCCTCGCTTCGCTCGTCACCGGCTCAGCCGGCGGGGGGTGGGCTCTCGCTTCGCTCGTCTCCGGCTCAGCCGGCGGGGGTGGCTCTCGCTTCGCTCGTCACCGGCTCAGCCGGCGGGGGTGGCTCTCGCTTCGCTCGTCACCGGCTCAGCCGGCGGGGGTCACGGTCGACCCCCCTGGCGGAGGCGGACGGGAATCGAACCCGCCAGGCCGAGATACTCGACCTCCTCGGTTTTGAAGACCGGGGAGCCCACCAGGACCCATACGCCTCCACGCGGTCCCAACCTATCCGACGTGCGGCCGGGTCAGTCCTGCCGGTGCGGCCAGTTGCCCTCGGTGATGAGTTCCTCGAAGTGGCGGATCAACTTCGGGTTGAGATCGTCATCGACGGCACGCTCAAAATCGCCGTCCCACTTCGCAAACCACTCCTCGTCGCGCTTCATCAGGAAGATGGGCCAGCCGTGGGTGATATCGAGTTCGTCGGCGTACAGGTCGGTCGACCCGTCCTCCCGCATGTACCAGTAGTGGTGACCGGATTCCCAGAACGCCTGCAGCTCGCCGGCCGTGACGTAGTACTCGCCGTCTGCTTGCCTCATGAGCCCGATGGTAGCGATCGCCGGAGGACAGCATCGGAGATTACCGGAGGGCTACCCTCGACACGGTGACCGTGCGAAGCGAGACACCCATCCGACTGACCGGCTACGCCCACGGTGGTGGATGCGCGTGCAAGATCCCGCCGGGCGAGCTCGAGCAGGCGGTCGCGGGACTCACCGGCCAGGTCGGCGACGACATCATCGTCGGACTCGACGACGGCGACGACGCCGCGGCAGTGCGTATCCGCGACGACGTCGCGGTGCTCTCCACCGCCGACTTCTTCACCCCGGTCGTCGACGATCCGTACGACTGGGGCCGCATCGCCGCGGCCAACGCGCTGTCGGACATCTATGCCATGGGCGGCACCCCCGTCGTCGCCATCAACCTGGTCGGCTGGCCGCGGGAGGTGCTGCCGATGGAGCTGATGACCGAGGTGCTGCGCGGCGGTCTCGACGTCGGGGCGCAGGCCGCCTGTCCGGTGATCGGCGGGCACACCATCGACGATCCGGAACCGAAGTACGGCATGGCGGTGACAGGGGTGGCCGAACCCGGCCGGTTGTTGCGCAACGACGCGGCCGAGCCGGGGCTGCCGATCACCCTGACCAAACCGATCGGGGTCGGACTGTTGAACAACCGGCACAAGCAGACCGGCGAGGTGTTCGACGAGGCGATCGCCCTGATGACGACGCTCAATCGCGATGCGTCGAGCGCCGCGGTCGCGGCCGGCGTCCGCGCGGCGACCGACGTGACCGGCTTCGGCCTGCTCGGGCATCTGCACAAACTGTGCCGCGCGTCGGGGGTCGGCGCGGTAGTCGACCGCGCTTCGGTGCCCGCGGTCGACGGGGCGGCGCAGGCACTTCGGGACGGTTTCGTGTCCGGGGGTACCCGCCGCAATCTCGACTGGGTGCGTCCGCACCTCACGGTCGGTTCCGGTGTCGCCGAGGACGACCTGCTGTTCCTCGCGGACGCACAGACCTCGGGCGGGCTGCTCGTGGTCGGCGAGGTCCCGGGCTACCCGGTGATCGGCGAGACGGTGGCGGGCTTCGGGATCACGGTGCGCTGACCCTTCGTGGCTCGTCGCTTGCGCTCCTCGCACCTCAGGGAGCAGGGGTTATGCGCCTCTTTCGGATTAGGGAGCGGTGGGGTCGCCGAGACGGTTGCGGGGATGGGTATCCGGGTTCGCTGACTCGGTCGCCAAGACCCTTCGTGACGCGCCCTCCGCAAGCTCCGGGCGCTCCTCAGGGAGCGGGGGCCTGGCGGCCGTTGTGGACCACGAAAGAACACTCGTGAACGTCCGAAAAACATGCTCCCTGAGGTGCGAGCGAAGCGAGCCACGAAGGGTCACGCAACGTGTCTCACCAGGCCCTTCGTGGCTCGTCGACCTCGACGCGCTCCTTCGTCGCTTGCTCGGCCCGGCGGCTTGCGCTCCTCGCACCTCAGGGAGCAATGGGGACCGCCTTTTTCGGATAGAGAGCGGAGGGGGTGGCGCTTGCGCTCGGGAGCGGAGTGCGGCGCTGGCGCTCAGGGAGCAGCAGGGGGCGGCGCTCCTCAGTGGGCACCGCTCAGGGCGCGGGCGGCCCGGTGGTGATCGAGTCGTCGGTGATTCCGGCGGCACGACGGGCCGCGAGGCGGCGCTTCTGCGGTTCGATCGTGTAGCGGGGGTTCTTGGCCGACTCGATGCCGGCGTCGAAGACGCCGAATCGCGTGCAGGCCGACGCGGCGAGCAGTGCGAGTCCCGAGACGACCGCCAGGGGGCGGGAGCGCCCGCTGAGCAACGCGCCCACTCCGCCGGCGACGGCGAGTCGCTCGCTCCAGCGCAGCAGGGTGCCGGCCTTTCCGTGGTGGAGCGGTTCGGCGGCGACCGGGTCCATCCGTCGCTCCGTGAGTCGCATCGCGACGAGGTCGCCGACCACGCCCAGCGCCGCGAGAGTCCGTGCCGGCCCGGCCTGACCGACCGGCGTGGTGACCAGCGCCAGCCCGCTCGACGCCAGGCTCGCGGAACTGACGAACACGAACGGCAGGTCCCGGTGCATGGCGTTCCAGGTCGGCACGGCGGTATCGGAGAGCAGGACCGCGGTGTACACCGCGAGCGGCGGACCCGCCAGCCCGGCGGCCAGCCCGGCGGGGGCCTCGACGGCGCGCAACACCGCACGAAGCGGCCCGAGCGGCAGCCGCGCACCGGTCATCCGGTCGACCTCGGCGACCGCCGCGACGCCGAGTGCCCCGCTGAACGCCGACAGCATCCAGGAACCGACGCTCATCGGCGACGTCACCTTGAACGTGCGCAACATGTTGTAGAACCGGTCCGGCCGTCCGAGGTCGGCGACGAGCGCGATCCCGCCCAGACCCACGGCACCCAGACCACCGAGGCGGGCGTTGCGGCGCAACGCGTCCCGCCCGGTGAGCTGGGCCCCGGCGGCCAGGACGCCGGAGCCGCCGGCGACACCGCCGAGGAACAGGTAGGCGGCCACCTTCTCGTCCCAGGGTGGTGGCTTGACGACGGGATGCCCGTAATACGAGGTGAATTCGGCATCGGGCACCATCGACATCTCACGGTTGCCGTCGCCCTGCCCGAAACCTCTACCCGGTCTGCGTTTTCCGCCACGGCCGAAACCCCGGCCGCGCCGCCGGGGCGGCTCCGGCGGACGGAAGGAGTCGAACTCCGACGAGGTCATCGGCCGCCCCGTAGGAACGAGAGTGCGGCGGCGGCCAGCATTCCGGCCGCCGCGATCCCGGCGCGCTTGTACATGGCCGGCAGGTCCGCGGTGCACACCCGCGGGTCCGGCGGCAGTCCGTAGACCTCCGGCTCGTCGAGCAGCAGGAACACCGATCCGGTGCCGCCGACACCGTCGTTCGGGTTGGCGCCGTAGAGCCGCGCCTCGGTCATGCCCTGCTCGTGCAGCGCCCGGACGCGGGCGTGCGCGTCGTCGACGAGGTCGTCGTGGTCGCCGAACTTGATCGACGTGGTCGGGCAGGTCTTCGCGCAAGCCGGTGTCTCGTCGTCGAGCAACCGGTCGTAGCAGAGCGTGCACTTTTGCGCGACACCGCGTTTGGGCACCTCGGGCTGCTCGCCCTTGCGTTCGCCGGAGCGGGTCGTCGGCGCGGCGGTGCCGTCGGCCCGGCGCTCGACGACGCCGAACGGACATCCGGCCACGCACGTCCCGCAGCCGTTGCAGACGTCGTCCTGGATCACGACGGTGCCGAACTCGGTGCGGAACAGCGCGCCGGTCGGACAGACGTCGAGGCACCCGGCGTGGGTGCAGTGCTTGCAGACATCCGACGACATCAGCCAGCGGAACTCGGGGGTGTCGGGGACTTCGACTCGGCTCGTCGCTTCGCTCCTCGCCGGCTCAGCCGGCAGGGGAGAGGGCCTGGTCGGCAGAGACGAACGATCTTCAGGCGAGGAGCCGGGCATCGCGGGCATGCCCAGTCCGACGAGCGCACGCCCGGACTCGCGGGCCTCGGCGATGCGGTCGGAATTCTGCTCGATGAAGGCGACGTGGCGCCAGGTGCTCGCGCCGAGGGCGACGGTGTTGTCGTACGACATCCCGGTGAGGGCGAGGTCGCCGTCGCGCGGGTTGCCGTTCCATTCCTTGCACGCCACCTCGCAGGCCTTGCAGCCGATGCAGATCGAGGTGTCGGTGAAGAACCCCTTGCGCTCCTTGTGGGTGTTCCAGTGCGCGTCGGTGCTGGGATCGGATGGCCCGGACAGCTGTCCCATCTACTCCTCCGCCTTCCCGGTGATGTGCTGGTTGTCGGTCTCGACGGTGACCCCGGCCCGCTCCTGGTAGGCACGCACCAGGTCGAGCAGTGCCCGGCCTTGCGGCCGGCGCCCGGCGATGACGTCGCACGAGCCCACCTTGGACTCCTGGATCTGCACGTTCGGATCCAGTGTGACCCCGATCAGATCGTTGGCGGCGTCGCCGCTGATCACGGCGTTGGAACCCACGCCCCAGTGATAGGGGAGACCCACCTGATGCACCTGCCGGCCGTTGATGGTCAGCGGCATCATGCGGTCGGTCACGAGCACCCGCGCCTCGATCGCGGCGCGCGGCGACACGATCGTCGCCCAGCCCTCGTTGGTGAGGCCCCGCTCTTCGGCGAGTTCGGGTGAGATCTCGCAGAACATCTCCGGCTGCAGTTCCGTCAGGTACGGCGTCCAGCGGCTCATGCCACCCGCGGTGTGGTGCTCGGTGAGCCGGTACGTCGTGAACACGAACGGGTACACCTCGGAGCCGGGGCTCTCGCCGCTGGGTGCGTCGAGATTGTCCGTGCGGGGGAACAGGACTCGCGATGGCGACTGCTGCTGGGGATACAGCGCGTTGACCACCGGGGATTCCTGCGGTTCGTAGTGCGTCGGCAACGGGCCGTCGACCAGCCCGCGCGGGGCGTAGAGCCAGCCCTTCCCGTCGGCCTGCATGACGAACGGGTCGTCGCCGCAGAGGGCTTCGACGCCGCCGACCGACGGGTCGGGACGAGCATCGGGAGCCAGGTCGACAGGGAAGTCGGGCACGTCGGGACCGACCCACCGCCCGGCGTCGGCGTCCCATTCCATGTACCGCTTGCGTTCGCTCCACGGGCGGCCGTCGGGGTCGGCCGACGCACGGTTGTAGAGGATTCGACGATCCGCCGGCCACACCCAGCCCCACTCGTGCTGGGTGACCCCGCCGCCGCCCTGCGGGACCCGGCGTGCGGCCAGGTTCGACGGCCCGTCGGTGTCCGCGCCGGTGTAGACCCCGGTGTAGATCCAGCAGCCGCCCGCGGTCGAGCCGTCGCGCTTCATCTGGGTGTAGGACGTGAGGTTCGAGCCGGCGTCTTCGCCGTTCACGTGGTAGCCGTTGATCTCCGACAGCACCGCTTCGGGGTCGGGGTTGCCGTGGTCGTCGAGGGGATAGTCCCATGTGACGTCGAGCAGCGGGCGGTCACGTTCGTCGGTCGACTCGGCGAGGCGTTCGCGGATGCGCCGCCCGAGCTCGAAGAAGAAGTCCATCTCGCTCTGGCACTGACCCGGTGGCTCGACCGCCTGGTGGCGCCACTGCACCATGCGCTGGGTCTGCGTGAACGAGCCGGCCTTCTCCACATGCGTGGCCGCGGGGAGGAAGAACACCTCGGTGGCGATGTCCTCGGTGCGCAGCTCGCCGGACTCGATCTCCGGGCCCTCCTTCCACCAGGTGGCCGTCTCGATCATGTTGAGGTCGCGGACGACGAGCCATTTGAGGTGCGACATCGCCATCCGCGCCTGGCGCCCGTTGGCCGATCCGACCGCCGGGTTCTGGCCGAGGACGAAGTAACCGTCGACCTTGTCGGCGAGCATGTCGACCGTCGTCTGGAAGGTCCCGGCGGGCCCGGTGAGCCGGGGCAGGTAGTCGTAACACCAGTCGTTCTCGGCGGTTGCGGCATCCCCGAACCACGCCTTGAGAAGACTCACCATGTAGTCCTCGGCGTTGGCCCAGAAACCCTTCTCGGCCTTCGACGTGATCGCGTCGATGTAGTCGGCGAAACTGTCATGCTTGCCCGCCGAGGGCATCGGCAGATACCCGGGCAGCAGGTTGAACAGCGTCGGGATGTCGGTGGACCCCTGGATGCTCGCGTGTCCGCGGAGGGCCATGATGCCGCCGCCGGGGCGCCCGACGTTGCCGAGCAGGAGTTGCAGAACCGACGCGGCGCGGATGAACTGCGCGCCGAAGGTGTGCTGGGTCCAGCCGGTCGCGTACCCGAAGCACGTGGTGCGCTCGCGGCCGGAGTTGTCGGTGACGGCCCGGGCCAGATACTCGAAGTCGCGCACCGAGATCCCGCACATGTCGCGCACCATCTCGGGTGTGTAGCGCGAGTAGTGACGCTTGACGATCTGGAACACGCTGCGCGGGTGTTCCAGGGTGTCATCGCGCACTGTCGCCCCGTGTTCCAGCGGCGGCCCGCCGGAGCCATGCTCGTGCCCCACCGCGCGGTCCTTCACCCGCGGCCCGTCGTCCGGGTGGCCGGGCGACTCGACCTTGCCGTCCTCGCTGTCGCGGCCACCGTCGTCGGAGTGGGCGGACGGTTCCTCGTAAGCCCAACTGGTGGCGTCGTATTCGCCGGTCTCCGCGTCGAAGCCGGAGAACAGGCCGTCGAGATCCTCGGTGTCGCGGAAATCCGCGGCGATCAGGGTGGCGGCGTTCGTGTAGGCGACGACGTACTCGCGGAAGTACTTCTCGTGCGTGATGGCGTAGTTGATGAGCGCACCGAGCAGGACGACGTCAGAGCCGGCCCGGATGGAGATGTGCCGGTCGGCCACCGCAGAGGTACGGGTGAAACGCGGATCGACGTGAATGATCGTCGCGCCCTTGGCCTTCGCCTCCGACACCCACTGGAAACCCACCGGGTGCGCCTCGGCCATGTTGCCGCCCATGAGAACGATGCAATCGGCGTTGGCCATGTCCTGCAGTGATTGCGTGGCGCCGCCGCGTCCGAACGAGGCCCCCAGACCGGGAACCGTGGCGGAGTGTCATATGCGGGCCTGGTTCTCGATCTGGATCGCGCCCGCCGCGGTGAAGAGCTTCTTGATCAGATAGTTCTCTTCGTTGTCGAGGGTGGCACCGCCGAGCGAGGCGACACCGGTGGTCCGCCGGAGCAGTCGGCCCTCGTCGTCGCGGTCCTGCCAGCCACGGCGTCGGGCCTCGAGGAAACGGTCGGCGATCATGTCGATCGCGGTGTCGCGATCCAGGTCCTGCCACTCGGTCGCGTACGCGGCCCGATAGCGGATCGAGGTCTGCCGCATCGGGTTGTTGACCAACTGCTCGCTCGACGCGCCCTTGGGACAGAGGCGCCCGCGGGAGATCGGGGAGTCCGGGTCGCCCTCGATCTGGACCACCCGCTCGTCCTTGACGTACACCTTCTGCCCGCAACCCACCGCGCAGAACGGGCACACGCTCTGGACCACACGGTCCGCGGTGGCGGTGCGCGGTTCGATGCCGCGTGTCCTCGCCGAGGTGACCGCCGGTCCGCGCCCGAAGACGTCGCCCGACCGCAACTGGCGGAACACCGGCCATTCGAGGGGGCTGAAGGCTGGCACCCGTCCGAGTCTAGACCTCATCGTCTGCGGTTGCGTCTCGACCGTTGCTATCGTGGCGGGTGGAGTGCCGGGAAGTCTGGTCGGCTGCACGTGTGTCGTTGTCATCCCTTGCCGGGCTGATCATCGATGCCGTGTGCCGTGAAGACGCGCCGATGGGATTTCCTGATGATCACCGCATACAAGACCGAATCCGGCCGCGACGTAATCCGACGATGGTGCGAGATCCGGTTGTCGGCAGCAGATTGTGTTGCCGCGCAATGGGAAGTCCAGACGTCGGCGGGGCGGACCAGGATCGTTGCATCCCGGTCTCCCGACCCCGGGACGGCGGCACCCGCCGACCGGCGCACTGTCGTCGTGGTGCCGGGTACGAACATGAACTCGGCGACGATGATCCCGCTGCTGTCCGAACTCGCGCGGAACAACGACGTCATCAGTCTGGACGTGCCCGGCCAGCCGGGGACAAGTGCACCGGAACGTCCGCGGCGACGCGGTCGGATCCCTGCCTACGGGCGGTGGCTCGACGAGGTGCTCGGCGCGACGGTCGCCCATCCGGTGATCGTGCTGGGTCACTCGCTCGGGGCTGCGATCGCGTTGGCCGGTGCCTCATCGCTGATCGCCGGACGCCTACTCGTGTCACCTGCGGGCATCACCCGTTTGGCGGTCTCGCCTCGGACATTGCGCACAACCGTCTCATGGCTGGCCTCGCCTCGGCCGGAACGCTCGTATGATCTGCTGCGAATGATGACGGCGCCGGACAGAAACGTCGATCCCGCGCTGATCGCATGGATGGATCTGGTTGCCGGACACTGCCGTACGAGTCTGGCGCCGGGGCCGTCTGATGAATTGCCGACGGACCGCCCCTTGATGGTGGTCTCCGGCGACCATGACGTCTTCTTGCCGACACTGCGGCTGGCTGAGGTGGTACATGCGCGGCTCGACGTCGAGCTGAAAGTCCTGGACGACTGCGGCCACCTGGCTCCGCACGATCAGCCGAAGCGGATCGCAGAACTTCTCGACCGTCTCAACCGGGAGCTCGTCACCCCGCCCGGATGACAGGCACGACTACGTCAGTGCTGCGCGGCCGTGACATCCGTGCCGCGCGGCACGAGCGCGAAGACGGCCACGGCGACGGCGACCAGCGTGACCCCGCCGACCAGGCTCGTCTGCTGCATGGCGTCGGTGAACGCGGCCGCCGCCCGCTCCGCGAGGCCCGGTGCCCCGGCGGCTTCGGCGAGACCCATGGCGGCGCCGAGGGATTCGCCGGCCGCGTCGGTCACCTCGGCGGGTACGCCGGGGACGGGCTCGGCCGTCAGCGTGGTCCGGTAGATGATCGACGCCACGCTGCCGAGGATCGCGACCCCGAGCACATTGCCCAGGTCGTAGGCGGTCTCTTCCAGCGCGGCGGCGTTGCCCGCCTTGGCATCCGGGGTGCCGGCCATGATCATCGCCGATGCGATGGCCAGTGATCCGATGCCGAATCCGACGAACACCTGGGCGGTGGCGACGGTGCCGTAGTCGAGGCCGTCGGAACCGAGGAACATCAGCGCCATCCCGACGCCGGCGATGCCGATACCGCCGGCCACGACGGCTCGGGCTCCGATCATCCGGGACAGCGGGGCGGCGATCATCGAGGACACGATCGCCGCTCCCGCCACCGGCAACAGCCGCACACCGGCCGCGATCGGGGAGTGGCCCTCGACCAACTGGAGCCACTGGGCCAGCAGCAAGAGCGCCGCCGCCAGTCCGAACATCGAGCCGAGCGCGGCGAGAACACCCGCACTGAACGGCCGGCTGCGGAACAACGAGACGTCGAGAAGCGGCTCGGTGCGTCGCATGCAGCGTCGGACGAACAGGGCCAGGATGAGGACCGCGCCGATCAGGGCCACCCAGGCGGCCGGTGCGAGGAGGCTCTCCTCCTTGGCGAACCGCTTGATGGCCCAGACCAGGGCGACCATGCCGGCGATCGACATCAGCGCACCGACGGCGTCCCACCGGCCCGGCTGCGGGTGCTTCGACTCCGGCAGGATCAGCACTGCGGCCACGATGGCGACCGCCATCAGCGGGACGTTGACGAGGAACGCGGCGCGCCACGAGAAGTACTCGAGCAGAACTCCGCCGACGATCGGCCCGACGGCCGCACCGAGGCCCGACACCGCGGCCCAGAGCCCGAGGGCGGTCGCACGCTCGGCGGGGTCGGTGAAGATGCTGCGCAGCAGGGACAACGTGGTCGGCATGATCATCGCGCCGCCGACGCCCAGCAGCACCCGGACCGCGATCACCGCCTCGGGTGACTCGGCCAGCAGGACCAGTGCCGAGGCCCCACCGAACACCGCGAAGCCGGTGACCAGCATCCGTTTTCGGCCCCACCGGTCGGCCAGTGAACTCATGGAGAGCAGCAGGCCGGCCAGGACGAGCGAGTAGGCGTCGATGATCCACAGCTGCTGATCGGCGGTCGGGCGCAGGTCGCCGGCCAGGTCGGGGAGTGCGACGTTGAGGATCGTGAGGTCGACGGTGATGACCAGCAGGCTGGCCGACAACACGGCGGCCGACGCCCATCGGCGCCGGAAGGACAGGCCGTCTGCGCTGGTGGTCTCGGTGGCGGATCGCTGGGTCATCGTCGGCTCCGGTCGTGCTCGGGGGAGGGCAGCCCGGTCAGGGCCGTCAGGGTGGCGGTCAGGTCGTCGAGGGACAGCGGCGTCCCGTAGAGGAGTGCGTGTATGGCCACGCCGTCGGTGTACGCGGCGATCGCGCGAGCGGCCGTCTGCCCGACGTGCGGGATGAGGATCTCGACCAGCCCGTCGGGCCAGCGAACCGCGAGCGGGCGGAGCGCGGGATCGAGGACGGCGGCCGACACGAGCGCGAGGTCGGCGCGGATCAACCGCTCGTCGGACAGATAGTCGTGGAGCGTCTCGGCGAAGACCGCCGCGGCTGGGCCGTGTTCGGCGAGGGTCTCGGCCACCTCGGCCAGGCCGGAGTCGATGTCGTCGGCCAGGCGGGCGAGCGCTGCCTCGCGCAGATCGTCGAGCGTGGCGAAGTACTGCGTCGTCGAACCGAGCGGCACACCGGCACGTTTCGCGACGAGCCGGTGGGTGAGCCCCTCGGAGCCCACCTCGGTGATGAGCGTGGCGGCGGCCTCGACAATGGTGCGTCGCCGTTCCTCGGGATCTCGTCGGCGGCGGGGCGCTGCCTCGGTCATCACTACCCTTCCAAGTTAATGTACGAATGTACATGTACAAACGTACACTAGCGCTTCGCGGGTTTGCGTGTCGGGTGCTGGCATCATGCGACCATGGCGGTGAACAGGATCGATGCGGTCGAGCTGCCCCGGACGGCGCTCGGCGACTTCTTGTCGTCGTCGGCGTTCGCGGAGATGCTCGACCCGGATGACGAGCGCACGTTCTCCCGCAGTGCGGCGGCCCGGCGCGCCGAGGTCGCCGATGTGGTGCGCGCCGTCGACCGTTTCGCCGGCCGACGATTCGTCGACCGGGAGCGCGCCGGCGAGGTCGTCTTCGGCGGGATCACCGCCGGGGGGCTCGGGGTCCGCCCTTCGGTGGTCGACGAGGTCCTCACCCTGCTGCGGCCGGTCGGCGTCCCCGCGCCCGGTGCCCCGAAACCTGTTCCCCACGAAGCGCAAACGGTGCTCGGTAGTTACGTCTATGCACTGGTCGATCCGCGTGACGCCACGGTGTTCCATGTCGACGCCGGCCGCGGGAACCGCGTATACCGCCATACCGCCGCCGCGCTGGCGGGCGACGCACCCGACCCTGCCGACATCGTCGGCGACGACGATCCGGCCGAGGTCGCGGCCGCCATCTCCGAGCGTATCCGCGACATCGACGCCGACGGGTTCGGCGTCGAACACTGGATTCTGCGGTACGATGTAGATTCTGTCGATTCGGCTGCAGCGCACGCGCTTTCGCTACGACGCACGGTAGTCGACGTCGTCGCTCTGGCCGGATCGGAACTTCCGGAGACGCCGGATGCACAGGGGCCGTGGCGCATCGAGGAGCTGATCCTGCGACATGCGGCGCCGGTGTCGCCGCCGTTGCCCGACGTGTGCGTGCTGGTGAAGGTCGACGAGTCCGCCCGCAGCGACGCCACTGCCGAGGTGATCTACGAATCCGCTCGCAGCGCTTGGCGTGCGGGGCCGCACCGAACCGTCCCCGATCTACCGGTGCTGGTGTTCGCCGACGATCTCGTCCGGGCCGTCCATCGCGTCGACTACTGGGAGTCCTACCGCGACGCCGAGGGAAACCTGGATCCGAAGCGGTGGGTGTACACCGGGAAACCCGACGCCGAACTCGAGGCCCGGTATGTGGGTACCAGCCTGCGCGAGGTCCGGCAAGAACGCGGCGGCAAGTGGAATCCGTCCGGCTGGCACCCGTACGGACACGTTCCCTGAGCCTGTTCGTTGGAACAAACTCGCCTGTCGTGATCCGACGAGGGACGCGCGGTCTGGTACTACTCGCGGCATCGTCCATCGACAGAAAGCCGGCGCATGTCCTCGGATCGACGCAGTTCATTCGACCACCGCACCGCCGTGATCACCGGCGCCTCCGCCGGGATCGGCAAGACGTTCGCGGAACATCTCGCCGCGGAAGGGTACGACCTACTGCTGGTCGCCCGTCGGGCCGAACGGCTCGACGAGTTGTCCGAGCGACTACATCGCGAGCACGGCGTTCGCTGTGAGGTGTTCGCCGGGGATCTGTCCGAACCCGGCACGCCGGCCGCGATCATCGAGCGCGCCGATGAACTCGGGCTGGACATCGACGTGCTGATCAACAACGCCGGTATGGTCGCTGAGCACCAAGTTCGCCGAGACGCCGTGGGAGGAGGTCGGAGGGCAGCTGCAGTTGATGCTGACCTCGCTGACCGAGCTGTCCCACCGCGTGCTCCCGGGGATGAAGAAGCGCCGGTGGGGGCGGATCGTGAACGTCTCGTCCATCACGGCGCTGCTGCCTCCGGCGGAGGGCCTGCTCTACTCCGCGATCAAGTCGTATGTGCTGCTGATGTCCCAGTCCCTGGACATGGAGCTGAAACCGCACGGCATCCACGTGACGGCGCTGTGTCCCGGTTTCACCAGGAGTGAGTTCCACGATGCGATGGGTGCGGAGACCCGCGAGACCGCCGATCGCCTGCCCGGCGTGCTGTGGCAGGAGCCGGAGGACGTCGTGCGCGAGGGGTGGAACGCGGTGATGAAGGGCGACGCGGTGTGCGTGACCGGCATGGTGAACAAGCTGGTCACGACGGCCGTGCGTCCCATTCCGCCGGGTATCCAGTACTTCCTCGGCCGGACGCTCAATCCGTTCAAGTAGACGCCGGGGCGGCTCACTTCTTGGTGCGCCGACTCCCGCCGTGCCAGTCCTCCTCGACACCCGCCTCGCCGTCGGTCACTCCGAAGGCCCGCAGTTGTGGCTTCTCCCGCAGGCTCCGCTTGAGCTCGGCGAAACCCGGGAAGCTCGCCAGCCCGATCACGTGGTCCCACAGCACGACCGCGTCGTCGTCACCGGGTAGACGGCTGATCACGGGCCCGAAGAATGCAACTCCCTCGGGCGGCTGGAAGTGGATGATCGGCGTACCCACATCACGACCGGTCAGGGACAGGGCCTCGTCGGTCTCGGTTTGGATCTCCGCGTCGAACTGGGCGTCGTCGAGGGCGTTCAGGTGGTGCGCGGGCAACCCGAGTTCGTCCAGGACGGGTCCGAGGAACTCCGCGGTACCGCGAAAGTCGGTGGTGTCGACGGTGTAGGAACCGGTGTGCGCGTCGAAGATCCGCGTGCCGAGGGCTTCGTAGAGCGGGCCGATGGCGGCCGGTCCGTGTTCGCGGCGGATGCTCGCCGCCGCGCGCAGGAGGCGGAGTCCGGCGGTGTGCCCGGCCTCGTACTCCGGCGGGAACTGCGCGTCGTAATCGACGTGTGCGTTCAGCAGACGTAGCGAGATGAACCGCCATTCCACCGTGTAGTCCCGCTGCGCCTGTACCTTTCGCACCCACTTGCTCGTCATCCACGCGAACGGACAGACGGGGTCGAAGTAGAAGTTGACGTCGGCCATGATTTCGACGGTAGACGACGGGACAGTCCTAGGTGTCGGCAGAAGCCGCCAACAACTGGTCGCCTAACCGGTACCGCTCGACTGAGTGACTGGTGAGCCTGTGACGGGCTCGTTGGGATGGAGGAGGTGCTGCACGGTGGCGAGCGACGGCTGCTCGAGTGGACCGGTGTAGAGCTCGGGTGCCCAGTCATACACGCCCCGTAATCAGCCGGGTGGGCGAAGCCGAAGCTGAAGAAGAATGGTTCAGGCGGACCGCTGCGAGACCAATCTCATTCGTTCACCTCCGGCAGGACCTGAGCCGGTGCGGACATCGAGGTCAATCGGAGTCCGGGTCAGGTGGAACGATTGCGGAGTAGTAGCGGTCTGCCGAGAGAACGAGTGACGGTGGAAGGGTTCTTCGTTCTGCTCACGCCACCGGTCGCCCTCGCGCTCATGTTCTGGGCGTGGACCATCTGGCTCTCCTTCAGCGCCGCTGGCCGAAACATCCGACGATCTTCGGCCGCAGTTTCTGCGGTGCTGGCGATCTGCGGGGCAATTGCTTTCCTCGCGTTGACCAGTCTCGACGATTACAACGACTACCCCGGTCACACGTGTTCGGTGCGTGATGGGTTTGTACCCGTCGGCTTTCCCCTGAGCAACTACTGAGGTTCCCCTGAAAAAGTGGACACGGTTAGCTTGTTTGCTGACTTGTGTGTGATCTGATTTCGAAGTCGATAGGTGAGACCATCCCTAGCGAG
>NZ_JBHUXZ010000029.1:0-69156 GCF_042668985.1 Gordonia sp. NPDC057258
GCCCTGACGCGGGTGGCCGTCGCCGGGTCGGTGCTGTGCCGGGCCGTCGTCCGGGCGCTTCTGCCAGGATGGAACGCATGCAGACGCTGCTGCTGTACCTGCTGATCATGGGACTCGTCGTCGCGATCGTGTTCGCTGTCGTCTGGTTCGTGTTCGGACGCGGAGAAGATCTGCCGCCGGTCGAGCCCGACACCACGCTCACCCGGTTGCCGTCGGTGGGCATCACCGGTGACGACGTGCGTGCGTTGCGCTTCGCCCAGACCCCGCGTGGTTACAAGCAGGCCGAAGTCGACTGGGCGCTGGCACGTCTCGCGCGTGAGGTCGACGACCTGCGGTCGGTGATCACGCGTCTGCGCGAACGGGAGTCGGTGCCCGGGGCGGAAGCGGGCGCGGCTCCGGACGATCCCGCCGCTGGTATCACCGGGAACGGCGGCGTGGAGGCCGGGCGGTCCGGCCCGCCGAGCACCCCCCGGTAGGGGCCGTACGTCGAGACCGCGCGGCGCGCGTGTCGCGCACTGACAATCGTGTGCGACCCGGGCACGTATCATGTTCGGAGCAGGGACCTTGAAGGGAGCTTGAGAATGGCGGCAATGAAGCCACGTACTGGGGACGGCCCCCTCGAAGCGGCCAAAGAAGGGCGTGGAATCGTTGTCCGGATTCCGATCGAAGGTGGAGGTCGACTGGTCGTCGAGCTGACCGCCGACGAAGCAGCCGCGCTGGGCGAGGAACTCCGCGGGGTAACCGGCTGAACATGCCCCACGAGGGCAGTTCCCATGAGGCCCGGGCGGACCCACCGACTCCGCACCGGGCGCATGGCCTCACTCCGGTACTCGAGATCCTGCGCTGCCCGGTGTGTACCGGGCGCCTGTCGGCCGACGGCGCGTCGCTGCGCTGTCCGCAGGCGCATTCTTTCGACCTCGCCCGTCAGGGCTATGTCTCACTGCTCGACGGCCGGTCCGGCGCGCTGCGCGCCGACACCGCAGCCATGGTGGCCGCCCGAGCCCGCGTGCACGACTCCGGTTTCCTGCTCCCCGTGGTCGATTTCGTCGCCGGCCGCGCGGCCGAGGTCACGGGTGGACACGACCGGCCGGTGATCCTCGACGCGGGGGCCGGTGGCGGACACTATCTTCGCGCCGCGGTCGAGGCGAGTGGGGTGCCCGGCGGTGACGGACGGTCCTCGGCCGCCGGAATCGGCCTGGACCTCTCGAAGTACTGCGCGCGGGCCATGGCGCGGGGACCCCGGCCCCTCGCTGCCGTCGTCGCCGACGTCTGGCGCGGACTGCCCGTCGTCGATGATGCTGTCGCGGTGGTGCTCTCGGTGTTCGCGCCGCGCAACGCGAGCGAGTTCGCCCGCGTACTGGCCCCTGATGGCGCACTGATCATCGTGAGTCCGGGGCCCGACCACCTCGGCGAACTCATCGAGCCGATGGCGATGCTGCGTGTCGACGAGGCCAAATCCGAGCGCCTCCGTGCCTCGCTCGACGCGGGCTTCGAAGTGGTCGACGAGTCACCTGTCCGGTACTCCGCAGACGTCGACGCGCAGACCGTGGGGGATCTGGTCGCCATGGGCCCGTCGGCATTTCACTCCGACGAGGCCGACATCCGCTCGCGGGCCGCGGCCTTCGCCGGGGACGGTCGGGTGCCGGCCACGGTGTCGGTCGTGGTGACCACGTGTCGGCCCGTCCGCGGACGCTCACCCGCTCAGCGCCGTACGGACTCGTAGACACCCAGCGTCTGTTCGGCGATCGACGCCCAGGAGAACTCGGCCTCGGCGCGTTCGCGGCCGGCCACCCCCATCGCCGACGCCGCCGCATCCGAGGCCACCGCGTTCACCGTGTCGGCGAGATCGTGTTCGAAGGTCGCCGGATCGACGGGGTCGTACCGCACGAGGCGGCCGGTGACGTTGTCGCGCACCACCTCGGGAATGCCGCCGACCGCCGAGGCCACCACCGCGGTACCGCAGGCCATCGCCTCGAGGTTGACGATGCCCAGCGGTTCGTACACCGATGGGCACACGAAGACCGTTGCCGCGGTCAAGATCTCGCGGATCCGGGGGAGTGGGAGCATCTCGCGCACCCAGTGGACGCCGGGACGCGAGGCGGAGAGTTCGCCCACCGCGCTCTCGATCTCGGCGCCGATCTCCGGCGTGTCGGGGGCACCAGCACAGAGGACGAGCTGGATGTCCGGATCGAACCGGTGCGCCGCGGCCACCAGATGTGCGACGCCCTTCTGCCGGGTGATCCGGCCGACGAACGCCACGATCGGGCGGTCCGGGTCGAGCCCGAGTGCGGTCGGCGTCGAGTCGGGTCCGAACGGATCGTAGACCGGGAACCATTGAGATGTGTCGATCCCGTTGCGCACCACATGGACACGCTCAGGGTCCAGACGCGGGTAGGTGTCACAGATCTCGGTGCGCATCCCCGAGCTCACCGCGATCACCGCGTCGGCGTACTCCACCGCGTTGCGTTCCACCCAGCTCGACACCCGGTACCCGCCGCCGAGTTGCTCGGCCTTCCACGGGCGCGACGGTTCGAGCGAGTGGGCGGTCAGCACGTGCGGCACGTCGTAGAGCCGTCCCGCCAGGTGCCCGGCAAGGCCGGTGTACCAGGTGTGGGAGTGCACGACGTCGGCACCGGACGCACCCACCACCATCCGCAGATCGGCCGACAACGTGGTGATCGCCGCATTCGCCCCGGCC
Source organism: Gordonia sp. NPDC057258 (assembly GCF_042668985.1). NCBI lineage: Bacteria > Bacillati > Actinomycetota > Actinomycetes > Mycobacteriales > Gordoniaceae > Gordonia > Gordonia sp. NPDC057258. Next base: position 2,699 of record NZ_JBHUXZ010000029.1, read on the forward strand.
AACCCCGGGTCGGGGGTGTACACCGCGGCGGTCTCCCGCTCGGCGCCCATGCAGTGCACGTCGACGGTGATGAGATCGCGCAGATACCGGACCAATTCGGTGACGTGGACCCCGGCGCCGCCGTAGACCTCAGGTGGATATTCCCGTGTCATCATCGCCACCCGCATGATCTCGACGCTAGTGCCAACGCGCGCAGATCGCCATCGGTGCTGCCAAACCCTGGTCGCGACCGACGCCACGCATACTGACCGCCCGGTCATCTGGCCGACGGCTTCGATCGCGGTTAAGTTGGGGGAGTGAGATCTGAGCCGCACGTCCTCGGCATCGTCCTCGCAGGCGGCGAAGGCAAGCGTCTGTACCCGCTGACGATGGACCGCGCCAAACCTGCGGTGCCCTTCGGCGGCGCCTACCGGCTCATCGACTTCGTGCTGTCGAACCTGGTCAACGCCGGTTACGAGCGCATTTGCGTACTGACACAGTACAAGTCGCATTCGCTGGACCGGCACATCTCGCAGACCTGGTGGACGTCGGGATTCCACGGCGAGTACATCACCCCGGTGCCGGCCCAGCAGCGACTCGGACCACGCTGGTACACCGGCAGTGCCGATGCGATCTTCCAGTCGATGAACCTCATCACCGACGAACGACCCGAGTACATCGTCGTCTTCGGAGCCGATCACGTGTACCGGATGGATCCGTCGCAGATGGTGGCCGCGCACATCGAATCCGGCGCCGACGTCACGGTGGCCGGGATCCGCGTGCCCCGAGCAGAGGCGGTGGCCTTCGGCTGCATCGACTCCGACGAGAGCGGGAAGATCACCCGCTTCCTGGAGAAGCCGGCCGATCCGCCCGGCACGCCGGACGATCCCGACGTGACGTTCGCGTCGATGGGCAACTACGTGTTCACCACCGAGGCGCTGGTCGACGCGCTGCGCGCCGACGCCGCCGACTCGGACTCCGACCACGACATGGGCGGTGACATCATCCCGGCCTTCGTGCGCCGGGACACCGCCTTCGTCTACGACTTCAAGGACAACCAGGTACCCGGTGCCACCGAACGCGACACCGGTTACTGGCGCGACGTCGGAACCCTGGATGCGTTCTACGAGGCGCACATGGACCTGGTGTCGGTCCACCCGATCTTCAACCTCTACAACGGCCGCTGGCCCATCCGCGGCGAGACCCACAACCTGCCGCCCGCCAAGTTCGTCCAGGGCGGGGTCGCGGAGGACTCCGTGGTCGGTTCCGGATGCCTCATCTCCGCCGGCACGGTGCGCAACTCCGTGCTGTCGTCGAACGTCATCGTCGAGGACGGCGCGGTGGTCGAGGGCAGCGTGCTGATGCCCGGCGTGCGCGTCGGCAAGGGCGCGGTGGTCCGCAAGGCCATCCTCGACAAGAACGTCGTGGTCGGTGACGGCGAGCAGCTCGGTGTCGATCTCGAGGCCGACCGCGAACGGTTCTCGGTGAGCGCCGGCGGTGTGGTCACCGTCGGCAAGAACATCCAGGTTTAGCGCCGCCGCCCGTCGCGTAGGGCCGCGTCGATGAGCGTCGCGATGTCGTCTCCGGCGTCGTCCGGAAGCGCGTCGACCGGCCACCAGCGGAGGTCCACGGACTCGTCACTGCATACGACGCGGGGGAGTTCACCGTCGGGCGTCGGGGCGGCGACCACCCGGTAGCGGACGTCGAGGTGGCGGGTGGGGACTCCCAAGGAGCAGGTGATCGGGTGGGTGTGGAGGTGGACCATCCCGTCACCGGCGAGCGTGGGGTCGGCGGTGTCGAGCACGAGTTCGGGCATGCCCGACTCTTCTCGCGCCTCGCGTAGCGCCGCGCCGGCGAGGGAATCGTCGGAGGGTTCGCAGTGACCGCCGAGCTGTATCCACTTCCCGACGCGGGGGTGCAGGGTCAGCAGGACGTGTCGGCGCGTCGCGTCGAAGACGATCGCCGAACCCGTCAGATGTCCTGGTGCGCAGGCCCGAAGACACCCGTCCGGGGACGCGGCGAGGAACGCGAGATATGCGTGACGCAGGGAGTCCTGGGCGGGATCGGGTGTCTCCCACCGTGTCAGGGCCTCGACGGCGGAGGCGTGCAGCGACTCGGCGGTCACAGTTCGACGACCCACTCCGCGGTGGGGGCGGGGTCGCGCAACCCGGCCGGTTCGAGCGGATGTCCGATGGCGACGGCCCCCAGCGGTTCCCAACTCGGATCCAGATCGAGAACGCGGCGCACCGTCGGCGCGGCGAAGATGGTCGACCCGACCCAGCAGCTGCCGATGTCGCGGACCGCCAGCGCGGTGAGCAGGGTCGCGACCGCCCCGCCCGCGGCCACGGTGAACATCGTGTGCTCGGCGGCGTTGCGACGATCATCGGGGTAGTCGTGGGCGCCCTCGGGTACGAGGAACGGGATCACCAGTTCCGGGGCGTCGTAGAGGATCTGCCCGCGTCGAAGTCGCTTCTCGATGGATTCGGCTGTCTTGGAGTCCGATTCGAGGTCGGTGCGCCAGTCGCGCGTCATCGCGTCGAGCAGTTCGCGGCGTCGCGAGGCGGAACGCAGCCACACGAAGCGGACCGGATGTGTGTGGTGGGGTGCCGGGGCGGTGAGCGCCTCGGCGAGGGCGTCGCGCATCTCCGCGGGGTCGACGGGCCGGTCGGCGAAGGTGCGCACCGAACGCCGGGTGCGGATGGCCTCTCGGCGGCCCTCTGCGATCGCCTCTTCGGTCCCGAGACGGAACAGGTCCTCGTCGTAGGGACGGATGAGGTCGGCGGCGGTGGTGCCGTCGTCGGCCGGAGCGAATCCGCGGACGACGGCGACCGGGACGGCGGCGAGCTTGCCCTTGACGAGGTCCGCCGCAGCGGCGAGTTCGTCGGCCACCGCTATCTCGGTGACGATCAACGGATTCCCGTAGTCGTCGACGCCGCCCTCGTAGGGATGGGTCACGGCGATGCCGGCCGCGCCGATGGCGACGTCGGTCTGTCCGGTCCGCCAGGCCCGACCCATCGTGTCGGTGATGATCACCGCGACGTCGAGGCCGGCGGCGTCGGCTATGGCACGCCGCAGTGACGCCGCACTGCGGTCGGGGTTCTCCGGCAGGAGTGCCAGTTGGTCGCTGCGCACATTCGAGCCGTCGATCCCGGCCGCTGCCTGCACCAGGCCGAGGCGGTTCTCGGTGATGAGGGTTCGGTTCTTGCGGGCCAGGACGCGCACCGATTCGGCGTCGACGAGGCGACGACGCAGCGCGTCCCGCTCCTCGGGGTCGCTGGGCGCGTCGACCATCCGCCCTTCGGCCTTGGAGATGATCTTGCTGGTGACCACCAGGACGTCGCCGGACTCGAGCCAGGGTGCGGCGCCGAGGATCTCACCCGCGACGTCGGAGTCGGCGGTGAACTCGGGCAGGCCGGTCACCGGCCGGATCTCGAGATGTCCCGGTGCGCGGTGGTCGGGGCGAGCGGTCACCGCACGCCCTTGTTGGTCTCGGGCAGCGGTACGTCGACGAGCGCGCAGGCCGCACGCACCATCTGCGCGGTGGCCGCGGGGTCGGTCATGAGCAGCGGTGCGGCGCCGACGGCGATGCCGTCGACAGCGGCGTGGTCACCCTCGGCGATGAGCCAACCGTCGAGAATCCCGTTGCCTCTGCGGGCGCCGTAGTGTCCGGCGATCCCCTGTGCCGAGGACTCGACCTCGATCACGGACAGGCACTCGTCGGCCATGCCGCGCAGGGGACGGTTGTCGATGACCGGTGAGATCCCGACCACCGGGGCCCTGGTCTGGCGCAGCGCGCTGCGCATCCCGGGAACACTGACGATGGCGCCGATGCTCACGACCGGGTTCGACGGCGCGAGGAGGATGACATCGGCGTCGGCGATCGCGTCGAGGACGCCGGGTGCCGGCGCCGTGTCGTCCGAACCGACCTGCGCGAAGCCGAAGGTGGGGATCTGCGCGCGATGGCGTACCCACCATTCCTGGAAGTGGATCGCGACCCGTTCGCCGTCCTCGCCGTCGGGTTTGGCGACCACGACGTGGGTTTCGTGACGATCGTCGGTGACGGGCAGGAGCCGCACCCCGGGGACCCAGCGCCGGCACAGGGCGGCCGTGACGTCGGACAGCCGGTACCCGGCGTCGAGCATCTGGGTCCGGATGAGGTGGGTCGCGAGATCGCGATCGCCGAGTCCGAACCAATCCGGGTCGGCCCCGTAGGCGGCGAGTTCCTCTTTCGCGCGCCAGGATTCGTCGCGCCGACCCCACCCGCGTTCGGGATCGATCCCGCCCCCGAGGGTGTACATACAGGTGTCGAGGTCGGGGCAGATGCGGACGCCGTGCATCCAGGCGTCGTCGCCCACGTTCACGATGGCGGTGATCTCGTGCTCGGTCGCCGGGGCGCCGGACGCGTCGTCCTGGGGGGCCGGGAACGCCGTCGGGCCGAACAATTCGCGCAGACCGAGGAGGAATCGTGCCCCTCCGACGCCCCCGACGAGTACGGTCACCTTCACAGCAGGTACTCCTTCACACCGCCACTGTAGTGCGCGGTGCGAGTCGGCGGTCAGGCGCTGTCGGTGCGGTGCGGATGGTTTCGACCCGTGCCGGGTTCGGTGTGACATTCACGTCGGGTTGAGGTCAATGTCGTGTCGAGTCACAGGGTTGTCGGATCCTGGTGGTAAACAGAGAATCTTTGACTTCAACTTGACCGGGACCGCCTTGGGCGTGTGTAATCACATCAGTGTCATTCCGAGTTTGAGATCGAGAACCTTCGGATCGAAAACCGCTGGACTTCAACGGATTCGATCGTATGTTCGAACTCGGGAGAGGGTCGGTTCCGGCACTTCGCGGGCCGTCGCTCGGGCGCTGTGTACGTCTGATGTGGGTGTTTCCACATCCGTAGTACAAGTGGTGTGGCAACAGTGGTGGGTGCGGCACACAGGCCGTGTTCGCAGAGGACGCAGAAACTACCAACATCCCGAGCTAGGAGGCGCCGACGATGGCTTTGGAAAACCCGATCGGCAATCCGCTTGAACCACAGAACCGCCCGCAATTCACCGCCGAATTCAACACCCTTGGCCCCGTTGATGATTCGATGATCGGCGGCACTGCCGCCGCGTCGGCCATCGGCATCGGGACCGATTTCGGGTCGCCGCACGGGCCCGTCGCCGACGATGCCGACCCGGGTCGTCGTCATCTTTCGTTGGTGCCCAACGACTTCGACGATCTCTTCGACGCCGTCGAAGAGCAGTGGCAGGACCGTGCCCTGTGTGCGCAGACCGACCCCGAGGCGTTCTTCCCGGAAAAGGGTGGGTCGACACGTGAGGCCAAGCGGATCTGCCAGGGCTGCGAGGTCAAGTCCGAATGCCTCGAGTACGCACTGCACAACGACGAACGCTTCGGTATCTGGGGCGGCCTGTCGGAGCGTGAGCGCCGGCGTCTCAAGCGCGGCATCATCTGACCGGCGTCACCATCTGAGCGGACGGCTCGCGACGGAGTCGTCCCCACCGATCATCGACCGCGGATCACTCTGGTCCGCGGTCGATCGTGTCTTCGTCGACGCCCAGATGCGTCGCCACCTGTTGCACGAGTACCTCGTGGATCAGATCCAGCAACTCGGTGCCCTTCTTGGCCCGGGACTCCAGTGGCCGGCGGAACAGGATGATCTGCGCCCGCGTCGGTGCGCCGTTCACATCCATCCCGGCCGGGATCAGCCGTGCGAGCGGCACCGCACCGTCCGCGGTTACCTCGTCGGGCCACTCGACCGTCTCGGGGTCGCGGGGCAGGAGCCGGGGGATCTCGTCGACGGCGATGTCGAGTCCGGCGATCTGGTCATGCCACTGCGCGTCGATCTCGGCGAACGCCTCCAGGGCGACCGCGTCGAATTCATCGGACCGGCTGTTGTGGGCGGGCACGCCCTGTGGCAGCAACGGCGAGCGCAGTCCCCGTCCGCGACGATCGCGGTGACGACCCGTCCGCCGACGACCGCGGCGCGCCTCCGGCAGGCCTGAGGAGCCACGTGGAGTCGGCTTCGGGTCGATACGCATGGCGAGAGTGTAGGAGGTCGGACGAGTCCGTGTCTCCTCCGGTCGCTGCGTGTCTGCTCCGGCGGTCCGGGTCTTCGCCGGCCGCCCGCCCGGTGAGCGTGTCGCCGACGCGGTTGCGAGCGACGAGGGCTAATCTCGTCACGTGAAGCTTCCCCGACTGTGCTGCCGACCCGGCTGCGCCCGATCCGCGGTGGCTACCCTGACCTTCGTCTATGCCGAGTCGACCGCGGTGATCGGTCCGCTCGCGACGTCGCAGGAGCCGCACTCGTGGGACCTGTGCGACGATCACGCCCGCCGGATCACCGTCCCGCGCGGCTGGGAGATGCTGCGCAGCGAGCGGGGATTCTCCGCGCCGCCGGCCGAGGATCAAGAGCTGACCGCGCTCGCCGAGGCGGTTCGGGAAGCCGGAGCCGTCGCCGGCGGTGGACGCCCGCGGTACGTCGACCGCAGTCCGATCGACGCCCTCGATGCCTTCGAGGACACCGCGTTCGTCGAGGTCCATCGCGATGCCGTGGACGACCGTCGGACGGGTCGGCACCGCGCCGGCCCGGTCGATGCGCCCGCCCCGACCGCCGGGGCGTCGCGTCACCAGACCCGGCCGCGCCCGGGGCGCCGCGGACACCTGCGGGTACTGCCGGACCCGGTCGACTGACCGGTCACCACCGCGCGGGGGGCGTGGACCCCGAAGGCATCGCCGCAACTGTGCCGAGTACGTGCGCGCCGACTTCGCGACCTGGCTACCCTGGTGACATGCGAACCGGTTCCCCCGACCTCGACGACGCCGAGGAGCTGATCTCGGCCGATGTCGACGGTTTGCTGAGAGCGGTCGCGCTCGCCGGCGCACAGGTGCGCGCCGTCGCCGAAGCGGTGCGCGAAGGCGTGCTCGCCCCGCTCGCGGACCTGCGTCCCCGTAGCGTCATCGTGGTCCACGGTTCCAGCGGCGTCTCCCATCGGGCGACCGACTTCGCGGTGGCCACGCTCGGGGCCCGGGTGGACGTCCCGGTGGTCAGCGGTCCGGTGTTGCCCGGGTGGATCGGCCCGCTCGACGTCGTGATCGTCGCCGGCGACGATGCCGGGGACATGGCGCTCGCCGACGCCGCCGCGCGGGCGTTACGCCGGCGGGCCGAGGTCGTGGTGGTCGCACCCGTGGCCGGGCCTCTTCGAGATGCGCTGGGCGGCAACGGGATCAACCTCGCGCCGCGGTTCGACATCGAACCCCGCTTCCGCTTCGTGGGGTTCGCCGCCGCGCTGCTCGCGGTGTTCGGTGCGCTGACCCAGGTCCGGTTCACCGGGAGCGTGCGCGCACTCGACGACCTCGCCGACGCACTCGACGACGAGGCCTCGACCGGACACCCGGCCCGCGACGCCTTCCACAATCGCGCCAAATCGCTGGCGCTGCGCGTCCAGGGCCGCCCCACCGTCTGGACGGCGGACAGCCCGGCCGGCGCGGCCATCGCCCGGCATGCGGTCGCCGGGCTCGTCGGACTCTCCGGGATCGTCAGCGCCGCAGCCGAACTCACGGACGTCTCGCGAATGGTGCAGTTGCTCGGGTCGCGCTCGGATGTCGCACCGAGTGCGGACTCGATCTTCTACGATCCCGACTTCGACGGACCGCCGGCAGCTCCCGCGCCGCGTGTCCAGGTCGTCTCGACCGGGCGGCGGGAATGGTTCACGCGTCAGCGGGTCACCGGCCTCGGCGAGGTCGATCTCCTCGTCGGAATCGATCGTGCGCAAGAGACTTCGGCCGCCGGGGGCGCGGACGGCCGCGAGTGGGAGGACCGGCGTCCGGCGCCGGGTGAGGATCCGGTGGCCGACGGCCCGGGGGATGTACTGGATTTCCTGATCGTGGCACTACGGGTCGAGATGGCGGCGGTGTACCTCCGCCTGGTTGGGAACGCGTTGCAATGAGGATCATCGACGGAGTGGTGCGGCCATACGCCTGGGGGTCGCGGACCGCGATCGCGTCCATGCAGGGTAGGTCCGTGCCGTCCGCGCACCCGGAGGCGGAGCTGTGGTTCGGGTCCCATCCCTCGGGGTCGGCTCGGTGCGTCGATGTCGCCGGGATCGAGCAGGATCTCGTCGACGTGATCGACGCGGATCCGATCGGCACGCTCGGCGCGGCGAGCACGGCGGCTTTCGGCGAGCGTCTGCCGTTCCTCCTGAAGGTGCTCGCCGCCGAGGAACCGCTGTCCCTGCAGGCACATCCGTCCGCCGAACAGGCCCGGGCAGGATTCGAACGCGAGAACGCCCGCGGTGTCGCGCTCGAAGCCCGCGACCGCAACTACCGCGATCCATGGCACAAGCCCGAACTGATCGTCGCGACGACCCCGTTCGACGCCCTGGCCGGCTTCCGTCGACCGGAGGACACCATTCGGTTGCTCCGCGCACTGCAGGTCAGTGAGCTCGACCCCTATCTGGGGATGCTCGCGGGGCAGCCGGACTCGGAGGGGCTGCGGGCGCTCTTCACGACGTGGCTGACGCTGCCCGAGTCGCTGCTCCGTCAGCTGGTCCCGGCGGTACTCGCCGGCGCGGTCACCGTGCTGAGCACAGGTGAGACGGAGTTCGTCGCCGAACTGCGGACGGTGTGTGAACTCGGGGAGGCCTACCCGAACGATCCCGGTGTCCTGGCATCGTTGCTGCTCAACAACATTCACCTCGAACCCGGGCAGGGTCTCTATCTGTCCGCGGGCAACCTGCACGCCTACCTCCGCGGTACGGGCGTGGAGATCATGGCGAACTCCGACAACGTGCTGCGGGGCGGACTGACGCCCAAACACATCGACGTTCCCGAGTTGTTGCGCGTCCTCGACTTCACCCCGGTCGATGTCTCGGACCTGACACCGCAGATCCGGACCGTCGGCGCCGAGCGCGTCTACCTCACCCCCGCTCCCGAATTCCGGCTGTCGCGTGTCGAACTCGACGGGACGGGCCTCCACCACGCCTCGTCGATCTGCTTCGACATGCCGGGCCCGCAGATCCTCGCCGTGCTCAGCGGCGCGGTGGAGGTCCGACCGGCGGGTGGGAACCCGCTCACCGTGACGGCCGGACGGGCGGTGTGGATCACCGACGACGACCCGGACGTCATCGTCCGCGCGGCGTCGGCTCGTGCGGTCTTCTACCGCGCGCTGGTGCCGGCCGCGGTCTCGGCGCAACCCGACCTGACCTCATCGGTGGCGTCCGCGTCCGAATGATGTCAGTCCGTCAGCGCCGAACCGGAGTCGCCGCGGCGGTGCCCGCGGGTTCGGGGTAGCCGCCGATCAGGTTCCATTCGTCGGGGGTCGCGACCATGGTGACCAGGATCGGTCGCCCACCGGTGTCGAGTGCGATGTCCTGTGGCGTACGCGGATTCTGACGCAGCGCGACGGTGGCGCCGTCGGCGGGTTCGCCGAGGCCCGGTGCGACGACGATCATCCGCGTGGTGTCGGGCTGTGGGGAAGGTGGCGCCACACCGTCGACGATGACCAGGCCGGGGCCGGGGCGCGCCGGGGTGCGGTCGCCCGAGAGTGACAGCGCGCTCGGATCGCCCACGGCGGTGACCACCGGGGTCCACCGGTGCGGGCGGTCGGTGTGCACGCGCACCGCGGCGCCGACCGCGACTGCGCGGAGAGCGATCTGGGCCACGACGTGAATGCCCGCGGCGACCGAGACCGTGGCGATACCGGGTCCGACGAGCCGGGTGGCGACCGCGCGGCCGGCGTGATCGGCGCCGATGAGCTGGCCGCAACCGCCTGCCGGGATACGCGCCGAGGCGAGGAACGCCTCCGCCTCCGAACCCGTGAGTGCGGGTACGGCCCGGTCGAGCCGGGTCGGCGTCGAGATGGGGAGACTCGCTGCGAGAGCGTCGAACTGGCGGCCGTCGAGGGGGATCAGACCCGCGGGCCATCCACCGAGTGCGCGCCTCGCGGCGGGGAACTCGTTGACGCGGACGATCCCGGACACCTCGACCGTCGTGCGATCGCCGCGACGCCTGCCCTCGGTGACTCGTGGGCACAACTTCACGGTGACGGTCGTCGAGACCGCGGAGTTCACCCAGATGCCGCGCAGCACGTCGGTCAGGGCGGCCGGTTCGACGGCGGCGCTGCGCATCCGCAGACCGGCGACGCCGACCGAGTAGCGTTCCTCGGCGAGCGAGTCGAGGCTTGCGCCCTCGATGAGCTGCGCCGTGATGGCGGTGATCTGTGCCGCCGACAGGATGGTCGTCGACAAGCCGTGTTCGGCGAGCCTCTTGGCGACGCGGCGGGTGGTCACCGTCGCGGTGCGCAGTGCACCGGTCGCGCCGCCCCCGCGGCGGGCGACGGCGTCGGCGCAGTCGAGGGGATTGAGCCGGAGGACGACCAGCACCGACCGTTGGGCCGTCGCCGACAGCGGGCCCAGGGTGCGGTCGTAGGTGTCCGGCGCGATGCCCGAACCCCACACGCGCACACCGTGACTGATGACCTCGATAGAGCTGAGCCGGATGTCGTAGGGACTGATGCACTCGGCCAGGACGCCGAGGGGCACCACCTGGCCCGATTCGTCGCCGAGTTCGCTGTGGCCCGGGGTCAGGTAGGTGACGGCCGGGCTGCCCGGGTCCACCCGGACGACGGTGACCAGGGTGTCGCCGACCCACCTCGCGCCGATGGTCGTCGGAGCCGATGTCCGCCGTGCGGTGGCGGGGGTGCTGGGTGCGGGCAGCGGGATGTCGAACGGGGCCGGGGCGAGATCGGCGTGGTCGCGGCGCATCCGCGACCACGAGAACGACAGATTCGCCACGATTCGGCCGAACACCGACGGCCGGCCGCCGACCCGCACCAGACCTGCGGAGACGACCGCGGCCACGCCGAGTGCGGTTGCACCCCAGACGCTGCCGGACACCACCCAGACGACGAGTCCGAGCGCCAGCACCGCCTCGATCACGACGAGTGTGGGCAGTGCCATCCCACGCCTGTTCCGCTCCACGGTTGCGACCCCCTCGATCACCGCTGCCGACTGCCGCGTGCCGTCCACCGAGAGTGTGCACAAGCGGTGGAGCCCCACACGTCAGGGGCATGTTTGTCGGCTAGGCTACTACCGCGCGGCAGGGGGTATGCCGCAGGAGATCACAACCCGCTCGCCGCCGGAGAATGTCCGACGCCGCGGCCCGGGTGCGGACAGGGGGAGCCGTGGCACGTCAGCTGACGACCAAAGCCCAGGTCAACGGCTACCGTTTCCTGATCAAGAGGCTCGAGCACGCGCTGGTACGACGCGACGTCCGGATGTTGCACGATCCCATGCGTTCACAGTTGCAGGCGCTCGTGGTCGGGACCGTCCTCGGCTTGCTGGTCCTCGGCGGGTGCGGAATCTGGGGCCTGATCCGGCCGCAGGGGTCCGTCGGCGACGCCACGATCATCGTCAGCAAGAACAGCGGCGGCACCTACGTCCTGATCGAGGACACCCTGCATCCCGTCCTCAACCTGGCCTCGGCACGGCTGGTGACGGGTAGCTCGGAGTCGCCGACCTCGGTCGGGGACAACAAGCTCAAGCCGTACCCGCGCGGACCCCTGTTGGGCATCCCGGGTGCGCCGGCGGCACTGCCGAAGTCGTCGCACGCGGACTCCTCCACCTGGACGGTCTGCGATTCGTCGACCGTGTCGGAGGCGCCGGTCGAGTCGATCGAGCAGACCGTCATCGCCGAGACGCCGCGTCTGGGTGACGCGATCGGGACGGCGAACCCCGCCGACGCCGTGCTCGTCGACGGCGGGGACCAGACCTTCCTGGTGTATCAGCTGTTCCGGGACGGTGTCTGGAGTCCGGTCCGTGCCGCTGTCGACACCGAGAGCGCGCCCGTCATGCGGGCTCTCGGTCTCGAGGGGGCCACGCCCCGGCAGATGTCCACCGGCCTGCTCAACACCTTCCCACTGGTCGATCCGCTTGCCGTGCCGGAGATCTCGGGCGCCGGCCGGCCCGGGGCAGTCGACGGCGCGAGCGTCGGCAGTGTCGTCAAGTCGGTCGGTGTCGACGACACGACGTCCTATCACCTGGTCCTGCGCGACGGGGTGCAGGAGATCAGCGCCCCGACCGCCGAACTCATGCGGCTGGCCGACTCCGACGCAGCGCCGGTGACGACCGTCGCCCCGGGGCAGCTCGCCGCGCTGAGAACCGTGGAGTCGGAACCCGTCTCGGACTTTCCCGAAGTCGCGCCGACGCTGCTGGACGTGAGCGGCGATCCGACGCTGTGCCGCACCTGGACCCGCGGGACGGGGGAGCCCCGCGCACAGACGACGTTGCTCGCGGGGCGCGAACTGCCGCTCGCGTCGGATGCGGTGCCGGTCCGGCTGACGTCGTCCGATGGTGCCGGACCGAACCTCGACGCGGTCTACATGCCGCCGGGCTCGGGTGAGTATCTGCAGGTGACCGGCAACGAGGCGGACAGCTCGCGTACCGAATCGCTGTTCTACGTCAACGATTCGGGTGTGCGGTTCGGCGTACCGGACTTCGAGACCGGCGGCATCCTCGGGCTCGGGGATTCACCGTCCCGCGCGCCGTGGTCGGTGGTGTCGCTGCTGGCGCCCGGGCCGACCCTCTCGCGCGAGAACGCCCTCGTCGCGCACGACGGCCTGGAGACCGCACGACTCGACGCCGGCGGGGAGCACACCGAAGGGCCCTCGACCGGCGGATGATCGACGGCGCTCCCGTCGCGGCCCTACGTGAGCGGGCCGCCGACGATGTTGCCGACGATCCCGCGGATGACGTTGGTGCCGTCCTCGGATCGCAGTTCCTCGTACCAGGCCGCGGTCGCCTCCGGGTCCTTGCCGTGCGTGACGTCGCAGCGCTTGCGTGCGCGGAGCACGAGGTCGGCGGCCCGTTCGGTGCGTGACGCCTCATAGGTCGCGAGGGCCGCGTGCAGGTCGTCGGGGTGATCACGGAAGGCGAACTGCAGGGTGATCGCATCTTCCATCGCCGAACAACCACCCTGTCCGATGTCGGGGGTCGTGTTGTGTGCGGCGTCGCCGAGTAGTGCGACACGTCCCCGGACCCAGGTGTGGAACGGATCGATGTCGAGGATCTCGACGCGGTTGGTGGTCGCGGGATCCAGTGTCTCGATGAGCTTCTGGACGCCGGGCGCCCATCCGGCGAACTCCTCGGCGAGCACCTCGCGTGCGGTTCCGCGTTCGAACGGAACCCCTTCGGGCGTGGTCACGTCGAAGAAGAAGTAGAACCGGTTGCCCGCCACCGGCATCACCGATACCCGACGCGAATCGCCCACGTAGGTGGTCCATTCGGTGGCCGGTCCGATCTCCTCGTCGATCGGGACGAGTCCGTTGAAGTTCACGTACCCGGCGTAACGACGCTCGACCGCGTGACCGAGCACATGGTCGCGGGCAAGCGATCTCGCACCGTCGGCGGCGATGACGACATCACCCTGGGCAGTGGTGCCGTCGGCGAATTCGACCGTGGCGCCGTCCGGACCGTCGTGGACGGCGACCATCTTCTTGCCGAACCGGATCTCGTCGTGGCCGAAGGCGTTCATGAGCATGAGCTGGAGTTCGGCGCGTGCGATCGGGTAAGGACGTTGCCCGACCTCGTCGATGAGCGGTGCCATGCTGAAGCGGCACATCGTCTCTCCGGTGAATGCGTCGATGTAGCTCATCGAATCGACGATGCCGCCCAGCGCGGCGGTCTCGGCTTCGAGGCCGAGGTGGTTCAGGCACTTGACCCCGTTGGACCACACCGAGATCGCCGCGCCGACGGGGCGGTTCTCGGTGACCTGCTCGTATATCTCGACCTCGTGCCCGAGCTGTCGCAACGCGATGCCCGCCGAGGTCCCGCCCATACCGGCGCCGATGATCACTGCTTTCACAGGAACCCAGGCTAGGTGTCCGCGAGCCGCGGCGCGCGGCGAGTACGCCGGACGCCTCGCCGCCTGACCGCCGCCGCGACGACGTCGTGACCGGGATGGACCCGACGGGTCAGGACCGGTCGTGTCCGGTGACGAGCGCGGTGACCATGTCCTGCCACTGATGGGTGATCGTCTCGAGGTCGAGCCCGACGTCCACCAACAGGTAGCGGACCGAACTCGCCGAGAGCGGCGCCTGGACAGTGAGGGCCAGGAAATCCAGCGCGCCGTCGAAACCCAACTGGCGCAACAGGATCTGCACATGCTGGGTGGACGTTCGGGCCACCGGGTGGGTCATGAAGTCCTCAGCACCGGCGCCGGCCTCCAGCAGGATGTCGAGGTGGTCGGCGGTGAGCTTGAGGCGAGCGCGACCGTAGGCGAGGAGTCGGTCGAGCGGGGGAGCGCCGGGACCCAGCGGCTCCGGACCGGACAGATACGCCTGCTGGATCTCGGACTCGCTGTGGTCGAGGAGAGCCAGCATGAGCCCGGTCCGGCTGCCGAAGCGGCGGAACACTGTGCCCTTGCCCACACCCGCTTCGCGGGCGACCGCCTCCATCGTCACCGCGGCCGCACCGTGGTGATCGATCAGGTTCTTGGCGGCAGCCAGCAACAGACGCCGGTTACGTGCGGCGTCGGCACGTTCGGTCCCCGAAGAATTGAGAGAGATGTGGAGGGGGGAGTGGTCGGGCCCGTTTGGCACGTGATGAGCGTAACTCTTGACCAGAGGGGGAATGAATCGGACCCTGGTCCGGTTAGAGCATGTCGTAGACAAGGTCGCGTGGACTTCCACGGACCTCTGTGCCATCGAGAGGAATCACATGTCGGAACGAGTCGTCGAACTGGTCGCGCTGGTCGGAAGCCTGCGTACGGCCTCGGTCAACCGCCAGCTCGCCCACCTGGCCGCGGACAATGCGCCGTCGGGAGTCTCCATCACGGTCGTCGACAACCTCGGCTCGCTGCCGTTCTACAGCGAGGACATCGACATCGAGGAGCAGCTCGACCCAGCCGTGGCGAACCTGCGCCAGGTCGTCGGCGCCGCCGACGGCGTGCTGATCGCAACCCCCGAGTACAACGGCACCATCCCCGCCGCACTCAAGAACGCCATCGACTGGTTGTCTCGGCCCTACGGCACCGGCGCGCTCACGGGCAAGCCCGTCGCGGTGCTGAGCGCGGCCCTCGGCCAGTACGGCGGCGCGTGGACCCGTGAGGACACCCGTAAGTCGGTCGGCATCGCCGGCGGTCGCGCGATCGCGGAAGCCGACCTCGGTCTGCAGCTCGCGGCACTGCCCGAGGCCGGCCTGGATTCTCCGGAGGTCGTCGAGAAGGTCGTCGCGTCCGTCACCCGGCTCGTCGACGAGGTCGCTGTCAGCGCCTGACCCCACACCGACGTCCCGACGCCGCGCCCGGCCCTTGCCCGCCGCGGCGTCGTCGTGTCCGGGGGTGCCGGCGTCGGGCCGCGAGTGCGACCGGGGGCGGATGTGGATGGTCGGTGGACATGTTGTGGACCGCCTCGGGACAGCCTGTGAACGACACGCCGGACACGCGGAGGACACGCGGGGGATTTGTGATCGTGCACCGCTCCGACCTGCATGTCTTCCATCAATGTTATTCACAAGCCCTTGTGGTGACCAGAAATGTCAGCCACTAGGTGTAGTGTTTGAGCTACCAGTCAGGCAGACGACGAGAAGCAGTTCGACTCCTCGGAGAAAGCCACCACGATGGTGATCCAGGTCACCATCTTCACGCTGGGAAACCGCACGTCACTGGCGATTCCTACGACCCGAGGAGTACCTCCGAATGTCTATCACCGTCTACACGAAGCCGGCCTGCGTCCAGTGCAATGCCACCTACAAGGCCCTCGACAAGCAGGGTCTGTCCTACGAGATCGTCGACATCAGCGAAGATGCCGAGGCGCGTGACTACGTGATGGCGCTCGGCTACCTGCAGGCACCCGTCGTGGTTGCCGGCGACGCGCACTGGTCGGGCTTCCGTCCCGACCGCATCAAGGCACTCGCCACCGCCGCTGCCTGATCTGCCGTCACCATCACGGTGACATCGCCCGCCCGACCGGCGGTGCAGAGGCGATCCGACGGGGAAGCCGGATCACACCGCATCGCGAGGTCCTCGAGGAAATGGTCACGCCGCTCACGGCGTTGACACCGACAGTGCCGGGCCGGACACGGCCGGCGAGATCACGAGAACTACCGGCTGGAGGAGACATGGCGGCAGAATCGCCGTTGATCGTGTACTTCTCCTCCGTCTCGGAGAACACCCACCGGTTCGTCGAGAAACTGGACATGCGCGCCGCGCGCATCCCGGTCCTCGATCGGACCGGTGTTTTCCGTGTCGACGAGCCGTATGTCCTGGTCTGCCCGACCTACGGCGGGGGCAAGGCGACGGGGCAACCCGGCGGCTACGTACCCAAGCAGGTCATCCGCTTCCTCAACGACGAACACAATCGGTCATCGATCAGGGGGGTGATCGCGGCGGGTAACACGAACTTCGGCGAGGAGTTCTGTTATGCCGGCGACGTCATCGCACGCAAGTGCGGCGTTCCCTACCTCTACCGATTCGAATTGATGGGCACCTCCGACGATGTCGACCGCGTCCGCGCGGGACTCGCCGAATTCGCCCAGAGTCCGGCGTTCGCGGCGAGCGTGTCGCTCAGCGCCTCGCCCGCCTGAACTGCGGATTCCGCTCGATCAGGCTTTGTCGTACCCCTCCCATACTCTGGCCGCACCGGCCCTCGGTAACAGCCACCACTACCCGCAGGAGTCATCTGTCGTGTCGCCCACCGCCGCCGTCTCGGACACCACTTCAGCCAGCAAGTCGGGCGTGCACCCCGGGCCCTCGGGACACGACCCGGGCGAGCTCGACTACCACGCTCTCAATGCGATGCTCAACCTGTACGACGCCGACGGCAAGATCCAGTTCGACAAGGATCGCGAAGCCGCGAACCAGTACTTCCTGCAGCACGTCAACCAGAACACGGTCTTCTTCCACGATCTCGACGAGAAGCTCGACTACCTCGTCGAGGAGAACTACTACGAGCCCGAGGTTCTCGCGAAGTACGACCGCGAGTTCGTCAAGAGCCTCTTCGGGCACGCCTACAGCAAGAAGTTCCGTTTCCCGACCTTCCTCGGGGCGTTCAAGTACTACACGAGCTACACGCTCAAGACGTTCGACGGCAAGCGGTACCTGGAGCGTTTCGAGGATCGCGTGTGCATGGTGGCGCTGACCCTGGCCGACGGCGACACGGCCCTCGCGCGCAACCTCACCGACGAGATCATCGAGGGCCGGTTCCAGCCGGCGACGCCGACCTTCCTCAACTCCGGCAAGAAGCAGCGCGGCGAACCCGTCTCGTGCTTCCTGCTGCGTATCGAGGACAACATGGAGTCGATCGGCCGGTCGATCAATTCGGCCTTGCAGCTCTCCAAGCGTGGCGGCGGAGTTGCCTTGCTGCTCAGCAACATCCGTGAGCACGGTGCGCCGATCAAGAAGATCGAGAACCAGAGTTCGGGGGTCATCCCGATCATGAAGCTGCTCGAGGACTCCTTCTCCTACGCCAACCAGCTCGGTGCCCGGCAGGGCGCGGGCGCGGTGTACCTGCACGCACACCACCCCGACATCTACCGCTTCCTCGACACCAAGCGCGAGAACGCGGACGAGAAGATCCGTATCAAGACCCTGTCGCTCGGTGTGGTCATCCCGGACATCACGTTCGAGCTGGCCAAGGCCAACGACGACATGTACCTGTTCAGTCCGTACGACGTCGAACGTGTCTACGGCGTACCGTTCGCGGACGTCAACGTGACGGACAAGTACCACGAGATGGTCGAGGACCGTCGCATCCGCAAGACCAAGATCAAGGCGCGCGAGTTCTTCCAGACCCTCGCCGAGCTGCAGTTCGAGTCGGGATACCCGTACATCATGTTCGAGGACACGGTGAACCGGGCCAACCCGATCGACGGCAAGATCACGCATTCCAACCTGTGCTCGGAGATCCTGCAGGTGTCGACGCCGTCGACCTTCAACGACGACCTGTCGTATGCCGAAGTGGGCAAGGACATCTCGTGCAACCTGGGTTCGCTGAACATCGCCAAGACGATGGATTCGCCCGACATCGGCCAGACCATCGAGACCGCGATCCGCGGCCTCACCGCGGTGAGCGACCAGACCACGATCACGTCGGTGCCCTCGATCGAGCACGGCAACAACCAGTCTCACGCCATCGGCCTGGGGCAGATGAACCTGCACGGATACCTGGCGCGTGAGCGGGTCTTCTACGGCAGCGAAGAAGGCATCGACTTCACGAACATCTACTTCTACACGGTGCTTTATCACGCGCTGCGCGCGTCGAACCGGATCGCCGCGGAGCGCGGCCGGGCGTTCACCGGCTTCGAGAAGTCGAAGTACGCGAGCGGTGAGTTCTTCGACAAGTACACCGAGAAGGTGTGGGAGCCGGCGACCCAGAAGGTGCGAGACCTGTTCGGGCAGGCCGGGATCGCCATCCCGACCCAGGATGACTGGCGTGAGCTGAAGGCCGCCGTCCAGCGTGACGGCATCTACAACCAGAACCTGCAGGCCGTCCCGCCGACCGGCTCGATCAGCTACATCAACCACTCGACCAGTTCGATCCACCCGGTCGCCGCCAAGATCGAGATCCGCAAGGAAGGCAAGATCGGCCGCGTCTACTACCCGGCGCCCTACATGACGAACGACAACCTGGAGTACTACCAGGATGCGTACGAGATCGGGTACGAGAAGATCATCGACACCTATGCCGCGGCCACGCAGCACGTCGACCAGGGCCTCAGCCTGACTCTCTTCTTCAAGGACACCGCCACCACGCGCGACGTCAACAAGGCGCAGATCTACGCATGGCGCAAGGGCATCAAGACGCTCTACTACATCCGCCTGCGCCAGATCGCGCTCGAGGGGACCGAGGTGGAAAATTGCGTCAGCTGCATGTTGTGACCTGTTGAGTGTGAACCATTGCATACGAACAGGGTTCCGGCCACAGGCGGCGTGATCTACGGGGTTCGGTTGCGGGCCGCGTATGACTACCGTTACATCGGGCTCACCACAAAAACTGGGCAGCAGCGGCTGCGGCAACACTTCAAAGTCGCGGCGGCCGGAAGAAAAACGCCGTTCTATGACTGGCTCCGATTGCAAGATCGCGACAACGTTTTGGCGGACGAGTTGCAGTTCGTCGAAGGACTCAACGAGCTGGGAGAGGCCGAGATCGCTTGGATCGCCTACCTCAAGCGCGACGGCCAACCGCTGCTGAACCTGGCAGAGGGCGGACTGGGTCCTACCGGGGTGGTTTGGACCGAGGAGATGCGAGAAGCGGCTCGGGTTCGCTCCACTGGACGGAAGGGGCTGAGCCGGTTTGCGGATGACAATCCGTTTTTCGGTCTCAAGCACTCTGATGAACAGCGTGAGAAGTGGTCGGTCCAGCGCAGAGGCTCTACCACCGGAGAAGCAAATCCGAACTTCGGGAAGTTCGGACCTGCTCACCCCAGCTACGGGCACGTCATGTCGGAGGAAGCTCGTGCTCGACTGTCGGAGCAGCGAAAGGGCGAGGGAAATCCGAACTTCGGGCGGCGCGCGAGCGAGGAGACACGCCGCAAGATGTCCGAGGCTCGGAGGGGGCGTCCCATGCCCTCGAGTAAACGGAACGCCCACACCAGGCACCACACAAACAAAGGCGTGTTCAAGAGCACGTGTCAGTACTGCATCGACGATGTAGCCAAACCCGATGATTGAAGAAAGCGACACCTGCCATGTCTGAGAAGCTCAAGCTGGTCAGCCGGGTCTCGGCGATCAACTGGAACCGTGTGCCCGATGAGAAGGATGCCGAGGTGTGGGATCGCCTCACCGGCAACTTCTGGTTGCCCGAGAAGGTGCCGGTGTCCAACGACATCCCGTCGTGGGGCACGCTCACCGAGTACGAGAAGCAGCTCACCATGCGGGTGTTCACCGGTCTCACCCTGCTCGACACCATCCAGGGCACGGTCGGCGCGGTGTCGCTGATCCCGGACGCCACCACTCCGCACGAGGAGGCGGTGCTCACCAACATCGCCTTCATGGAGTCGGTGCACGCCAAGAGCTACAGCTCGATCTTCTCGACACTGTGCTCCACCAAGGAGATCGACGAGGCGTTCCGCTGGTCGGAGGAGAACGAGCAGCTGCAGCGCAAGGCGCAGATCGTCATGGACTACTACCGTGGCGACGACCCGCTGAAGCGCAAGGTCGCCTCGACGCTGCTCGAGTCGTTCCTGTTCTACTCCGGCTTCTATCTGCCGATGTACTGGTCGAGCCGCGCGAAGCTCACCAACACCGCCGACCTGATCCGCCTGATCATCCGCGACGAAGCGGTGCACGGGTACTACATCGGCTACAAGTATCAGCGCGGACTCGAGGTCGAGACCCCGGAGCGTCGTCAGGAGCTCAAGGACTACACCTTCGAGTTGCTGTTCGAGCTCTACGACAACGAGAGTGACTACACCGAGGCTCTGTACGACGAGGTCGGGCTGAGCGAGGACGTCAAGAAGTTCCTGCGCTACAACGCGAACAAGGCCCTGATGAATCTGGGCTACGAGGCGATGTTCCCGCGCGACGAGACCGACGTGAACCCGGCGATCCTGTCGGCACTGTCGCCCAACGCCGACGAGAACCACGACTTCTTCTCCGGGTCGGGCAGTTCCTACGTCATCGGCAAGGCCGTCAACACCGAGGACGAGGACTGGGACTTCTAGTCCCACCGAGGATTTCGTAGCGTCAATGCGTGCTATATGCGCATTGGCGCTACGAACCGCCGGCGGTGAGACGGTCGTAGAGGTCGCCGAGCTCGTCGATCGCCTCGGCGATGTCGGCGGGCGCGACGCCGGTGGCGCGCAACGCCGCCCGTAGTTCGCCGCCGTCGAGCGCGGTCAGCGGGTTCATCCGCGACGGCGACGGCAGCGGAGGCAACGTCGAGGCGGTGCCGTAGTAGTCGTCGACCTGCAGTGAGGTTGCTGACCCGCCGTCGTCGGAGGTCCGTGAATCCGGTGGGCGAGAGTCGATCTCGGCCAGCAGCGCTCGCAGGTCGGTGCCCATCACGGTCAGCAGGGTCAACGGGGTGCGGTCGATCTCGGCTGCCACCTCGTAACAGGTGACGAGAGCATGGATGCACCGCGGCGCCTCGTCGGGGCACGTGCAGTCGGTCTCGACGTCGGCGGACTCCGTGGGCACCAGCAGCTCACCCAGCGCCGGCGGCTGTTCGCCGCGGGTGAGCAGCATGAGTTCATCGACAGCGTTGCACTCGCGGAGAAGGTTCGCAAGTGTCGGTGTGTCGACCGTGCGGGTGGTCAGGATGACGTCGAACGGCTCGAGCTGGGTGCCCTCCACCGAGGCGGTCACCCGGCCGGCGTCGATCCGCAGGCCGCGCAGATGCCGATCGCGGAAATACCTGCGCGCCTTGGTGATACGACGGCTGTCGGCGACCGATTCGCCGTCGGCGCCGCGTCCCTCGACGACATCGACGAAGGCGCGTGACCATGAGGTGAGGCCATAGCCGCGGACCGCGATCGTGCCGCGCTCACCGCGTCGTTGCGTGCCCTTCTTGCGCACCGTCATTCGCTGACCGCCTCGTCGCGCAGCCGGATGAGTTCGAAGAGTTCGTCGTCGGCGAGGTCGGACACCCAGTTCTCGCCGGCCGCGACCGTCAGCCGGGACAGCTCACGTTTCTTGGCGATCATGTCGTCGATGCGCTCCTCGATGGTGCCGACACAGACGAACCGATGCACCGACACCTTCTGGTCCTGGCCGATCCGGTAGGCGCGGTCGGTGGCCTGGTCCTCGACAGCCGGGTTCCACCACCGATCGACATGGATGACGTTGTTGGCCGCGGTCAGGTTGAGCCCGGTGCCGCCGGCTTTCAGCGTCGCCAGCAGGACCGGCGGCCCGTCGTCGGACTGGAAGTCGGCGACCAGGCGGTCGCGCTCGGTGCGACCCAGACCGCCGTGCAGGAGCGGGATCTCGCTGCCGAACTCCGCGGACAACCACGACGACAGCATGTCACCGAAGGCGGCGAACTGGGTGAAGACCAATGCGCGGTCGCCCTCCTCGGCGACGGTGGAGACGATGTCGGCCAGCAGTTCGACCTTGCCGGAGCGGTGTTCGCCGTCGCGGACGAGGTCGGTGCCGTCGGCGAGATAGTGCGCGGGGTGATTGCACACCTGCTTGAGGCGGGTCAGTGCGGCCAGTACGTTGCGGCGTCGTAGTGTGCGCTGCTGCTTGTCGCGCAGTGCCGTCATCAGTTCGTCGATCACCGCGCGGTACAGCGCCGCCTGCTCGACGGTGAGGTTGGCCCGGACGGCGAAGTCCGCCTTCTCCGGGAGGTCGGCGGCGATCGCCGGATCGGTCTTCTCGCGGCGCAGGATGAACGGCCGGGTGATCGCGGACAACCGTCGGAGGGCGGCCGGGTCACGATCCCGTTCGATCGGTTCGGCGTAGCGTGCACGGAAGACCGACGCGGAGCCGAGTAGTCCAGGGTTGACCAGGTCGATGACGGCGCGGAGATCCTCCAGGCGGTTCTCGACCGGGGTGCCGGTGAGAGCGAGGCGATGGCCGGCGGGGACCGTCCGAACCGCCTTGGCCGCAATGGTGTTCACGTTCTTGAGGTGCTGGGCCTCGTCGACCACGATCCGATGCCAGGGTTGCGAGGACAGCAACTCGTGGTCGCGCGCCGCGATCGCGAAGGTGGTGACCACGATGTCGACGGAGTCGCGGATGCCCGCGAACGCCGCCCCGGACTCGCGAGAGGGCCCGTGGTGGATCGCCACGCGGAGCGCGGGCGCGAACCGGGCGAATTCCCGCGCCCAGTTGCCCACCAGGGACATCGGGCAGACGACGAGCGTCGGCTTTCGAGGATCATCGGCAGGCGACGCGGACGGACCGCTACGCTCGTGGCATTCGAGTGCGATGACCTGCAGGGTCTTGCCCAGGCCCATGTCGTCGGCCAGCACGCCGCCCACGCCGAGGGTCGACAGATGGGCGAGCCAGTCCAGGCCGCGCTGCTGGTAGGGACGCAGGGTGGCGGTCAACCCCGTCGGTGGCGCGACGGATTCTGGACGAAGGACGCCGGTGTCGGCGACGTCGTCGAGCCAGGAGAGGCCTTCGACCCGTGACACCGGTACGGGTAGACGGTCCGACTCGCCGGTGACGAGGTTGAACAGCTCGCCGAAGTCGCTCGGCGGTTCGGCCGCGGCCAGCGCGCGCTGGGTGGCGACGAACGTGGCTGCCCGGGTCAGCGCGGCGCCCTCGGCGCGCATCCACACCCCGCGCACGCGGACGAGATCGCCCTTCTGGCCGGACAATTCGTCGAGGTCGGCATCGGTGAGCGTGATCGCGTCGGGTGTGTCGCCGAGGGCGAGACGCCACTCGAATTCCCGGATCTCCCGCAGGCCGACCATGGCTGCCGGTGCCCCGCCGCCGGGCGGGGCGAGCGCGCGCAGCGTCAGGCTCGGACGGACCTCGGCGATCGTCCTCGGCAACAGAACCGGTATGCCGACGGCCCCGAGCGCCGCCGCGCCCGTGGCGAAGAGTTCCTCCGCGATCGCGGTCGGCAGCAGGAAGTCGAGGGAGCCCCGATCGGGGTCGGCGCGGCCCAGTTCGGGGAATTCACGGACTGCCGTGGCCAATTCGGTCGTCAGTTCGTCGAGTTCGTGGGCGTCGAGGCGGTGCGGTGCGACGGGTTCGACTTGTCCATCGATGCTCCGACGACAGACCTGCAGTCGCCACCGCGAGGTCTCGGCCACTTCGGCGCGGCTCGGCGGGTCGACCGTGTCGTCGTCCCATGCGTCGGCCCACTGAGCGTCGGCGAGGTCGTCGTACTCGGGTTCGTGCAGCCGGAAGATGAGCGAACGATCGTCGCGCGGAGCGCCGGCGTTCCACCGCGACCAGCCACCCGCGGCGGCGGCGAGACGTTCCGGTGAGCTGGGCGGGCGGGGATCGGCGTCGGGGAGCAGTGCCCGCACGATGGGTGACGCGGGCCGTGGTTCGCCGAGGCGGACGGCGGAACGCGCGATGGCGGAACGGCATTCGTGGTCGACGAGTTCGGCGAGGAAGTCGTCCAGGGCGGGTGCGGACCCGTTGTGCAGCAGCGCATCCGGCGCGCTTCCCACGACGACGGCATGCCAGCTGCGCCACGTCGGCGTCGCGACGACGACCCAGCGCACCATCCACTCGCCGGCCACCTGCTGGACCGACGGCGCCACGGTGCCCGACCGCACGAAGGCCCGCACACCGTCGAGGAGATATCGATACCAGCGGACATCGCCGGTCACCGCGATGGATCGCGACGCGTCGAGGAGCGTGATCGCCGACGTCATGCCCAACGTCGCGGCGCGGACGAAACGTCGGTGGCCGTCGGCGTCGACGACGGGGATCTCGCTGCGGAAGCGACGGCCGTCGAGTAGGTCGCGAAGTGGCGCGGCGAGATCGGACGGGTCCCCGTCGACCCACACCGCCAGGCCGACGCCCGGTCGCCACAGGGCGTGCAGGGGCTCGGCGGGGCTGGGCTTCGGGGCAGAGTCGGTGGCAGGCTGCCCGCTGGACGGCGCATCATGTGGCATGGAGGATCGTCGGCCAGTTTAGCGACGGGCTCCGACACCAGTCGTCGACGGCGGACGGTGCGCGAGACCACCCGACAGTGGTTTGCCCGTTCGGGGAGCCGGGTATCGACGATCGTCGCCCGGCAGACCGGCCGGAAGATCGTAGGAGGTACCGATGGGACAGTCCGAGAGCTCCGCGACCTCGGGGGACAGGGATACCGGCAAGGGTCCGGACACCGAAGTCGAGAAGGATCCGCCCGGCCCGCAGGACCACGGACGCGAGGGCGGGATGGCCACGCGCGAGAACGCCCCCGAAGCGGTCCAGCGCTCCGAGGGCGGCGACTCGTAGGAAGGTCGGGTAACCCGGGTCAGGACACCTCGCGCAGGAGTCCGGTCGCGACGTCGAAGACGAACCCGCGCAACGACGTGGTCTTGGTGACGAACGGGCTGTTCTGGATCCGGGTGATCGATTGGCGGACGTCCTCGTCGAGATCGGCGAACGCCTCCGCCGACCACGCGGGCTTCTGCCCGATCTCGTCCTGGATCTGGCGCTTGAAGTCGTCGTCGGTGAACGTCAGCATGCCGCAGTCGGTGTGGTGGATGAGGATGATCTCGGTGGTGCCGAGCAGTCGCTGACTGATGGCCAGGGAGCGGATCTCGTCGTCGGTCACCACCCCGCCGGCGTTGCGGATCACGTGGGCCTCGCCCTCGTTCAATCCGAGGATGCGGTAGACGTCGAGGCGGGCGTCCATACAGGCCACCACCGCGACGTGCTTGGCCGGCGGCAGGGGCAACGGCCCGGTGAAGGTCTTGGCGTATTCGGCGTTGTTCTCGAGGCATTCGTCGGTGACACTCATGCGCCGATCCTGATGTGTCGACGTCGCCCCGGCGAGGGTTTGGACGTCGGTGATCGGAAGTGACCGAAACGGCACCCGGCAGATGTAGCGCATCGTTGCGCCTGGGGCAACGAATTGCGACACCTGCCGATCGGAGACCGTCAGGAGTTGCCGTCGAGTGAGCCCTTGACGTCGTTGAGGACCAGCCAGGCCGCGGCGAGTCCCGAGGACTCGTACCAGACGTCGTCGTCGACGGCGAGGACGCGCTTCCAGACGGGCGCCCCGAGGCTGAGCCATTCGTCGCTGAGCAGGACCTCTTCCCCGTGGGCGAGGCCTTCCTCGCCTTCGAAGCTCACATAGATGAGGTCGGCGTCGGCGTCGCGGAAGTTCTCGTCGGTGACGGCGAAGGAGTCGGGCACGCGCTGCGGGCCGGGCCGCTGGACGCCGATGTCCCCGAGCACCTGGCCGGCGAAGGTGTTCATCCCGGCGATGGTCTCGGAGTCGTCGCCGAAGCGCACCAGCGACACCTGGGTGTGCGAGGCGTCCATCCGCCGGCCGGTCTTGGTGGCCTCGGTCGTGTACTCGGCGAGACGCGTCCGACCCGACCCGCTGCGGTTCACGGCGTCGGCGACGGCCTGGAACTGCTCTTGCCAGGTGCCGTCGGCCGGGATGGTGACGGTGCGGACACCGGGGAACGCGCGGGCGGAGTCCGCGGTGTCGGCGGTGGTGAGGACGAGTCCGGCGTCGGCGTCGGCGACCGCCGCGGCGTCGGGCATCGGTCCGATGGCCGGGACCGAGGTCAGCTGGGGACCGAGATACTCGGGCACGGAACCGGGCTCGGCAGCCACCGCGACGACCTCGGGGCCGAGCCCGAGGGCGCACAGCGCGTCGAGAACAGCGGGGTCGGTCACGACGATGCGTTCGACGTCGGCCTCATCCGGATCCGGCGCGGTGGGTGCGAGGCAGGTCTTCGCGTAATCACGGTCGGCCGAGACGATGTTCACCTCCGCCACCCGTGTCGTCACGGTGGAGATGGGGGAGCCGTCCGGAGTCGTCAGCGGCTCCTCGGCCGAACAGGCGGCCAGCGCGACCACGGTCAACCCGATCGTGGTCGCCAGGCCGATGCGTCGGACGAGTGAGCACCGGGTCTCGCCGGTGGCTGCCTCGACACTTCTGGCGGCCTCGTTCGCGACCGTGACCCTCCGTTGCACCCGCCCAACCTAGCACCGGTCCCGAGGCACCCGGAGTAGGCTCGGATGCGCACTCCCGGGCGCCGGACGCCGGTGATCGGAGGGGTGCTCCGAGAGCCTGGCGCGTCGTCGAAGAAACCGCCGATGAGCACTGCCGATCCGGTGGCTCCGACATCGAATACGACAGATCGTAGGACCCGCTCGGCCCGGGCACCGGTGAGGGTTTAGGATCAGTAACCAGCGCTCGGTTTGTTCATGTGCCGACCGACGGCCGAAGGGGTTCGGCGTCGGGTTCGGGCAAGAGGAGGATCTGTGACCGCGGTAGACCAACCCACCACGCAAGTGGCTCCAGTGCGTCCGTTCCCGGAGCGCTATCAGCCCAAGGGTTCGTTCATCTACAAGCTGCTGACGACGACCGATCACAAGTTGATCGGCATGATGTACATCACCGCCTGCTTCGCGTTCTTCCTCATCGGCGGCCTCATGGCCCTGCTGATGCGTGGCGAGCTCGCGATGCCGGGCATGCAGTTCCTGTCCACCGAGCAGTTCAACCAGCTCTTCACGATGCACGGCACCGTGATGCTGCTGATGTACGCGACGCCGATCGTGATCGGCTTCGCCAACTTCGTGTTGCCGCTGCAGATCGGTTCGCCCGACGTCGCCTTCCCGCGACTCAACGCACTCGGCTTCTGGCTGTTCGTCTTCGGTTCGACCATCGCCGTCGCCGGCTTCATCACGCCCGGTGGCGCCGCCGACTTCGGCTGGACCGCGTACACGCCGCTGACCGACGCCGTGCACAGCCCCGGCATCGGCGCCGACCTGTGGATCATGGGTCTGGCCGTCTCGGGTCTCGGCACCATCCTCGGTGGCGTCAACATGGTCACCACCGTGATCTGTCTCCGTGCACCCGGCATGACGATGTTCCGCATGCCGATCTTCACCTGGAACATCCTGGTGACCAGCGTGCTGATCCTCCTCATCTTCCCGCTGCTGACCGCGGCGCTGATGGGTCTCGAGGTCGACCGCCAGTTCGGTGCCCACATCTACGACCCGGCCAACGGCGGCGTCATCCTGTGGCAGCACCTGTTCTGGTTCTTCGGACATCCCGAGGTGTACGTCATCGCCCTGCCGTTCTTCGGCATCGTGTCCGAGGTCTTCCCGGTCTTCTCGCGGAAGCCGATCTTCGGCTACTCCGGTCTGATCTACGCCACGCTCGCCATCGCCGCCCTGTCGGCCGCGGTGTGGGCCCACCACATGTACGTCACCGGCGCCGTGCTGCTCCCGTTCTTCGCCTTCATGACGTTCCTGATCGCGGTGCCCACCGGCGTGAAGTTCTTCAACTGGATCGGAACGATGTGGCGCGGTCACATCACGTTCGAATCCCCGATGCTGTTCTCGGTCGGCTTCATCGTGACGTTCCTCTTCGGTGGTCTGACCGGTGTGCTGCTCGCGAGCCCGCCGCTGGACTTCCACCTGTCCGACAGCTACTTCGTCGTCGCGCACTTCCACTACGTGCTCTTCGGCACCATCGTGTTCGCCACCTACGCCGGCATCTACTTCTGGTTCCCGAAGATGACCGGGCGCATGCTCGACGAGCGACTCGGCAAGATCCACTTCTGGCTGACGTTCATCGGCTTCCACATGACCTTCCTGGTGCAGCACTGGCTGGGCAACGAGGGCATGCCGCGTCGCTACGCCGACTACCTCCCGTCGGACGGCTTCACGACGCTGAACATGATCTCGACCGTGGGCGCGTTCATCCTCGGCCTGTCGACCCTGCCGTTCCTGTGGAACGTCTTCCGCAGCTACCGCTACGGCGAGGTCGTGACCGTCGACGACCCGTGGGGCTTCGGCAACTCGCTCGAGTGGGCCACCTCCTGCCCGCCGCCGCGCCACAACTTCACCGAGCTGCCCCGCATCCGGTCGGAGCGACCGGCGTTCGAGCTGCACTACCCGCACATGATCGACCGCATGCGTGCCGAGGCACACGTCGGCCCGGGTCACGCCGCGGGCAAGGACCGTCAGATGGAAGAGGCTCGTCGCGAGCCGTTCACCGTGGGAACGCACGAGGGATCCCCGGATCCCGACCCGCGCTGACCCGGTGAGCAAGGACTCGACAGCCAGTTCCGGTACGACCGTCCTGGTCACTGTCACCGGTCCCGACCGGCCAGGTGTCACCTCTGTTCTCATGGGTGCCCTGGCCGGTCAGGCCGTTGCACTGCTCGACGTCGAGCAGGTGGTCATCCGCGGACAGCTGACCCTCGGCGTGCTGGTGTCCTCCACCGGCGACCCCGAGGCGCTGCAGGAAGTCGTCGAACAGGCGATGGCGTCCATCGGTTTCGACGTCCGGGTGGAGATCGGGGTCGATCCCGGTAGCCGTTCGCCGTCGTCGCATGCCGTCGTCATCCTCGGCAGCCCGGTCACCGCCACCGCGTTCAGCGCCGTCGCGGCGAAACTGGCGAGCCAGGGCGGCAACATCGACTCGATCCGCGGAATCGCCGACTACCCGCTCACCGGCCTCGAACTCATGGTCAGCGTTGCCGGCCGGGGTGGTGTCGCCGCCGACGCCGCCCTCCGCAAAGGCCTCGCCGAGGTTGCTGCGAAGCATTCGGTCGACATCGCCGTGGAGCGCGGCGGACTCGCTCGGCGCGCCAAGCGCCTGATCGTCTTCGACGTCGACTCGACCCTCATCCAGGGCGAGGTGATCGAGATGCTCGCCGCGCACGCGGGCCGCGAAGCCGAGGTCGCCGCGGTGACCGAGGCGGCGATGCGAGGTGAACTCGATTTCGCGCAGTCCCTTCACGAACGCGTCAAGGCCCTGGCCGGACTCGACGCGAGTGTTCTCGACGATGTCGCCAAGTCACTCGAACTGACCCCCGGTGCCCGGACGACGATCCGTACGCTGCACCGTCTCGGATTCCACTGCGGTCTCGTGTCCGGCGGTTTCCGTCAGGTCATCGACGGACTCGCGCACGAACTCGAACTCGACTTCGTCCGGGCCAACACCCTGGAGATCGTCGACGGGAAGCTGACCGGCCGGGTCGTCGGCGAGGTCGTCGACCGGATGGGCAAGGCGCACGCGCTGCGGTCGTTCGCCGATCAGGTCGGGGTGCCGATGGAGCAGACGATCGCGGTGGGCGACGGCGCCAACGACATCGACATGCTCAGCGTCGCCGGGCTGGGAATCGCCTTCAACGCGAAGCCTGCACTGCGCGAGGTCGCCGACGCCACGCTGAATCACCCGTTTCTCGACGGGGTCCTGTTCATCCTGGGCGTCTCCCGCGACGAGATCGAGGCGGCCGACGCCGCCGACGGCGTCTATCGCCGGGTACCCCTGGGCTGACCTCGCACCGCTCCATGGAATCCGAGCGCACGGTCTCTCCGCAGGTCGATCCGGAAGCGATCGCGGCCGATCATCGGCGGCTGGTCGCATACGTCGGAGGCGGCGACGACCCGTCGGACCCCGCCGACGTCCTGGCGATGGCGATGGTGCTCCGCATCGAGAAGAACGATCCGCCCGACCGCACCGAACTGCTGACCGCGGCGGCGCGAGCGGTGGCGTTGGTGTGCCTCGACGAACGAAGTGCGGGCGACGGTCCGTGGTCGGCGGCGATGGACGCCTGGTGCGACGCACGGATCCGCAAGATCGCCCGGCGCGCGCGTGGCGCGCAATGGGCTGCCGCGCAGGAGGTCTGGGGTGTGACCGCCACCGAGGGCGGGGCGTCGGCGCGGGCGTTTGTGCCCGGCCGCGTGGGTGACCTCGACCGTCGTGTCGCGAAGTTGCAGATCGGTGGGACCGAGGTCGAGGGAGAGCTGCCCGAGCAGCCGCCTGTCTCGGGCGTCGTGCTGTGGACGAACCCCGACCTGCCGATGACCGTCGGCAAACTGGCCGCACAGGTCGGTCACGCGTCGATGCTGGCGGCCAAGCTCCTCACCGCGGACGACGCGATCGCGTGGCGTCGGGACGACTGCCCGCTCGCGGTCCGTCAGGCCACGCCCGGGCGGTGGCGAGAACTGCTCTCCGCCGATGCCGCCGGGAGGGCGGTGGCCGTTCGAGACGCCGGGTTCACCGAGATCGCGCCCGGTTCGGTGACCGTCGTCGCCGAGGTCATCCGGGCCCAGGAGGACACGTGAGCGCTGCGGTACCGCCGGAATGGGTGAAAGCTCTTGATCTGCAAGCCCATCCGGAAGGCGGCTGGTTCCGGGAGACGTGGCGGAGCGACGTCGTCGTGCCGTCGGCGTCGCTTGCCGACGGCTATACCGGCGACCGTGCCGCCGGCACGGCGATCTACTTCGTCCTCATGCCGGGCGACGAGTCGGCGTGGCACACGGTACGCGGCGCCGAACTGTGGCTGCACCATCGAGGAGCGCCGGTCGAACTCGATCTCGGCGGGGACGCCGATGCCCCCGGTGACCCCACCACGATTCTGGTCGGGCCCGACATCGAATCCGGTGAGCACCCGCAAGCGCTCGTGCCGCCGGGCGTGTGGCAGCGTGCCCGGCCCGCCGGGGACGAGCCGTCGCTCGTCAGCTGTATCGTCGTGCCCGGGTTCGACTTCGAGGACTTCCGGCTGGCCTGACGGTCGGCCTTCGAATCCCGCCTAGCCGGCGGCAACCGGTGAGTTCACCGGCGCGAGGTGGCCGAAGGTGCCCAGCCACACGTCACGATCGGGCGCCAGCGATGCGACGATCAGCTCGTCGGCGTCGGCGTGTCCGGCGAACCACGAGAGGTAGTCGCGCACGTCGCCCGGCGTCCCGACGCCCGAGTACGTCAGCATCTCGTCGATTTGGCGTCCCTGCGGCATCGAGAGGATGGCGTCGGCTTCCTCGTCGGTGAAGGTCCGGCCGCGGCCGTAGAGCAGCGACACGCGTTGACGTTTCGCGATCTGCAGCTGCGTCTGCGCACGGTCGGCGTCCTCGTCGGCGATCGCTCCGACACCCGCGATGACGTAGGGCTCGGCGAGGACCTCTGACGGCCGGAACTCGCGGCGGTACAACGCCACGGCCTCGGTGAGCGCCTGCGGCGCGAAGTGGGAGGCGAAGGCGTACGGAAGTCCGAGGGCCGCGGCGAGCTGCGCGCCGAACAGCGACGAGCCGAGGATGTAGAGCGGCACGTGGGTGCCCGCCCCCGGGGTCGCGCGGACGCCTTCGACACGCGACTCGTCGCCGAGGAAGGCCTGCAGCTCCAGGACGTCGTGCGGGAACCGCTCCGCGGAGGCGTGGGTGCGGCGCAGGGCCGCGAAGGTCTGCTGATCGCTGCCGGGGGCCCGGCCGAGCCCGAGGTCGATGCGCCCGGGATGGAGTTCGGCGAGTGTGCCGAACTGCTCGGCGATGGTCAGCGGGGAATGGTTCGGCAGCATCACGCCGCCGGCGCCGAGACGGATGGTCGAGGTGTGCGCGGCGATGTGTGCGATGAGCACCGCCGGTGCCGACGACGCGATGGCCGACATGTTGTGGTGCTCGGCGTACCAGATCCGGCGGTAGCCCCACTTCTCCGCGTTCTGTGCGAGATCGACACTGGCGGACAGGCTTTGCGCGGCAGTCTCGTCACGACCGATCTGCGCGAGATCCAGGATCGACAAGGGGAGGTTCGAAGGGGTCACGACGATGTTCAATGCGGCCGACGCCCCGGACTATTCCCGCCGTCCGGTCTGCCGTGAGTCGAACGGGTCGACCATTCCCTCGTGGTGCAGGATGGGGGAGTGACCGAATCCGATCCCGACCTCCTGATCGATTTTCGCGACGTCGCCGTCGTCCGGGGCGGCAAGACTCTCGTCGGCCCGCTGTCGTGGCAGGTGGAACTGGACGAACGCTGGGTGATCATCGGACCCAACGGCGCGGGCAAGACGACACTGATCCGACTGGCCGGGGCGGAGATCCACCCGACGTCGGGCACCGCCTTCGTGCTCAACGAGAAGCTCGGCCGGGTCGAGATCCGCGAGCTGTCGACCCGGATCGGGGTCTCGAGCCCGTCGCTGGTCGATCGAGTGCCGCCAGAGGAGATCGTCAGCGACGTCGTCATCTCGGCGGGATATGCGGTCCTGGGGCGGTGGCGCGAGAGCTACGACGCCGTGGACCGTGCGCAGGCCGTCGAATCGCTGGAATCGATGGGTGCCGAGCACCTCGCGGACCGTCGCTTCGGCACGCTGTCCGAGGGCGAGCGCAAGCGTGTCGTGATCTCGCGCGCGCTGATGACCGACCCCGAACTGCTCTTGCTCGACGAACCGGCCGCCGGGCTCGACCTGGGTGGCCGCGAAGAACTCGTCGATCGTCTCGCGCGTCTCGCCGCCGACCCCGACGCCCCGGCCATCGTGCTGATCACCCACCACGTCGAGGAGATCCCCGAAGGTTTCACACATGCGATGATCCTGTCCGAGGGTGGCGTGGTGGCCCAGGGGCTGCTCGAGGAGGTACTCACGAGTGAGAACCTCACCGCCGCCTTCCGCCAGCAGATCGTTCTGGACAAGGTCGACGGCCGGTACTTCGCG
Source organism: Gordonia sp. NPDC057258 (assembly GCF_042668985.1). Taxonomy (NCBI): domain Bacteria; kingdom Bacillati; phylum Actinomycetota; class Actinomycetes; order Mycobacteriales; family Gordoniaceae; genus Gordonia; species Gordonia sp. NPDC057258. Next base: position 35,683 of record NZ_JBHUXZ010000029.1, read on the forward strand.
CGGCGCCGGCGCCGTGCGGGTGGCCACCGTCGAGCAGCAGGAGGTAACTGAATGACGTCGACACAGCAGCAGGGCCCGGACATCGTGTCCGCACCGTTGCGGGATGCCGCGACCGTCGTGCTCGTCCGCGACGCTGCCGACGGCATCGAGGTCTTCCTGCAACGCCGCGTCAAGCAGATGGCCTTCGCGGGGGGAATGACGGTGTTCCCGGGCGGCGGCGTCGACAAGCGGGACGCCGACGCCGACCTGGCGTGGACGGGTCCCGAGGCCACCTGGTGGGCCGGGCAATTCGGCAGCGACGCCGAGATCGCCCAGGCCCTGGTGTGCGCGGCCGTCCGCGAGACGTTCGAAGAGTGCGGCGTCCTGCTCGCGACCGATGCCGACGGCGCCTTCGCCGACCCGGAGGGACTGGCCGAGGATCGGCAACGCCTCGTCGAGAAGTCGTTGTCGTTCGCGCAGTTCCTCACCGCGCGCGGACTGACGCTGCGTGCCGATCTGCTGCGTCCGCTCGCGCACTGGATCACCCCGGTGAACGAGAAGCGACGCTACGACACCCGGTTCTTCCTGGCCGCGATGCCCGACGGACAGCACGCCGACGCCGAGACCACCGAAGCCGAGGTCGCCCGGTGGGTGAACGCCCGGGTCGCGATCGATTCCTGGGCCGCGGGCCAGCACTTCCTCATGCCGCCCACGTGGTCGCAGCTCAACTACGTCTCGCAGTTCTCGACCATCGACGAACTGCTCGACGCCGAGCGTGTCATCGAACCGATCCTGCCGAACGTGACACCCGGCGCCGGGCTGGCCGGCCTCGGTTTCCCCGGCTCCGACGAGTACTTCCGGACTCTCGGCGATCAGCAGCCGCCCGAGATCACGCTCTGACCGGACGCGCTGTCAGGTTGAGGGCGCCAGTGCCCCGGCGGCGTTCGTCCGTCCGCCGAACAGCATGACGATGTCGCGGATCGGCGCCTCGACGACCTCGCCCGTCCCGGCCGCGAAGTCGCTGTCGGTGGCCACGTAGCGTCGTCCCTCGTTTCGGCGACGTGCGTGGAACGGGAAACCCGTCGACCACAGGTAGTCTGCGCACGCCGTCGCGGCGTCGGTCGGCATCGGCCGGTCGAGTCCGAGCGGGACCGCGATGTCCTGCCCGTGCAGGAGCGAATCCAGCAGCGGCGCCATGGGAGTCGTCCCGATCGGATGCCGACGCGAACCGACCATGGCGCGCAACTTCGAGGCGGCCTGATCCGCCGTGGTGTCGTCGCGCAGCGCGAGTTCGCGGATCATCGTGTTGAACCGGAATCCGTATCGGCACGCGGCGATCATCGCTCGTGCCGGTGAGGTGTGGGAGTGGGTGAGGTGGACCGCGACGTCGCGCACCGTCCACGCGTCGCACAGCGACGGGGTGGCGAGTTGCTCGGGCGTGAGGGTCTCGATCAGTCCGGCGAGTTCGAGTCGTTGCTCGTCGATCCGTTGCCAGATGAGGTCGGTGTCCATCGGTCGCTCCCGCCGCACAGATAGTCAGGTTCCCTGACTGATATTAGTCAGGGTTTCGTACTAAAGTCAACGTCGTGTCCGACCCGCAGATCGCCGTCCTGATGTTCATCGCCCATCGCGCGACCGAGCGCCGGGTGTTGGCACGGATCGCCGAGGAAGGGGCCGACGACATCACTCCGGCGCAGTCCCGGGTGCTACAGCGGCTGGCACCCGAACCCATGCGGTTGACCGATCTCGCCGAGCAGGCGGGTGTCACCAAGCAGACCGCGGGTGGCATCGTCGACCAACTCGAGGCGGCTGGCTACCTGACCCGGGTGCCGGACCCGTCCGACCGTCGCGCCCGGCTGGTGACGCTGAGTGAGCGCGGCGTTCATCTGTGCGAGGTAGCTGCGCGCGAGGTCGAGGCGCAGCAGGAGGAGTGGCGCGAGCATCTCGGCGACGCTGAGTTCGCCGCCCTGGAGAAGGCATTGCGGTCGTTACGCGACGTCACCGATCCATATCGATGATCTCGGCGTCCTCGTCGGTGCCGATGTCGTCGCGGTCGGCCCAGTCGATGAGGGTGTCGAGTCGGTGCGCGACGTCGTCGATCTCCGCGTGCAGGTCGCCGAGTTCGGCGAACCGGGCCGGCACGGTGGCGATGGTGAAGTCGTCGGGTTCGATGTCGTCGATCTCGGCCCAGGTGATCGGCGTCGACACGGTGGCCCGCTCGTTGCCACGCACGGAGTAGGCCGACGCCATGGTGTGGTCGCGGGTGTTCTGGTTGTAGTCGACGAAGACCGCCGCCGGGTCGCGGTCCTTGCGCCACCAGGTCGTCGTCACGTCGTCGGGCGCCCGACGCTCGACCTCCCGAGCGAAGGCCAGCGCCGCACGCCGGACCTGTGGGAAGCCCCACTCCGGCGCGATGCGGACGTAGATGTGCAGCCCGCGACCGCCCGAGGTCTTGGGGAACCCGCGCATACCCAGTTCGTCGAGAACCTCTTCGACGACGTGCGCCACCCGCCGGATCCGGGGGAACGTGCAGTCGGGCATCGGGTCGAGGTCGATACGCCACTCGTCGGGCGACTCGGGGTCGTCGCGTCGTGAGTTCCAGGGGTGGAACTCGACGGTCGACATCTGCACCGCCCAGATCACCGACGCCAACTCGGTGACACACAGTTCGTCGGCGGTGCGGCCGTACCGCGGGAAGTAGATCTCGGTGGTCTCCAGCCAGTCCGGCGCGCCGGCGGGGACGCGCTTCTGGTGGACCTTGTTGCCGCTGACGCCCTTGGGGAACCGGTGCAGCATGCACGGACGGTCGCGCAGCGCACGGACGATCCCGTCGCCGACGGACAGGTAGTACTCGGCGAGATCGCGCTTGGTCTCACCGCGCTCGGGAAAGTAGACGCGGTCGGGACTCGACAGCCGGACGGTGCGGTCGCCGACCTCGAGTTCGATGGGATCACCTGCGGAACCCGACGTTTTCGCCATGACCGCCACTGTATGGCTCCGATGCCGGCGAGCGGCGGACTCCGGGCCGCGTCGTGCGTGCCGGGTCGTCGGCCTGGGTCGCCGGGCTGGGACATCGATCGGACTTACCTACCGGTAGCCTTCGACCATGCCTGAGTTCGTGACCCTCGAGTGCTCCGACGCTCATCCGGGGGTCGGCACCATCCTGCTGCACCGGCCGCCGATGAACGCGTTGAGCCGGCAGGTGCAGGCCGAACTGGCCGCCGCGGCCGAGGAGGCCACGGTCCGCGCCGACATCAAGGCCGTCGTCGTCTACGGCGGCCCGAAGATCCTGGCGGCCGGCGCGGACGTCAAGGAGATGCGGGACGTCGGCTACGCCGAGATGAGCCGGGTGGCGGGTCGCCTGCAGAGCGATCTCGGCGCGATCGCCGCCATCCCGAAGCCGACCGTCGCGGCCATCACCGGGTACGCGCTCGGCGGTGGCCTCGAAGTCGCGTTGGGTGCCGACCGACGGATCGCGGGCGACAACGCGAAGCTCGGGCTGCCCGAGGTCCTGCTCGGTCTCATCCCCGGCGGCGGCGGCACGCAGCGGCTGGCACGCCTCATCGGGCCGTCGAAGGCCAAGGACCTGATGTTCACCGGCCGCTTCGTCGACGCCGCGGAGGCGCTGGCGATCGGACTCGTCGACGAGGTCGTCGCGCCGGACGAGGTCTACAACGCCGCGCTCGCCTGGGCCGGACAGTTCGACGGCGCCGCCTCGGTGGCGCTCGCCGCGATCAAGAAGGCCGTCGATCAGGGGCTCGGCGTCGACCTCGACACCGGGCTCAAGATCGAAGAGCAGTTGTTCGCCCCGCTGTTCGCGACCGAGGACCGCGCCATCGGTCTGACTTCGTTCCTCGAGAACGGCCCCGGGAAGGCGGAATTCGTCGGCCGCTGAGCCGTCGTCGCCGCGTACCCCTCGACCACAGCACCCCATCACCACGCACACAGGAAGCGATCATGACCACCGACGCCACACCGGGCACCGATCCCGCTCCCAATCCGCACGCCACCGAGGAACAGGTCAAGGCGGCCCTCACCGACACCAAACTCGCCCAGGTGCTCTACCACGACTGGGAGGCCGAGACCTACGACGAGAAGTGGTCGATCAGCTTCGACGAACGCTGCATCGACTACGCGCGTGGCCGTTTCGACGCCGTGGCCACCGACGAGCCCCTACCGTACGGCCGCGCGATGGAACTCGGTTGTGGCACCGGCTTCTTCCTGCTGAACCTGATGCAGTCGGGTGTTGCGTCGAAGGGGTCGGTCACCGACCTCTCGCCGGGCATGGTCAAGGTCGCCCTGCGCAACGCGGAGAACCTCGGTCTCGATGTCGACGGCCGGGTCGCCGACGCGGAGAAGATCCCGTACGACGACGACACCTTCGACCTTGTCGTCGGACATGCTGTGCTGCACCACATTCCCGATGTCGAGCAGGCGCTGCGTGAGGTGCTGCGGGTCCTCAAGCCCGGCGGGCGGTTCATCTTCGCGGGTGAGCCGTCGACGATCGGTGACTTCTACGCGCGCTGGATGAGTCGGGCGACGTGGTTCGCCACGACGAACGTCACGAAGCTCGGTCCGCTGCAGGGGTGGCGGCGCCCGCAGGAGGAACTCGACGAGTCCTCGCGTGCGGCCGCGCTCGAGGCCGTGGTCGACATCCACACCTTCGATCCCGACGAGCTCGCCGGCATCGCCCGCGCCGCCGGCGCGCAGAAGGTGGCCACCGCCACCGAGGAACTGGCCGCCGCGATGCTCGGCTGGCCGGTCCGCACCTTCGAGGCCGCTGTGCCGCCGGAGAAGCTCGGCTGGGGCTGGGCCCGCTTTGCCTTCGGTGGCTGGAAGCGGCTGACCTGGCTCGACGAGAACGTGCTGCGGAAGGTCGTGCCGCCGAAGTTCTTCTACAACGTCGTGGTGACGGGGACGAAGCCGCAGTAGGCGGTTCCGTCGTCAGGCCATGGGCTACTCCTTCGATCTCGACGACGTCGCGTTCCTGCGGTCGCGGCACGGCGAGAAGGCGCTCGACACGGTGGCCGGCCTCGAGCTCACCCCGTCGACGATGCTGGCCGACATCACCGAGGTACGCAGCCGATACGCGCCCCACGACGCCGCGCTGATCGAGACGGTGCAGTGTCGTAGGCGCGCCCGCTCGAAGCTGCGCGATGCCGAGGCGCTCCTGCTCACCGACGACGCCCTGCAGCAGGCGACCGCGTCGGTGGTCGCCGCGCACCGTGCGGCCGAAATCGCGGCGCGGTTCCCGGAATCGGTGGTGCACGACCTGACCTGTTCGATCGGGGCGGAGTTGCGAGAGCTGGTGCGCGCCAACGGCATCTCGGGTGTCATCGGCAGCGACATCGACCGGGTCCGGCTCGCGATGGCGCGTTCCAATTTGCCGGAGGCGACGCTGCTGGTCGCGGACGCGCTCACCCCGACCTCGACCGCGGACGTGCTCCTCGCCGATCCCGCGCGGCGATCGGACGCGGGCCGCATCTTCCGACTCGATCAGCTGACCCCACCGCTCTTCGAGCTGTTGACCACCTACCCCGGCCGCGCGCTCATCGTGAAATGCGCTCCCGGACTGGATCATCAGATGCTGCGAAACCGCTATGGCTTCGACGGCGAGGTCCAGGTCACCTCAGTCGACGGCGGCGTGCGCGAGGCGTGCCTGTGGACGGGCCCGGGTGTGGAGCCCGGCCGGCGGGCCACCGTGCTCCGCACCCGCGCCGACGGAACCATCGCCGAGGTCGAGGTCACCGACCGCGAAGACGACGACGTGCCGGCCGGTGAGGCGGGCGAGTGGATCGTCGACCCGGACGGGGCGATCGTGCGCGCCGGGCTGGTCAAGCACTACGCCCACCGGTCCGGGCTCTGGCAACTCGATCCGCAGATCGCCTATCTCACGGGTGATTCCGTCCCCGACGGCGCCCGCGGATTCCGGGTGATCGAGCAGACGGGCGTGACCGAGAAGGCGCTCCGGAAGGCGCTCGCGGCGCTCGACTGCGGCCCCCTCGAGATCCTCGTCCGCGGACTCGACGTCGACCCCGACCGATTGCGGAAGAAGCTCAAGCTCAGGGGCTCCCGGCCGTTGTCGGTGGTGCTGACCCGGATCGGGCGGAAGGGTGCCGCGTTCATCTGTGAGCCGGGCGTCCGGTTCTGAAACGAACCCGATCACGCAGAGTGCGGGATCGGTATCGGTTTCCGGTACGAATCCCGCACTCTACGAACACCTACTCGAGATCGGCCTTGCTGTCGAAGAAGTACACCTCGCCGAGATTGGTCGCGGTCGCGATCTGTCCGGAGTAGGACACCGAGACGCCGGTCGCGAAACCGCGCGAATTCGGCAGCGGCAGAATCCGTTTCGTCGCGCCGTCGGTCGTGGACACCTCGACCAGGGACAGGGAGTCCTTGCCGGGATCGCGGGCGACCGTCCACGCGGTCTGCTGCTGGGTCAAGGCGGACAGGCTCACCGTCGCCAGATCGGTGCGCTGCCAGACCTGTTCGGCACCATCGCCCCGATCACGCAGCAGGGTCAGCGGGGCGCCGAGCGAACCGGTCGGGATGATCAGACCGTCCGGGGAGACGGTCATCGTCGCGAATCCGTGGCCGCCGATGTCGTAGGTCCACCGCGTCGATCCGTCCTCGGCGTTCAGGGCGACGATCTTGCCGTCGCGCGAGAACGCATAGACGGTCGCGCCGTCGGCCGAGAGCGTCGGGGTCCCGATGACGCCGCTGGGGACGTCGGCCTGCCACGCAGTCCGGACTTCGCGGTTCCCGGCAACGGCGCCGTACTTCATCGCGCGGATCTGCGACGTCGCTGCGCCCTGGGGAAAGAAGTTGAGGAAGAAGCGTTCTCGTTCGGTGTCGACGGCAGCGGGGGCGGGGATCGCGCACTGCGGCCCGTTGCTCACGCAGTCGCCGAAGCCGCGGAGCGGTTGCGCGGGGTCGGCGTCGTCGCGCAGTCTCACCTCAGGCGCGAGGAGTTCGTTGCGCTGGGTGTCGATCAGCAGGATCTGACCCTGTGTGGTGGCGACCAGCACCTCGTTCGGGGCCGCGAACTTCGCCGACAGCGGTACCCCGATCACGCCGGCCCGCCAGCGGATGGCGCCGCCGGCATTGAAGGCGAGAAAGGTCGTCTCCTCGCCGAGATAGGGCTGGTCGTACTGATCGACGAGCATCGCGTTGATCTCGACACCGGCCCGCATGTCCTTGCAGAAGTTCTTGCGTCCGGAGCGGCTGTCGAGCACGAGCACGTTGCATCCCTGCGCCGCATTCGACGTCACGCCCACGTTCCCCTTGCCGGAGATCGTCACCGGCGCGGTGACCGGGCCGCCGGTCGGCCGTGTCCAGCTCAGCGTGAGGTCCTCCGGCACATCGGCATACGCGAAGTTGGCGTTGCCCGGGACGCCCCCGTAGCTGGGCCAGCCGACGCTCGGCACGGAGCGGACGTCGATGTGGCCGTCCGAGCAGGCGGCGAGCGCCATCGAGCACACGGCCGTCAGCGCGACGAGCAGGCGGGTCAGCGCGGATCGGCGGCGTCGAGACACCTGCGGTCGTGCCAAAGCCATCCTGCTCCTCGTCGTCGTGCCCTGTTCAGCGTCGGGTCCAGGCGCCGGGCATGCCATCGAACGGCACTCCGCGCCAGCAGTGAGCCTATCGTGCGCGAAAATCGCGTCGATTAGGGTTTCTGGTCATGACCACCATGTGGAATGCGTCGTACCGGTCCCGCCGGCGCGCAGGCCGACGCCGCGACCCCGACCAGGCGCGTTTTCTCACGCTGGACTCGCTGCGCTGGATCAGACGCAACCGGGCGTACACACCGTGGTACCTCGTGCGCTACTACCGCCTGGCGCGGTTCCGCCTCGCCAATCCGCACATCGTGCTGCGGGGCATGGTGTTCCTCGGGCGCAACGTCGAGATCCACGCGACGCCGGAACTCGCGCGCATGGAGATCGGTCGCTGGGTCCACATCGGCGACGGCAACTCCATCCGCTGCCACGAGGGCAGCCTCCGCATCGGCGACAAGACCGTCTTCGGCTGCAACAACGTGGTGAACTCCTACCTCGACCTCGAGATCGGCGGTTCCACCCTCATCGCCGACTGGTGTTACATCTGCGACTTCGACCACAAGATGGACGACATCACGCTGCCGATCAAAGACCAGGGCATCGTGAAGGGCCCGGTGCGCATCGGGCCGGACACGTGGGTCGCGGCCAAGGTGTCGGTGCTGCGCAACACCATCGTCGGGCGAGGATGCGTGCTGGGCTCGCACGCGGTGGTCAAGGGCGTCATCCCCGACTACGCCATCGCGGTCGGCGCCCCCGCCCGGGTGGTCAAGAACCGGATGGACGACTGGGCCTCGAACGCCGCCGAACGCGCCGAACTCGAACGCGCCCTCGCCGACATCGAACGGAAGAAGGCCGCGGCCGAGCGGGACCCTTCGTGACGCCCTCCGCAGGCTCCGGGCTCCTCAGGGAGCAGGGGGCTATGGCTGGCCCGAGTCCCGTTCTGGCAGCGGACGTTCCGGGATGTCGGGCCGTCCGATCGCGTGCCGGACCCGACGCTTCGCGGCGAGGTGCACGCTCGCGGTGCGCTCGGCGACCTCGGCCCAGGAGAACTCCGCGGTGAGCCGCGCCCGGGCCCGCAGTGCCCGCTGCGCGGCCGCGCCCGGATCGGACAGCGTGGCCCGGACCGCCGCGGCCAGACCGGCGACATCCGCGGGCTCGAACGTCAGCCCGGTGTCCGGCTCGCGAACCGCCTCACCCAGACCCCCGGCCGTGGTCACGATCAAGGGCACGCCGGTCGCCGCCGCCTCCAGCGCCACGATCCCGAACGGCTCGTAGCGACTCGGTAGCACGATGGCGTCGCAGCGGTGCATCAGCGTCACCAGCTCGGTGTGGTCGACCGGGCCGACGAACCGCACCGCCTTGCCGACCCGATGCTTGCGCGCCTGCTCCATCAGCCAGTCTCGCTGGGTGCCGTCACCGGCGATCGTCAGCGTCGTACCCGGATGGCTGCGCCGGATCCGGGGGAGAGCCGCGAGCAGATCCTGCACGCCCTTCTCGTATTCGAGCCGACCCGCGAACAGCAGCTCGGCCGGACCGCTCGTCCGAGCACGTTCGGCGAACGGCCACGTACGGATGTCGATGCCGTTGTGGATCACCGTGATGTCGGTGGCGTCGTAGCCGAACAGTCGGTTCACCTCGTCGCGCATCGACGCCGAACACGTGATGAGAGCATCGGATTCGGACACCAGCCACCACTCGACCGAATGCACCTGCCGGTTCGTCCGGCCGCTCACCCAGCCGCTGTGCCGCCCGGCCTCCGTCGCGTGGATCGTGGAAACCAATGGCACATCGAAGAACTCGGCCAGCGCGATGGCCGGGTGGGCGACCAGCCAATCATGCGCGTGCACGACCTCCGGTACCCATCGCGACCCGATCGCTCCGCTCCCGGCGCCGTGCGGATCCGGCCCGCTCGCTCCGCTTCCGGCGCCGTGCAGAATCCGAAGTCCCGCCCGCACGAAGGCATGCCCCATCGCCAGCGTCCAGGCCATCATGTCCTGCCCGAACTCGAACTCCGGCGGGTCCTCGGCGACGGCCAGAACCCGAACACCCTCGACGACGGTGTCCGTCGTCGGATGACTCACCGCATCGGTCCCCGACGGACGCCGGGTCAGCACGACCACGTCGTGCCCGGCGGCGGCCATCTCGGTGGCGAGGTGATGGACATGCCGGCCGAGTCCGCCCACCACCACCGGCGGGTACTCCCACGACACGAACAACACCTTCATCGGATTCCCCCCTCGACACCGACCCGGTCGGCGGTCAGAGCCGTGTGCAGCCGGCGCGCATCGAGTGCGGGAAAGAGATTGTCGGCACGCGCCCAGGCGGCGGCGAGCGTCTCGGCTGCGTCGTCGCGGCCCCGCATCGCCGCGTCGCTGATTTCGCGGGTGGCATGCGCATGCGTGTGAGCTCGCGACACAGCGTACTGCGCCGCGGTGTCCTTCGACACCATGAACGGCCAGTCCGAGGACACGGTCAGCAGCGCCTCGCGCACGATCTGATCGGCGACCCGGCTGCGTGCATTCACTCGTTGCCGCAGCTTGGCGACCGCGTCGAGCGCCGTCTCGGTGACCTCGGCGTTCAGGTCGACCAGGTGCTGCACGGCCGGGCCGTTCCACACCCGCCAGTCCTTACCCGACCCCCACGACGACCTGGGGAGGTCGATGGGCGCGCCGACGAGCCCGGCCTGCGTTGCGCCCGCGAGTGTCCCGACGGTGACCCCGACCTCGGGCAGACGTCGCAGCACCCGTTCCAGCCAGACCGGGCCCTCATGCCACCAGTGCCCGAACAATTCGGTGTCGAACGCGGCGACCACCAGCGCGGGCCGGCCGATCCGCGCGGACTCGTCGACCAGACGCTGCCGCACATGCGCGACGAAGTCCTCGACGTGCCGGTCGACCACCGCGTCGACGCGAGCCGGGTCGTAGGGCTTCTTGTCCTGCCCGGACACGGTCCGGCCGGTGACCCGGAACCGCTTGAGCCCGGTCTCATGGTCATAGGTGTGGAAATCCCGATAGGCGCCATGACCCGGATAGCCCGACTTCGGCGACCAGACGCGATAGCTCACCGTCAGGTCACGTCCGTAGGCGACGACGACGCTGTCGCCGACGGGGCGTCCCAGCGCGGTGTCGCCGTGCAAGGCGGGCCCGTCGACCATGAAGTGGCGCACGCCCGCTCGGTCGTACTCCGTTTCCATCCCCGGCGCGAAGGCGCACTCGGGTGCCCAGATCCCGGTCGGGTCGACACCCCACCGCGCATGGGCGTCCGCGAGCCCCTCGGTCAGCGAGAATCGGCGCAGTCGCGGGTCGAGCAGCGGTGCGAACGGGTGGGCCAGGGGGCCGCCCAGGATCTCGACGACGCCGCTCGATGCCAGTCCGCGGATCAGTGGCGACGCGCCGTGACGCCATCGGGACGCAAAGGTGTCCAGCGCGCGTTGGGCGTCGAGGTACTCACGGCGGCCCGCCGCGGCTCGGTCGGCGTCGCGGGACATCGCTGCCTGCGTGGCCCGGAGCTGCCAGTCGGCGAGCCACTCGTACATCGACGACGCACAGTGCGGATCGTCGAGCTGCGCGGCCAGCACCGGCGTGATCCCGAGGGAGAGCTGGTCGCTGAAACCGTCGGCGGCCAGCCGCTCGAGCATGTCGAACAGCGGCAGGTACGACGCGGCCCACGACTGATACAGCCACTCCTCGCCGACCGGCCAACGTCCGTGATTGGCCAGCCACGGCAGATGCGAGTGCAGGACCAGCGTGAACTGGCCCGGGACGGGTTCGGTGCGGGTGGTCACCCTCAGCCCCGCAACGCGACGGCGAACAGGTCGAGCGAGTCGTCGATGTCGTACACGCCGGAATCGACGACATCGAAGTCCGCGGCGACCACGCCGGCGACATCCGCGGCCAGCTCGTCCGGCCAGGGCTCGCCGGCGAGCGCACGCTCGATCTGGGCGTCGATGAGCGAACCGCCCCATTTGGTGTCCAGGGCGCGAAGGCGCGGTCCGTGGACGACTCCCCACATCGCGTCGATCACGAAGCCGCCGTCGAGAAGCAGTTCGGTGAGTTCGGCCGCGTCGAGCTCACGGGTGTGGAACGGGTTGAGCGGTGTGTCGCGACCGGGGGAGAAGGTGATGCGGTTGGGCGTCGACATGAGCAGGACCCCGCCCGGACGCAGCACGCGGTGGCATTCGGCGACGAATCGCGGCTGATCCCAGAGGTGTTCGATGACTTGGAAGTTGACCACGATGTCGACCGAGGCGTCGGCGAGGGGGAGGTCGACGAGGTTGCCCTGGTGGACGACGAGCTGGGGATAGCGGCGTCGGGTGTGTTCGACCGCGGCGGCGTCGTAATCGACGCAGACCACCGACGACGCCCCGGCGTCGGCGATCATCGCGGCGCCGTACCCCTCGCCGGAGCCGGCTTCGAGGACGTCGTGGCCCGCGCACCGGTCGGCGATGTGGCGGTAGGCGATCTCGTGGCGCCGGAACCAGTAGTTCTCGGCGGGAATCCCCGGGACCGTCCGCTCGCCGGTCAGCGCCAATTGCTGGTCGGTGTCGAGCGCCTCGAGACCAGTGGTTGCCGTCCCGCGCGACGATCCGAGGTCTGCGTCAGTCATCTGACAGAGAGTAGGGCATGCCCCGGGGACCGCCGGGGCCGTCGTAGCGAGCGAGCGAACGGTAGCGTGCATTGTGTGAGGTAGTCGATGTTTAGTGGAAACATGGGAGACGCTAAAGTGGTGGGGACCCATGGCCTTACCCGCCGGTAAGTTGCCGAACCCGATGCAGGAGGTCGACGTAGACCCATGACAAACATTGTCGTACTGATCAAGCAGGTTCCCGACACATGGTCCGAGCGCAAGTTGTCCGACGACGACTACACCCTGGACCGTGAGGCCGCCGACGCCGTCCTGGACGAGATCAACGAGCGCGCCGTCGAGGAAGCGCTGAAGATCAAGGAGGCCGACGGCGGTGAGGTCACCATCCTGACGGCGGGTCCCGAGCGCGCCACCGACGCCATCCGCAAGGCCCTGTCCATGGGCGCCGACAAGGCGATCCACATCAAGGACGACCTCATGCACGGCTCGGACGCGGTCCAGACCGCCTATGTGCTGGCCCGGGCGCTCGGCACGGTCGAGGGTGTCGAGCTGGTCATCGCCGGCAACGAGGCCACCGACGGTCGCGTCGGCGCCATCCCGGCCATGATCGCCGAGTACCTCGAGCTCCCGCACCTGACCCACCTGCGCAAGCTGACCCTGGAGGGCGAGACCCTCAAGGGCGAGCGGGAGACCGACGACGGCATCTTCCACGTCGAGGCCAGCCTGCCGGCCATCGTCAGCGTGAACGAGAAGATCAACGAACCGCGCTTCCCCTCCTTCAAGGGCATCATGGCCGCCAAGAAGAAGGAGGTCACCGTCCTGACCCTCGCCGAGATCGACGTCGAGGCAAGCGATGTGGGCCTGGAGAACGCCGGCTCGGTCGTGACGGCGAACACCCCGAAGCCGCCGAAGACCGCGGGCGAGCGCGTCACCGACGAAGGCGACGGCGGCACCAAGGTCGCCGAGTACCTGGTCGGCCAGAAGATCATCTGACCTTCTCCACGCAGACCACCGGCGAACCCCCAGACATTCAGGAGAAAACCACCATGGCAGAAGTACTCGTTCTCGTGGAACAGGACGCCGAAGGCGCCCTGAAGAAGGTCACCAGCGAGCTCATCACCGCCGCCCGCGCACTCGGCACCCCGTCGGCGGTCGTCGTCGGCAAGCCCGGCTCGGCCGACGGCATCCTCGACGGACTCAAGGAGGCCGGCGCGGAGAAGATCTACGTCGCCGAGTCCGACGATGCGGGTAGCTACCTCATCACCCCGCAGGTCGACGTGCTGGCCTCGATCGCCGAGACCGCCTCGCCGGCCGGCATCCTCGTCGCGGCCACCGCCGACGGCAAGGAGATCGCCGGCCGCTTGGCCGTGCGCCTCGGCTCTGGCGTCCTCGCCGACATCGTCGACGTCAAGGAAGGCGGCGTGGGCATCCACTCCATCTTCGGTGGCGCCTACACCGTCGACGCCCAGGCCAAGGGCGAGGTCCCGGTCTTCTCGATCCGCCCCGGTGGCGTCGAGGCCGCGCCGCAGGCCGGCGCCGGCGAGCGTGTCGACGTCGAGGTCCCGGCTCAGGAAGAGGGCGCGGTCAAGATCACCAAGGTCGAGCCGAACGTCGGCGGCGATCGTCCCGAACTGACCGAGGCGTCGATCGTCGTCTCGGGTGGTCGCGGTGTCGGCAGCGCCGAGAAGTTCTCCGTCGTCGAAGAACTCGCCGACGTGCTCGGTGCCGCCGTGGGCGCGTCGCGCGCGGCCGTCGACTCCGGTTACTACCCCGGTCAGTTCCAGGTCGGTCAGACCGGTAAGACCGTGTCGCCGCAGCTGTACGTCGCCCTGGGCATCTCGGGCGCCATCCAGCACCGCGCCGGCATGCAGACCTCGAAGACGATCGTGGCCGTCAACAAGGACGAAGAGGCCCCGATCTTCGAGATCGCCGACTACGGCGTTGTCGGCGACCTGTTCAACGTTGCGCCGCAGCTGACCGAAGAGGTCAAGAAGCGCAAGTGATCATGAACTGATCAACTGCAGAACCCGGTGACCCCCGACTCCCCGTCGGGGGTCACCGTGCGTTCGGGGGTCGTTCACCCGCAGGTGGCCGTGGCGAGGCCTGTTCATCCGGTGGCGGCCCGAGTTCATCGAACCCGCACCGACACGACACGCTGCGGTGGTCCCGCCGATGCCCGGTCTCGTTTTCATTCGAGTCATGAACGCCATGCAGTCGCCAGTCCGCACCAGCCATGTCGCGCGCGCTCGGTTCTCGCGGGCCGTGCCGACGACCCTGCTCACCGCGGGGCCCATCCGGGTCCTCGTGTCCGACGATCCCGCCGACATCGTCGCCGCCCAGGAACTGCGGTATCGCGTCTTCGCCGACGAACCCGGCTTCTCCAACTGCATCGGTGACGCGGTCACCGGACGGGACGCCGACCGGTTCGACGCCTTCTGCGAGCACCTCATCGTCCGCCACGCCGACGACGGGGTCGTCGGGTGTGCGCGCCTGCTCTCCCCGGCGCGGGCGATCGCCGCCGGCGGCTGGTACTCGGCCACCGAGTTCGACCTCCGCGAGATGAACGACATCGTCTCCGCCACCGTCGAATTGGGTCGGGCGTGTGTCCACTCCGAGTACCGCGACGGGTCGGTCACCGCGCTGATGTGGGCGGCGCTGCTGCAGTACATGGACGACGCCGACCTGCGATACCTGATGGGCTGTGTGTCGGTGCCCCTGCACACGCCGGGTGAATGGCTGCCGGGGTCGTCGCTGCGCGCCCTGCGCGATCGTCTGCGGGACGACCACCGGGACCCCGAGCGACGTGCCCACCCGCTGGCACCGGCGCGCATCGGCGGACGCCTGCTCGACGACATCGTGCCGTCCGACACTGTCGCGATGCCGGCGCTGATGCGTGGATACCTCCGCCTCGGCGCCCGCATCTGTGGCGAGCCGGCGGTCGACGACGTCTTCGACGTCGCGGACTTCCTGACCCTGCTCGACCGCGAAGGGGCCAACAAGCGATACCTCGACCGGCTGCGATCGAGTGCCCGACGGCTGGGTTCGGCCCGCGCGGATGCCACGCCGGAGCCCGGTGGCGCGGCACGATGACCGCCCTGCTGGTCGGTCCGGTCGGACCTCGCTCCGAGCGTCCCCGACGCGAACACGCCGCGTGTCCGCCTGCCCGCCCGGCCGGCGCGCTCGCGCACCCGTGGTTCCCGATCAGCACCTGTGGCGACGGTTGCATCGGTGCACCGCGGGCCGGGCGGTTCGACGCGGTCTTCGGCGCGACGATCGTCGCGTGGCGTCTGTGCCGACTCGTCGTGGTCGTGGTGTGGATCGTCTGGGCGGCGCTGACCACCGGGGCGGTGGCGCGGCTGCGTCGTCGTCCGCCGCGTCCCCTGCGTCGATCCGCGTCGGGTGCACTGCTGGCGGCCCTGGGCATCGCCGTCCGCGTCGAGGACCGGCGCTGTGGCCCGACCCGCGCCGGACTCGTGGTCGCCAACCACATCTCGTTCCTCGATGTCTTGGCGCTCGCGCTGATCAGCCCTGCTGACGTGGTGGCCAAATCCGATGTCGTCGGGATGCCGGTGGTGTCGTCCCTCGCGCGCCGGTTCGGCGTCATCGCCGTCGACCGCGGCACACTCCGCGGTCTGCCGGGGACGGTCGGCGACGTGGCCGGGCGGCTGCACCGCGACTCGTCGGTGATCGTGTTCCCCGAGGGCACCACGTACTGCGGCCGCTCGGCCGGTGCATTCCGACCCGCGTTCTTCCAGGCCGCGATCGATGCGGACGTGCCGGTCGTGCCGGTGAGGTTGCGTTTCGTCGGCAGCGACGGGACCACCGCGACGGCACCGAGTTTCATCGGCGCCGACACCCCCGCCGACACGCTGCGGCGGGTCCTGCGGGCGCGTGGTCTCGTCGTCACGATGGTCATCCACCCGCCCGAGGAACCCGGCGCAGATCGTCGCGAGCTGGCGCGTCGGTGTGAGCGCGTCGTGGCGGGGCGGTTCCCGGCCGCGGAAAGTGACATCACCCGTTCTCTGATATAGGTTTTCCGGTAGCCGTCCGCAGCTCTGCGGACGATCAACCGCGTACCCCCAGGAGGCCGACGATGACGTCCACTCAGACCCGAGAAGCCGCGCGCGCCAAGTTCTTCGAACTCCGGGACGTCGACGGCCGAGTTGACGACGCCGACCTCGACACCGTGTGGGCGGGACTGTCGCCGCTACGGCCCGAGGAGATGCTCGGCGCATGGAAGGGCGGCGAGTTCACCACCGGGCACGCCATCAACGGTGCGCTCGCCAAGGCCAACTGGTTCGGTAAGACATTCACCTCACGCAGCGACGTCCAACCGCTGGTGTGCCGCGACGAGAACGGCAACCTCTACTCCAACACCACACTCGGCAAGGGCGAGGCCAGCCTGTGGGCGATCGAGTTCCGCGGCGAGATCACCGCATCGATGGTCTACGACGGTCAGCCGGTCATCGACCACTTCAAGCGCGTCGACGACACCACGGTGATGGGGATCATGAACGGCAAAGGCGGAGTCATCGACGGCCGTCACTTGTACTTCTACCTCGAGCGGGTCTGAGGCGGGCTGTCGTTCCGCGTCCGATCGCGGAATTTGTCGGCGACCTACGCGCGTTTATCCTTGCTAGCGATGCCCGTGCCAAGCCGACCGCCCGTGAAGGCGCCTGTCTACCTCGACCACGCCGCTTCGACGCAGATGCTGCCCGAAGCCGTCGAGGCGATGACGGCCGTCTTCGCGCAGCCGGGTAACGCCTCGTCGCTGCACGGATCCGGTCGCACCGCACGTCGTCGGCTCGAGGAGGCGCGCGAGGCCATCGCCGCGGCGGTCGGTGCCCGGCCCTCCGAGGTCGTCTTCACCGGCGGCGGCACCGAGGCCGACAACCTGGCGGTCAAGGGGATCTACTGGGCACAGCGGAACGCCGATCCTCGCCGTCGCCGGATCATCACCTCGGCGATCGAACATCACGCCGTCCTCGACCCCGCGCAGTGGCTGGCCGAGCAGGCCGGAGCCGAGCTCGTCCTGCTCCCGGTCGACGCCGACGGTGTCGTCTCGCCCGCCGACCTGCGCGCGGAGCTCGAGGAGCACGCCGCCGAGACCGCTCTCATCTCGCTGATGTGGGCCAACAACGAGGTCGGCACGATCCAACCGATCGCCGAGCTCGCCGCGGTCGGGTCCGAATTCGGCGTCCCGGTGCATTCCGACGCGATCCAGGCCGTCGGCCATCTGCCGGTCGACTTCGCCGCGAGCGGCCTCTCGGCGCTCAGCCTGACCGCCCACAAGTTCGGCGGGCCGCAGGGTGTCGGCGCCCTGCTGCTGGGTCGCGATGTCGGGTGTGTGCCGCTGCTGCACGGCGGCGGCCACGAACGCGACGTGCGCTCGGGAACCCAGGACGTCGCCGGTGCGGCCGGCATGGCCGCCGCACTGTCGTGGTGCGTCGAGCACCTCGACGAGAACACCGCGCACGTCCGCGCCCTGCAGACCCGGCTGACCGACATTCTCCTCGGCGTCGACGGAACGGTGCGGAACGGTGCCGACGGCGATCGTCGCCTCCCGGGGAACGTGCACGTGTCGTTCGCCGGTTGTGAGGGTGACTCGCTGCTCATGCTTCTCGACGCCAAGGGCGTCGAGTGTTCCACCGGATCGGCCTGCACCGCCGGGGTCGCCCAGGCCAGCCATGTCCTCCTGGCGATGGGTCTGGACATGGCCGACGCGCGGTCGTCGCTGCGGTTCTCCCTCGGCCACACCACCACCGAGGCCGACATCGACGCGGTCGCCGCGGTCATCGACGAGGTCGTCGACCGGGCGCGGGCGGCCGGACTGGTCTCGGTCCCCGGCGGAAGGATCTCCTGATGCGCGTATTGGCAGCGATGAGCGGCGGCGTCGACTCGGCGGTTGCCGCGGCCCGGGCGGTCGAGGCCGGTCACGAGGTGGTCGGAGTTCATCTGGCGTTGTCGACGGCTCCGGGTGCGCTGCGCACCGGTTCGCGCGGATGCTGCTCGCGCGAGGACGCCTCCGACGCCCGCCGCGCCGCCGATGTCCTCGGAATCCCGTTCTACGTGTGGGATTTCGCCGACCGGTTCAAGGACGATGTGATCGACGAGTTCGTCGAGGCCTACGCGGCCGGACGCACCCCGAACCCGTGTCTGACGTGCAACGAGAAGATCAAGTTCGCGGCCCTCGCCGACAAGGCGATGGCGCTCGGCTTCGACGCGCTGGCCACCGGTCACTACGCGCAACTGACCGACGGCGAGTTACGACGAGCGGTCGACGCCGACAAGGACCAGTCGTATGTGCTGGCCGTGCTGACGCGTGATCAGCTGTCGCGGGCGATGTTCCCGATCGGTGACACCCCGAAGTCCGAGATCCGGGCCGAGGCGGCCCGGCGCGGCCTGGCCGTCGCGGACAAGCCGGACTCCCACGACATCTGCTTCATCCCGAGCGGTGACACCCGCGCGTTCCTCGGAGCCCGCATCGGTGTCCGGCCGGGCGCGATCGTGGACGCGACGTCGGGCGAGCGCCTCGCCGAGCACGACGGGGTCCACGGTTTCACCATCGGGCAGCGCAAGGGCCTGGGGGTCGAGGCGCCGGCCGCCGACGGCAAGCCCCGCTATGTCACCGAGATCGACCCGGATTCGGGAACGGTGACGGTCGGGACGGCAGCCGATCTGCAGGTCTGGGGCATCACCGCGACGCGCGCGGTCTGGACCTCCGGGGTCACTCCGGACGAACCCTTCGACGCGATGGTGCAGGTGCGAGCCCACGGCGGGCTCGCGCCGGTGCGCGCGACCGCCACCACGATCGACGGTGAACCCGGTATCGACATAGCGCTGCAGGAGCCGCTCACCGGCGTCGCCCGCGGTCAGGCCGCGGTGCTGTACCTGCCCGATGCCCGACGCGGCGACCAGGTCGTCGGGTGCGGACGCATCGCCACCACCTCGTCGCAGCCGACTGTCGTCGCGTCTCGGTGACCGGAGCGGCACTGCCCACCGGAGTGGGCACCGGCGTGGGGTCGATGCCCGGCACCGACGCACGTGCCGCCGCCGCGGTGGTGAACGGCGAACTCGATCTCGCCCACCTCGTCGAACTGCCCGCGCGAGGTATCGGTGCGGACCTGATCGGCCGGATGGCGGCGATCCTCGTCGGCCTGCCGATGGACACCGCGACATG
Source organism: Gordonia sp. NPDC057258 (assembly GCF_042668985.1). NCBI lineage: Bacteria > Bacillati > Actinomycetota > Actinomycetes > Mycobacteriales > Gordoniaceae > Gordonia > Gordonia sp. NPDC057258. Next base: position 54,985 of record NZ_JBHUXZ010000029.1, read on the forward strand.
GGGTTACCGGCTGGCGCAACGCCACTCCCGCCTGGCCCGACGCGCCGCGGACCTGCTTGCCGAGGACCTCGACGTCGTCGAGGAACTCTGGGAGACAGCGGGTTTCATCGGTACCGGCCGCACCTTCAAGGTGCAGGTGGCCGGTCCGTTCACCACCTCGGCATCTGTCGAGCTGACGAACGGGCAACGAGTCCTGAAAGACCACGGAGCCGTCCGCGACATCGTCGAGTCGACGGCGGAGGGTGTGCGCGAGCACGTCGCCGAGGTGGAACGCCGACTTGGTGCGCGCGTGGTGGTCCAGATCGACGAGCCGATGGTCGGCCAGGTCATCGACGGCACGGTGAAGCCACTGACCCGCTTCGACCCCATCCGGGCGATACCGGCGGTCGAGGTGGCTCGCGCACTCACCGAACTCGTCGACCACGTCGGCGTCCCGGTGGTCTTGCACGATTGCGGCACACCGCGGTGGGACCTCCTCGAACATCTTCCCGGGGTTGCGTATTCGATCGACATCACCACACCGTCGGCGACCGATCTCGACGGGATCGGGATGCTCGTCGACCGCGGCGGCGTCCTGCTCGCAGGTCGTGTGCCGTCGACCGCGCCCGATCGTCCGCTGGCCGCCGAACACGTGGCGACCGAACTCGCCGCGCTGACCGACCGCATCGGGCTGGACCGCAAAGTGTTGTCGGACAACGTGATCGTGACGCCGACCTGTGGTCTGGCCGGGGCATCGACGAAGTGGGCCAAGACGGCGCTGGCGATCACCGCGGAGGCCGGTCAGCTGCTCGGCAGCGATCCCTCCGCGCTCTGAAAACCCCTGCGGGTCCGACGTCGCGGACCTATTCTCGTCGGTATGCCGCACCCGATCATGTTCGACGACGCGGATCCCTATCTGGGCCGCATACGGGAGATCGCGCTCGCGCTGCCCGACGCAACCGAGGTCGTCGCGCACGGTCGCCCGACCTTCCGCTGCGGCAAGATGTTCGGCAACTACGGCGGTGGCGTCAAGGGCAGCAAGGTGCGTCACGATCAATCGATCCTGGTCCTCGCCGACGACTCCGAGCGGCCCGCGCTGCTGGACGATCCGCGGTTCTTCCTGCCCGCCTACCTCGGGCCGGCCGGCTGGGTGGGGCTGATCCTCGACGACGAGACCGACTGGGACGAGGTCGCCGAACTCCTCGACACGAGTTACCGCCAGATCGCACCCAAACGGTCGGTGGCGAAGCTCGGTCCGTTGTGATCGTCGGCGCGGAAACTCCCGCGGTCCCGTCTCCGTCCCGCTGATCGGATCCGATCAGCGGGAGGGAAGCAGTACCGCGCGAACGAGGCATCGGTTGACGAGCTGGGTCTGTCCCACCACTCCGATACCCTCGGAACGTGGCAGATACAACGGAGTCGGGTCAGCCGGTCACCGAGCAGTCGGGGCCGGAGGCGGACCTGCGTGAGGAGTGGACCGCGCTCGCCGAGGAGATCCGCGAGCACCAGTTCCGCTACTACGTGAAGGACGCGCCGGTCATCACCGACGGCGAGTTCGATCAGCTTCTCCGACGCCTGCAGGCGCTCGAGGACGCGCATCCCGAACTCGCGACCGCCGACTCACCCACCAAGCTCGTCGGGGGTGGCTTCTCCACGGCGTTCTCCGCAGTGGACCACCTCGAGCGAATGATGTCGCTGGACAACGTCTTCGACCACGACGAGATGCGCGCCTGGGTCGACCGCGTGGTCGCCGACGCCGGCGCCCGGGCCGACTTCCTCTGCGAGCTCAAGATCGACGGCGTGGCCCTGGCGCTGGTCTACCGGAACGGGGTTCTCGAGCGAGGTGTCACCCGTGGCGACGGACGCACCGGTGAGGACGTCTCACTGAACGCGCGCACCATCGACGACATCCCGATGCGCCTGACCGAGTCCCCGGAGTACCCGATTCCCGAGGTCCTCGAGGTGCGTGGCGAGGTCTTCTTCCGGGTGGAGGACTTCGAGGCGCTCAACGCCTCGCTCCTGGCGGAGGGCAAGCCGCCGTTCGCGAACCCGCGCAACTCGGCCGCCGGCTCGCTGCGGCAGAAGAATCCGCAGGTCACGGCCCGTCGCAAGCTGCGGATGATCTGTCACGGGATCGGGCACACCGAGGGTTGGCGACCGGAGTCGTTGCACGACGCCTACCTGGCGCTCGGGGCCTGGGGTCTGCCGGTGTCGACCCACACCACCAAGGTGTCCGGCGCCGACGAGATCATCGACAAGATCGCCTACTGGGGCGAACACCGTCACGACGTCGAGCACGAGATCGACGGCATCGTGGTCAAGGTCGACGACGTCACCGTGCAGCGTCGCCTCGGTTCCACCTCGCGGGCGCCGCGGTGGGCGATCGCCTACAAGTACCCGCCCGAGGAGGCCACCACCAAGCTCTCCGACATCCAGGTCAACGTCGGACGCACGGGCCGGGTCACACCCTTCGCAGTCCTCGAACCCGTGCTGGTCGCCGGGTCCACGGTCTCGCGCGCGACCCTGCACAACGGTTCGGAGGTCAAGCGCAAGGGCGTGCTGATCGGGGACACCGTCACGATCCGCAAGGCCGGCGACGTGATTCCCGAGGTCCTCGGGCCCGTCGTCGATCTCCGCGACGGCACCGAGGTGGAGTTCGAGATGCCCGAACTGTGCCCGGCCTGCGAGACGCCGCTGCGTCCCGAAAAGGAGAGCGACGCCGACCTCCGCTGTCCGAACCAGGAGAGTTGTCCGGCCCAGTTGCGCGAGCGGCTCTTCCACCTGGCCGGTCGGGGTTCCTTCGACATCGAGGCGCTCGGCTACGAGGCCGCGTCGGCCCTGCTGTCGGCGGGGGTGCTCACCAACGAGGGTGACCTCTTCTCGCTGACGGCCGAGGACCTGATCCGCACGGATCTGTTCACCACCAAGGCGGGGGCGCTCTCGGCCAACGGCAAGCGGTTGCTGGCGAACCTCGACAAAGCCAAGGACGTGGCGCTGTGGCGCGTGCTGGTCGGGCTGTCGATCCGCCATGTCGGGCCCACCGCCGCCCGCGCCCTCGCCACCGAATTCGGTTCCCTCGAGGCCATCGAGGCCGCCGACATCGACCAGCTCGCCGGCGTAGAGGGGTTGGGAATGACCCTCGCCCAGTCGATCCACGACTGGTTCACCGTCGACTGGCATCGAGACATCGTCGAGAAGTGGCGCGCCGCAGGCGTTTCCATGGAAGACGAGCGCGACGAGTCGATCCCGCGGACCCTCGAGGGCAAGACGATCGTCGTGACGGGTTCGCTGGTGGACTTCTCCCGTGACGGGGCCAAGGAGGCGATCCTGCAACGCGGCGGCAAGGCGTCGGGTTCGGTGTCGAAGAAGACCGACTACGTGGTGGTGGGGGATTCGCCGGGCACCAAGGCCGACAAGGCCGAACAGCTCGGCGTGCCGGTGCTCGACGAGGACGCGTTCAAGAAGTTGCTGGAGACCGGCAGCCCCGAGTGACCGTCGATCAGCCCAGAGCGGACTCGAACGCGCGGAAGGCACGCTGGTCGAAAAGGACGAAACGGACCTCCTCGATCGAGGTCTCCGGCAGCGTGGCACGCACCGTGTCGACCGCCTTGCGGGCGCCGTCGTCCATCGGCCAGCCGTACACGCCGGTCGAGATCGCCGGGAAGGCGATGGTGGTGGCACCGAGTTCGGTTGCGAGGCGCAGGGACTCGCGGTAGCAGGAGACGAGCAGGGATGAACGGTCCTCGTCGTAGGAGTGCACCGGTCCGACCGTGTGGATGACCCAACGTGCGTCGAGGTCTCCCGCGGTGGTGGCCACGGCCTCGCCGACGGGTAGTCCACGTTCGTAGGTGCCCGCCCGCAGCTCCTTGCACTCGGCGAGGATCGCCGGGCCGCCCCGCCGGTGGATCGCGCCGTCGACACCGCCGCCGCCCAGCAGTGTGGAGTTCGCGGCATTCACGATCGCGTCGACCGACTGTGTCGTGATGTCGCCCTGTATCAACGTGATGGACGTCATCAGACCATGATGCCTCCGGATCGACCGGCTGTGGCTAACTCTCGGCGCGCAGCACGGTACTGACGATCCCGGCGAGATAACCGAGTCGGGCGACCTCCGACGGCCGGAAGTCCGGTCCGCCGATGCGTCCGAGCAGGATCGCCTTCGACTCCGAGCCCAGGGGAGCCGCCGCGAGACGGGTGTCCATGTCCTGCCAGGCGCCGGGCACCCAGTCGCCGTCGGCGTCCAGCTCGACGGCTCTCTCGAGCGGTAGCCAATCCGCCCTGGTCAGCGGGGTCTCCGGGGCGCCGGACGAGCCGAAGAGCTGCAGCACGCCGCCGCTGGCGGGTGTGACCACCATCGCCCAGGAGACGCGCAGGACGCGGGGCGCGTTGTCCACCAGGATCTGCAACCGGTCACGTCCGGCAGTGGCCACCTGATCGACCAACTCGAGTTCACGATGGGTGTCCAGCACGCCCGAGTAGGGGCGGATCGAGTCGACACGGACGCCGTTGACCTTCTCGGCCGCGGTGATCAGGCTGTCGGGCAGCGCCCCGGGCGCCACCTCGACGACGAGGTCGTCCACGGCGTAACCGTTGCCGCGCTCGACGACCTCGAGGGACAGGATGTCTGCGCCGACCGAGCCGAGCTGCACGGCGAGCACGCCGAGGCTGCCCGGCCGGTCTTCGAGATAGACCCGCAACAGGTAGGACACGTGCGACATTCTCGCACCCACGCGCCGGCGGCGCGCAGTGCACGGCTGCCAACCGGTGGCTGGGGGAAGCGGTCGTCGCGGGTTCCCATAGTCTGGAGACGTCGCCCAGACGCCGACACGACATCGGTCGACGACACGGCGGGGGACGGCGAGACCCGAACGAAGAGTGATGGAAGGAAGGACGCTGCGGTGGCTGGCGAACCGAAGTCCATATCGCGCAACGAAGTCGCGCATCTGGCGCGTCTGTCGCGCCTGGCGTTGAGCGAGGACGAACTCGATGTCTACGCCGAGCAGCTGGACTCGATCCTGACCCACGTCGCGTCGGTGTCGGAAGTGGCCGCCGACGACGTGCCCGGCACGGCCCACCCGGCCGAACTGGCGAATGTGCTGCGCCCCGATGTCGTCGTCCCGGGGCTGACGACCGACGCCGCGCTGTCCGGTGCACCGGCCGTCGAGCAGGACCGTTTCGCGGTTCCGCAGATCCTGGGAGAAGAGCAGTGAGTCCCGATTCCAGCGCCGCCGCGCCGCGTCCCGACGGTGATCTGACCGGGTTGTCCGCCGCCGAACTCGCCACCCGGATCGGTGCCCGCGAGGTCAGCTCGGTGGAGGTCACCCAGGCCCACCTCGACCGTATCGCCGAGATCGACGACCGACTCGGCGCGTTCCTCCACGTCAGTGGCGCCGAAGCGCTGGTCGCCGCAAAAGCCGCCGACGACGCGATCGCCGCCGGGGACGCCCCGTCGGCCCTCGCCGGTGTACCGATCGCCCTCAAGGACGTCTTCACCACCACCGACGCACCGACCACGTGCGGGTCCAAGATCCTCGAGGGTTGGGTTCCGCCCTACGACGCCACGGTCACCGCACGCCTGCGCGCCGCGGGCATCCCGATCCTGGGCAAGACCAACATGGACGAGTTCGCGATGGGCAGCTCGACCGAGAACTCCGCCTACCAGCTCACCCGGAACCCGTGGGATCCCAGCAAGATCCCGGGTGGTTCGGGGGGTGGCAGCGCCGCCGCGCTGGCCTCGTACCAGGCCCCGCTGGCGATCGGTACCGACACCGGGGGCTCGATCCGGCAGCCGGCCGCGGTCACCGCGACGGTCGGCGTCAAGCCCACGTACGGCACGGTCTCGCGCTACGGGCTCGTGGCGTGCGCCTCGTCGCTCGACCAGGGCGGCCCGTGTGGCCGTACCGTCCTCGACACCGCGATGCTGCACGAGATCATCGCCGGGCACGACCCGCGGGACTCGACCTCGATCGATGTGCCGGTGCCCGACGTCGTCTCGGCGGCCCGCGAAGGGGCCGAGCGGGATCTCGCCGGCGTCCGGATCGGTGTCGTCACCGAACTGCAGGGCGAGGGTTACCAGTCCGGCGTGCTCGACTCCTTCCACCAGGCCGTCAAGCTCCTCGAGGAGCGCGGCGCCGAGGTGGTCGAGGTCAGCTGTCCGCACTTCACCTACGCGCTGGGTGCCTACTACCTGATCCTCCCGTCGGAGGTGTCGTCGAACCTCGCGCGGTTCGACGCGATGCGCTACGGACTGCGGGTCGGCGACGACGGCTCGCATTCGGCCGACGAGGTCATGGCATTGTCCCGGGAACAGGGATTCGGTCCAGAGGTCAAGCGCCGCATCATGATCGGGACCTACGCGTTGTCCTCGGGCTACTACGACGCCTACTACGGCCAGGCGCAGAAGGTGCGCACCCTGATCTCTCGCGACTTCGCCACGGCCTTCGAGAAGGTCGACGTGCTCATCTCGCCGACCACGCCGACCACCGCGTTCCCGATCGGGGAAAAGGTCGACGACCCACTCGCGATGTACCTGTTCGACCTGTGCACGCTGCCGGTGAACCTCGCCGGCATCGGGTCGATGTCGGTGCCGTCGGGGCTGTCGGTCGACGACGGCATGCCCGTCGGGCTGCAGATCATGGCGCCCGCCCTGGCCGACGACCGGCTGTACCGCGTGGGCGCGTCCTACGAAGCGGCTCGGGGGCCGATCGTCTGACGACCGGGGCGGCGTGCCGTCCTCGGTGCACGCCGCCGCGGGGTTGTCAGTTCCGCATCGGCTGCGGCGGTCCGGACTGTTCCGACCCGTACCGGTGGCCGACCCCGGCCGCACCGTCGAGTGCGCCGAGGAGGTCGATGCTCGTCTGTACGAAACTGACCACGGGTAGCCACGGCGCCGACGGGACCCGCGGACCGCGGATGTGGGTGTCCTCGGTCGCGCGGTGCGGACTCCACAGTCCGGCGGGTGACCAGCGCACGACGGGGTCGCTGGAATTGGCGAGAACCGTTCGCGAGGTGCGGGAATCCGGGGCGACGGTGCCCGCCGGCGGCGCGACCAGCACGGTCTCGTCGAGCAGAGCGGGGCGCTCGTTCTCCAGCCATACCCGGGCGGCGTCGGCGCCCACGGCACCGAGACTCTGCCCGTAGAGGATCACCCGCGGACGTTCGCGGTCGGGAACACCGTCGAGGACGGCCGCCAGTGCCGACACCACCGCGATCGCGGAGTCCGCCGATCGGGAGCGGTCGGACACGAAGGCCTGCCACGACGGCACGTCGTCGTAGGGGAGTGCGAGAACCCGGACGTCGCCGGCGAACCGGCTCTCGAAACCGTCGACCGCTGCCGGGTCGATCCATCCCGATCCGGTCGGCACGGCAACGACAACCGCCCGCGTCGACAGTCCGCCCGAACGCGCCCACGTCCGCACGAGTTGTGCAGCGGCGCGGTCGAATCCATCGGTGCTCAGCTCCCCGCGGGCCAGGACGTCCGAATGCGTCGCCACCGTCGTCGACGACGGTGGCACCGGCTGTTCGTCGGCGCCGGCGTCGGCGGGTGCCAGCAGTCCCGCCGTGAGGGCGACTGCGCCGGCCGCGAGCAGAGCGCAGCTGCGCGGGACGGCGACGATCGCCAGGACGATGACGGCCGGCGGGATCGTGGCCGCCGCGCCCCACCCGAGCCCGACGGGGGCGACGTCGACCGCCGCACGGATGAGGTTCTGCCACCAGACCGCCACGCCGACCGCGCATCCGAGGATCACCAGGCAAGAGCAGAACACGACGTGCCGTGCCTGGTCGTCCGGCTGTCGCCGGCTGCGCCGGGCGACGATCATCCCGATGATCGCACCCAGGGCGCCGAATGCCGCGGTCACGATCGCGGTCGTCGTCGCGTCCCGGGGCAGAGTGCCCGGATAGACCGCGATGAGGTAACCGAGGGTCACCGCGACACTGATCGCGGGATGCGGCCACGATCGGAACGGGCCGTCACGCAGCCAACGGGCGTCTCGGTACTCCGTCATCGCCGCACCTCGCGCTCGTCAGGATCGACCAGGGCGCGCTCGATGGTCGTGTGGACCAAGGCCGACAACGACTCGCCCCGGGCCGGGGGACCGCCGTACTGGCGCCACGTGTTCCACGCCAACCCGATCCGAGCGCCGTGCGTGACAGTCGTGCAGGCAGCTGTCCGGCAGGAGGCGTACATCCGGTCGATCAGCATGCGGTCCAGCGCGATCCGGGCCCAGGCGCCGAGCGGTTTGCCGTTTCGCTGCGCCGCCCGCAACAGGTCGTAGCCGAGATCGTGGGTGCGGCACAGCGGGGTGAAGTGCGGTGGCAACGGAACCGGCGACGAGCAGTCCCCATCCGGGTCGACCGGGTATCCGTCGACGATCCGCGGGGAGTACCCCTGCGCCACGACGAAGGACGGCGGAAGGGACGCCAGCGCGGTGGCCGGGTGCGGTCCCACGAGAGCGACGACCACGACCGCGTAGGGATTGGTCGCATCGGCCGCCGGCGCCGTCACCGCCGGGCTCGATGCGGCGAGGAGAGGGCCCGCGACGGCGTGTGCCGTCGAGACCCACTGGCCGGTGACGAGTACGGCCAGGGTGAGCATCGCCGCCCACCACCGCGACCGTCGTCCGCGAGTGGTTGCGGAGAGATCGCGGTGCTGGTGTAAGACGTTGTCCGACGAAAACTTTCGGATGTTCTCTGATCCGGTCATGTCATCGACGCTATGAGTCCGGATCCGGCCGGCACATCGCTCCGCGGGACCGGCCGCGGTCGTCCCCAGGCCGGTTCGTCGACGCCGAAACGCTACGACGGTATCGGGTCGTCTCCCTCGGAAGTATGAGGTCTTCGAGCGGTCGGCGAGCCTAGGGTGAGGGCATGTTCGGATACCGCAAGAAGCTCCGCGCGGTGGGGGCGTCCTCACTCGAATGGGCCTCGACCGCCCCGGTGGCCCAGGACCCCGCGGTGCGCCACTACTTCTCGTCGCGACTCAACTGGTTCTTTCTGTTCGTCGCACTGGTCATGTACTCGGTTGCGTGGCCGACGCTGCCGATCACCCACTCGATGCCGGTGTTCGTGCTACCCGTGGTCGCTGCCTTCGCGGCCCTGCCGATCGCCCTCGCGTGGTCGGCCCCGTTGCTGGGGTGGGCGATCTCGGTGGTCTCCGCCCAACTCATCGGCATCGTCGTCCCGACCCGGGGCGGGTGGGAGCTGACGATCCAGGTCACCCACCTGATCGAACTGCTGGTCCTCACGTTCATGGCCTTCCTCAAGTGCCCGCTGCGATGGATTCCGGTGGTCTGGGTCTCGACGTCGATCGTCATCGCCTTCGCCGTGCAACCGACCGCGCGCGTCGGGTGGGTCTTCGGGATCTCGGTGCTCGCGGTCCTGGTCGCGTTGCTGCGCGGACTGATGGCTTCGCGACGGCAGTTGGCGGTGCGCACCGAGCAGACCGAGGCCGCCGAAGCCGAGGCGGCCGTACTCCAGGAGCGGGCGCGCATCGCCCGGGACCTGCACGATGTGGTCGCTCACCGGATGTCGATGGTGGTCGTGATGTCACAGACCGCCAGATATCGCCTGCCGGATGTGAGCCCTTCTGCCGCAGCGGAATTCGACGCCATCGCCGAGGCGGCACGTACGTCCCTCGACGAGGTCCGACAGTTGCTCGGGGTCCTGCGCGTCGAGGGTGCGGATGCTTCGGCGGCACCCAATCCCGGCCTGGCCGAACTCGATTCGCTGGTCACCGAGACACGCCGCGCGGGTGCCGAGGTCGTGCTGGACCTGGCCATCGACGCCGACGAGGTCGGTGAATCGGCCGCGCTGGTGATCTATCGGATCGTGCAGGAGTCGCTGGCCAATGCCACCCGGCATGCCCCCGGCGGGCGCGTGGCCGTCGAGGTGAGGCACGGGGACGATGAACTCGTCGACGTCGCCGTGGTCAACACGGCCGCGACCGGTGAACCATTGCAGATCGGCGGGAGCGGGGTGGGTATCCCCGGGATGATCGATCGCGCTCAGGCGGTGGGTGGTTCGCTGGTCGCCGCCCCCACATCGACCGGCGGGTTCGCGGTACGCGCTCGCATCCCGGCGACGCCGCGCCGGGACGTCGTCGTGCCCGAGTCGGTCGTGACCTCCACGGGTTCCGGTGAACCGTCGTCGCGACGACGGTAGCGTGACGGCGTGCCGATCACCGTAGTCATCGCAGATGACCAGGCCATGGTGCGTCAGGGCTTTTCGGCGCTGCTCGCCGCGCAACCCGACCTCTCGGTCCTCGGCGATGCCGCCGACGGGGTCGAGGCCGTCGAGGTGTGTCGTCGGGTGCGTCCCGACGTCGTGCTGATGGATGTGCGGATGCCGCGCAAGGACGGACTGTGGGCCGCGGAGCAGATACTCGCGTCGTCTGCCGAACCACCCACGCGCGTGTTGATGCTGACGACCTTCGACATCGACGACTACGTGTACGAGGCGCTGCGCATAGGGGCATCGGGATTCTTGCTGAAGGATGCGCCCGCCGATGAGCTGGTGCGAGCGGTCCGCGTCGTGGCCGCGGGTGAGGCGTTGCTGGCACCGTCGATCACACGGCGGCTGATCACCGAGGTCACCGCCAGGCGCCGGCGGCCGGCGCGGGATCAGAAGCTCGACACGCTCACCCCGCGGGAGCGCGAGGTGCTCGACCTGGTGGCCGACGGCAAGTCCAACGCCGAGATCGGCGCGGACCTGTTCGTGACCGAGCAGACGGTGAAGACCCATGTGAGCAGTCTCCTGAACAAACTCCGGCTCCGGGATCGGGCGCAGGCCGTCGTGTTCGCCTACGAGAACGGCATCAAGTGATTTCGCGACCAGCGCCGGGCTCGCCGGGGCACTAGATTGGGGTTGCTCGGGCAGGTTGACCGATGACGACAGGGAGGGTGGTCTCACCAGTGGCCAAGAGGTTCGGCATTCTGACGTCCGGGGGAGACTGCCCCGGACTGAACGCGGTCATTCGCGGCGCAGTGCTCAAGGGTGAGACCGTGTACGGCCACGAGTTCGTCGGCTTCCGGGACGGCTGGGCCGGACTGGTCTACGGCGACATCGTCGAATTGAACCGGTCGACGGTCCGCGGCCTGTCGAACCAGGGCGGCACCATTCTCGGCACGAGCCGGTTCGGTCCCTACTCCGAACCCGACGGCGGTCCCGAGAACATCAAGAAGGTGCTGAAGAACCTCGAGATCGACGGCGTGATCGCGATCGGCGGCGAGGGCACGGCGGCGGCGTCGAAGCGGCTGTTCGACGACGGCATCAACATCGTCGGGGTTCCCAAGACCATCGACAACGACATCGCCGCCACCGACTACACCTTCGGGTTCAACACCGCGGTGGAGATCGCGACCGAGGCCATCGACCGCCTCCGCACCACCGGCAACTCGCACAAACGGTGCATGGTCCTCGAGGTCATGGGTCGCCACGCGGGCTGGATCGCCCTGCACTCCGGGATCGCGGGCGGCGCCCACGTCATCCTGATCCCGGAGAACCCCGAGAGTCTCGACCAGATCTGTGCCTGGGTCACCAGCGTCAAGTCGCGCGGGCGTTCGCCGATGGTCGTCGTTGCCGAGGGATTCAAGCTCCCGGAGATGAAGGAGGCGTACTCCACCAAAGGCCTCGACGGTTTCAACCGTCCCCGACTCGGTGGTGTGGGGGAGGTGCTCGCCCCGCTCATCGAGGAGCGGACCGGGATCGAGACCCGGGCCACCATCCTCGGCCACATCCAGCGCGGCGGCGTGCCGTCGGCCTACGACCGGGTGCTCGCGACCCGCATGGGGATGGCGACCGCCGACCTCGTCGCCGAGAAGGGCTGGGGGCAGATGGTCGCGCTGCACGGCACCGAGATCGCACGCATCACCTTCGACGAGGCACTCGGTGAACTGAAGACGGTGCCGTTGGATCAGTACAAGGAGATCCGGGTCATCTTCGGGTGAGATCGCGGCCGCGCGTCAGACGACGGGCGACACCGCCGACGCAACCGGTTCGCGAGGGATGATGATCCAGAGCGCCAGGTAGATCAGCACCTGGGGGCCGGGAAAGAGGATCGACAGAACGAACAGGACGCGGATGAGCGTCGGATCCCACCCCCAGCGCTGGGCGATGCCGCCGCAGACGCCGCCCAGCCACGAGTTCGTGCGCGAGCGCATCAGGCGGGGGCCGGTGCCGGCGGGTTGTGGGGTGGTCATCTCGTCCTCCTGTGTGGATTGTGGTCCGGCGTCGTTCGCCGGTGACATCCACGCTAGGAGCGGGTCCGGCTCCTGGCATCGGTGATCACCCTGAACGTGCCCCTGGGATATCGCCGCATAAACTGGCCGCTATGACTTCCGCAGCCGTCGACCTGTTGGACTACGACGAGGTGCTTGCCGCATTCGATCCGGTGATGGGTCTCGAGGTGCACGTCGAGCTGGGCACCGCGACCAAGATGTTCTGCGGGTGCCCCACCGAGTTCGGCGCCGACCCGAACACCCAGGTGTGCCCGGTGTGCATCGGACTGCCGGGCTCGCTCCCGGTCGCCAACGCCAAGGCCATCGAGTCCGCGATCCGCATCGGCCTCGCGCTGAACTGCTCCATCCGGCCGTCGAGCGTCTTCGCGCGGAAGAACTACTTCTACCCGGATCAGCCGAAGAACTACCAGATCTCGCAGTACGACGAGCCGATCGCCTACGACGGTTTCCTCGACGTCGTGCTCGGCGACGGCACCACCTGGCGGGTCGAGATCGAGCGCGCCCACATGGAGGAGGACACCGGCAAGTCGCTGCACATCGGCGGCTCGACGGGTCGAATCCATGGGGCGAGTCATTCGCTGCTCGACTACAACCGCGCGGGCGTGCCGCTCGTCGAGATCGTGACGCGGCCCATCGAGGGCGCGGGGGAACGCGCGCCCGAGGTGGCCCGGGCGTACGTGTCGGCACTGCGTGATCTGCTCAAGTCGCTGGACGTGTCGGACGTGCGCATGGACCAGGGCTCGATGCGCTGCGATGTGAACCTGTCGCTGAAGACCAAGGACGCCACCGAGTTCGGTACGCGCACCGAGACCAAGAACGTCAACTCGCTCAAGAGCGTCGAGGTGGCGGTTCGCTACGAGATGCGCCGTCAGGCCGCCATCCTGAAGGCCGGAGGCGAGATCGTCCAGGAGACGCGGCACTTCCACGAGACCGACGGCACCACGTCGGCCGGGCGCCGCAAGGAGACCGCCGAGGACTACCGCTACTTCCCGGAGCCGGATCTGCCTCCGGTGCAGCCGGATTCGGCGTGGATCGAGGAGTTGCGGGCGAACCTGCCCGAGCTGCCGTGGCTACGTCGCGCCCGCATCCAGGAGGACTGGGGAGTCTCCGACGAGGTCATGCGTGACCTCGTCAACGTCGGCGCGGTCGATCTCATCATCGCCACCGTCGACGCCGGGGCAGCACCCGAGGCGGCGCGCGGCTGGTGGGTGTCCTTCCTTGCGCAGCAGGCCAATTCTCGCGGAGTCGAACTCGCCGACCTGTCCATCACGCCGGCGCAGGTCGCCGAGATCATCGGGCTGGTCGACGAGGGCAAGCTCACGACCAAGCTGGCGCAGCAGGTCGCTACCGCCGTCCTCGACGGTGAGGGTGAGCCCGCCCAGATCGTCGCCGACCGCGGCCTCGAGGTGGTTCGGGACGACTCCGCGCTCCAGAAGGCCGTCGACGACGCGCTGGCCGCCAACCCCGACATCGCCGACAAGATCCGCGGCGGGAAGGTCCAGGCCGCCGGCAAGATCGTCGGAGACGTCATGAAAGCGACTCGCGGACAAGCAGACCCGGCCCGCGTCAAGGAACTCGTCATCGCGGCCTGTTCCTGAGGCGGGCACAGCCCCTCTGCTCCCTGATCCGAAAGACGACATAACCATTGCTCCCTGAGCCTGGATCCGTGGACGGGTGCGGGGTGTCGATAACGTGAAAATGCCCTCTGAGCTGGAATGATTGGTGGTGTTGAGACAACAAAACAAACCAGTCAAAAGGCATTTTCAGTGAAAGTATCGCACACGTTCTCCGCCGAGTCCGCGGTCTTCGACGACGATAACCTGGTGTCGCACGCCGGGCTGGTACCGGTCATGAGAGTGGCCGAGTCGACCGGGTTGGCGTCCCTGCTGGGCGAACGGGTCGATCTCGGCACCACCCAGGTCGCCTCCGCCGGGGCCAACCTCGAGGCGAAACTGTT
>NZ_JBHUXZ010000030.1:0-65480 GCF_042668985.1 Gordonia sp. NPDC057258
CACCAGCACCACCCTGTGGGCTGCGAGATCGACTGACCGACAGCTAGAAGAAACTGGCTCTAGAACTGCCTGGACCGGCTATCGGGGACCTGCCACATAGGTCAGCAGCAGGCCGACGAAGCTCATCACGCCCAGCAGCAGGGTCGGACCGGCGAAGCGACGCGAGGCAAGGACCGCGAAATCGACCTTCTCGGCTGCGGCGGGTGCGGTGGTCGCGACCGGCCGAGCAGGGACGACGGGGATTCCGGTGCGCGCCGAGACCGCCTCCGTGTCGGCGAGACGACCGCGGGTGGCGAGCCATTGCGGCGACTCGGGCATCCGCAGCAGCGCGAGGGGCAGCAACGTGACGAGGGGCAGTGCGCCGACCCAGAACAGTCCGCGCCAGCCGACGTGGTCGGCGAGCACCATCGCCAGGATCGTGGCGAGCACGCCGCCGGCCGGAACACCGCTGTAGACGATGGCGTTGAACAGATTCTTCTTCGCGGGCGGCGCGAACTCGGCGACCATCGCGCCGGCGGTGGCGACCAGGCCGCCGATTCCGATGCCGGTCACGAACCGCAGGATGCCGAACGAGGTCAGATTGGTGGCGAGGGCTGTCGCACCCATGCCGACCGAGAACCAGATGATGTTGAACAGCATCATCCGTCGGCGACCGACCCGGTCACCGACCGCGCCGGCCAGCAGCGCGCCGATCATCACCCCGATGAGTGCGTACGAACCCAACGCCCCGGCGGTGGCGGGGGTGAGCTGACCGAGCTGGGTCGGGTCGTCGAGCAGGGTGGGTAGGACGGTGCCGTAGACGACGACGTCGTAGCCGTCGAACACGATGGCGATGGTCGCGAGTGCGACGACCCAGAGCACGCTCCTGCGATGCTCCGGTGATGTCCAGGTGGATGAGATCATGCGGGCCGTCCCTTCCGCGATGGTGTGCCGGGAGACATCCTGAGTGAGAAGTGGGGTCGGTCACATCGGAGATATGCCCAGAGCCGACCCATCCGGGATTGATCGTGACCGGTGATCAATCGAGCATGCGGAACGTACGGGTGGCTTCGACTCGGCTCGTCGCTGCGCTCCTCACCGGCTCAACCAGCGGAGGCGGCGGCTCGGGCGGTGGGGGGCTCAACCAGCGGAGGGGGGCTCGACCGGCGGAGGGTGTGGCCGCGAACGGGGGTCCGAGCGGTCAGTTCTGTGAGCGACTCCGCTTCAGCAGTTCCTGGACGCTGATCTGGCCGTCGTCACCGGTTTCGTCGGACCGGGCGTGCCGGTCGGTACGCGGACGACGGCGACGGCTCGACTCGTCGGCCGGGCGATCCTGCTCACCCGAGGCGGGACCGGCGTCGGGCCGCGCGGCGGCCGGGGTCGCATCGGCGCTGATTCCGCGCTCCATCGGCGACGGGCCGTTGCTGCGACGACTCCGAGACGACGGGGTCGAGGTCTCCGGGCTGACCGAGGCGGCCAGGGGGCGACGACCGGTCTCGTCGAGGGCGGGCCGGCGTCCGAGCGGTGAGCGCTGGCCGGTCGGCTCCGGCGTCGGCCGGGCGGTTCCGGGATTCGGACGCCCGCCGGTCTCCGGCACCCGTGGTGGGGCGGACGGGGGAGTGACCGTCGGACGGTCCCCGTTCCCCGGGTGAGGTGCGGCGTCGCCGAGTCGGATGCCACCCTCGCCGAGGCTCCAGCCGCCGGTGTCGGGACGATCACCCTTCGACACGGTGGAGCGGCGGTAGGGCGTCGCGGGACGGCGTCCGGCCGGTTCGGGGGCCCGGGCACCGGGCACGGGCGTCGGTCCGACGCGCGCCGGCGGAGTGCGCGGCGGGGTCGGCGCAGTACCCGGGCGGCCGGTGGTGGTCGGCGGCGGACCCGAGGGGGACGGCGGAGTCGGGGTGGGCCCGGAACCGGTGCGCTGGTCGGGGGCCTGACCCGCCGGGCGGCCGTTGGTGAGCGGTCGGTCCGGGGCGGGCCGCGCCGGTGCGGCGGGGCGGCCGACGGCGGCCGGGACACGACCCCGGGCGGGAACCGCTCCGGCGGCGACCGGTTGTCTGCGTGCCGCGGCCATCACCGAGGTCGGCGCCTCGGCCACCACGGTGCCCGCACTCATCGGACGGGCGCCGGCACCGGCGTCGCGCTGTTCGTCGGGTTCGTCGTCGAGGACGGTCTCGCCGAGGCCGATCTTGCGCTGGACCACGCGCATCCACCGCGGTGCCCACCAGCAGTCGTCCCCGAGCAGCTTCATCACCGACGGGACGAGCAACATGCGGATCACCGTGGCGTCCAGGATCAGCGCGGCGATCATGCCGAAGGCGATGTACTTCATCATCACGATCTCGGACAGGCTGAACGCGCCGGTGACCACGACCAGGATCGCGGCGGCCGCGGTGATGATGCCGCCGGTGTGCGCGGTGCCGCTGCGGATCGCCTCGGTGGTGCTCGCGCCCTTCTGTCTGGCCTCGACCATGCGGGAGAGCAGGAACACCTCGTAGTCGGTCGAGAGGCCGAACACGATGGCGATGATCAGCACGAGCACCGCTGCGAACAGCGGGCCGGGGGTGAAGTTGGCCAGTTCGGCGCCGTGACCGTCGACGAAGATCCACGTCAGGATGCCGAGCGTGGCACCGAGACCCAGGGCCGTCATGAGCGCGGCCTTGATCGGCAGGACGATCGAGCCGAACTGCAGGAACATCAGCAGGCCGGTGATGAGGACGAGCATGACCGCCATCAGCGGGAGCCGTTGCATCAGCGCGTCGATCGAGTCCTGGGTGAGGGCCGGGGTACCCGAGACGTACATCGTGAGGCCCTCGGTGTCGATCGCGCGCAACTGCTCGATCGCCTGGGCGGCGGTGTTCCGGTCCTGGAGACCGGCCGACACCTGGTAGACGCCCACGTTCGGATACCGCTCGGCGTCGAAGGACCCGAAGTCGGACTTGTCGGCGTCGCTGAACTTGTTGGTGAAGCCGGGGACCGCGTCGGCGCGTTGCGCGATGGCGTCGAGCTTGTTCTGGTCGGCCTGGCTCGACTCGTCGTAGATGATGACGAGTTTGATGGCCTCGGTTCGCTCGCTCGGGAAGTATTCGTCGAACTTCTCCTGCGCGACCCGGTTGGGGTTGTCCGGCGGCAGGAACTTCTCGCTGATCCCGCCGAACTGGATGCTGCCGAACGGGATGATCAGCGCGAGCAACAGGAGCACGGTGGGAACCGCGGTCTTGACCGGGTGCTTCATCACCCACGTCGCGAGTCGGCCCCAGAAGCCGTTCTCGACTTCCTGGCTGGTCTTCATGCGACCGCTGAATCGGTTCTGGATGGCTGCGGCGCGCTCCTCGCCGGAGAAGCGCCGGGCCAGCGGAACGGCGGTGTACTTCATGACCGTGCTGATCGACAGCATGTTCACGCGGGGTCCGAGGATGCCCAGGATCGCCGGGAGGACGGTGATCGACAGGATCGCGGCGAGGGACACCGATGCGATCGCGCCGTAGGCGACGGATTTGAGGAACCCCTGCGGCATGATCAGCAGACACGCCAGGGCGGCGACGATGATCGTCGCGGAGAAGACCACCGTCTGACCGGCGGTCATCACGGTTCTTCGGACCGCGGCCTTGGTCGAATAACCCTCACCGAGTTCCTCGCGGAAACGCGACACGATGAACAGGCCGTAGTCGATCGCGATGCCGAGACCGATCAGCGTGACCACCGACTGCGCGAAGATGTTGAGCTCGGTGGTGAGCGCGAGGATCTTCATGATGCCCAGCGATCCGGCGATGGTCAGGCCACCGATCAGGACGGGCAGGCAGGCGGCGACGACGCCGCCGAACACGAAGAACAGCATGATCGCCACCAGCGGCAGCGCGAGGACCTCGGCGCGGTGGATGTCCTTGTCCATGCCCTCGGCCATCGATCCGGCGACCGGTTGCAGGCCGGCGAGTTCGAAGGTCGTACCGGGTAGATCGAAGCGTTCGGGGATGTCCTCGAAGAACGGTTCGATGGTCTTGTAGTTGTTGAGGACCGTCGTGTCGTCGTTGCCGGCGACGCCGATGCTGATGAAGGCGTGTCTGCCGTCCTCGGTGAACAGCCGCTCCTGCAGCGTGCTCTGCGCGGGCTGGACGAGGAACGGGTCGTACAGACCGGGATCGGCGCGTCCGACGATGTCGGGGTGCGTCGCGATGAGGTCCTCGACGAACGTCTCGACCTTCGCGCCAAACGCCTTGTCGTCGACGCGGGTGCCCTCCGGTGGGGTGACCAGCAGGATGATGTCGGACGTGTGGTCGCGCCCCAGCGCCTGGTCGGCGTAGCGCGCACCGGTGTCGGACTCCGACGTCGGATCGAACCAGCCGCTCTGACTGAGGTGCTTGCCGAGATCGAGACCGTACAGCCCGAGTCCGGCCATCATCGCGATGAGCACCGCGATGACGAGGAAGCGCATTCGGTAGACGAATGTGCCGATGAACCGGAACACGCGATGTCCTTTCGTGTACGACTGGGCGGGCCTGTTCGGCGCCGTCGTCTCGGGGCGCCGGTGGCGATTCTGTCAGTTTCCGGAAAGATCCTGACAGTGTTGCCTGAGTGATCCCTGAGGCGTGGGCCTCGGGGTCACGCGCGGGCACACCCGCATCGGCGTCGGATGCCGGGTCGCGGACCGCCGCCCGACGACCCCGGCAGGGCCACGACGCCGCAGGTCAGCGCAACAGTGCGCTGAGCGGGCGGAAGGGTGTGAGCCAGGCGCCCTCGTCGGGCAGGGAGTCCAGGCCGATGCGTGGCAGCGGCTCGCGGAACACGCCGGGGATGTCCTCGAGATCGATGAACTCCAGTTCTTCTTCGGTGCTCAGTGCCCAGCTGGCGTGTTCGCGGAACCCGATGACGGTGACGGGTACCCCGTCGCCGACCACCTCGAGCAGCGGTTCGCGGAATGCCTGACCGTCGGCGGACGCCACGATCACGCCGGCTAGTCCAACAGTGTGCCTGCGAAGTTCGATGTGGTCGAGCATGTCGGAGTCGACGTCGCTGTCGTCGGACAGCTTCGGCTTGGCGAACACGGCGAAACCGACATTACGGAGAGCGTCCACCCACGGCCGGACGACGTCGGCGCTACCAGGGGCTATGTTGGTGAACACGGTGGCCTCGGGCTCGATCGCGCCGCCTCCGTCGGTGAGAGCGGACACATCTGCGGTCCGCTGCAGCAGCCACCGGCCCAGGGCGTCGAACCGGGGACGGTGCGCGGCGGTGGGGCGTCCGCCGAGCAGGGCGCCGAGGCCCATGTCCATGTTGGGTGCGTCCCACACCAGCAGCATGCGGCGCGTCCCCGTCTGGCCGGAGATGGTGTCGGCGAAGCCGGTCGGGCTGTGGTCACTCATGGCGGGCTCCCGTCGGGGTGTCGCCGGTCGAGGTGGCCGGCGGGATGGGCCGCGTGTAGACGAACTCGCTGACGTAGCGGCCCTCGCGCTCCGCGCGTCCCTCGAACTTCGTCGTCGGCCGCTGCAGCGAGATCGGCGACTCCCGCGTCAACTGCACGACGTGGGGGCGGTCGGCGTCCTGGGTGGCGAGCGCCTCCGCGATCCACTCCGCATAACCGGCGTGATCGGTCGCGATGTGCAGCACCCCGCCCGGGACGAGCCGGTCCGCGATCAGTTCCAGTGTGCCGGTCTGGACGAAGCGTCGCTTGTGGTGACGCGATTTGGGCCACGGGTCGGGGAAGAACAGCCGCACACCGGTGAGGCTCGACGACGGGATGAGCTCGGTGAGGACGATGGCCGCGTCGCCGCGGATCAGGCGGACGTTGGTCAGGCCGTTGCGGTCGACGAGGCCGAGGAGCTGGGCCAGGCCCGGCTTGTAGACCTCGACGGCCACGACGTCGACATCCGGTTCGGCCTCGGCCATCGCGGCGGTCGAGATGCCGGTACCGCTGCCGATCTCGAGGACCTTCGGGGCCTCGCGTCCGAACAGTTCGGTGAGGTCGAGTTGCGGCTCGGGGACCCGCTCAGGTCCGATCTCGAGGTCGCGGCCCAGCACCGGCCACAGGGTCTCCCAGTTGCGCTGCTGACCGGTCGTCAGCGTGCCGCGGCGGAAGCGGAAGCTCGTCACGCGGGGGTACAACCGGGACCTGTCGGGGCTGTTGTTCACGCGTCCATCGTTGCGCATCGTGTCGTCGCGGCGAAGTCGCGGGGGAATGGCGGCCCGGACGGCAGCGGTGCGGACGCGGACCCGTCCGGCCCCGCGAGGGGATGTGGAGCTGTCTCCGCCGTTCGCCCGGATCCCGATTATTCTCGGCCCTGTCGCGGTTCACGTGCGCCGATGCCCGGGGTGGCGGTGCGGTGGACGCGGGTCGTGGGAGGCGCAGGGGTCGGATGGCGAGGAGGCTGCGGTGGGGGCACCGGTGAACGGTGGTCGGCGTGGCGTGCCCGTCGGGAACGAGTTGTGGATGGCCGCCGAGCAGGGACGACTCGTCGACCTCGTCGACCCGGTGTCGCCGCTCGTGCCCGTCCTGGCCGGCGCGGGCCGGCGTTTCCTCCGTCCGTTGCACGTCCAGGTCGTCGGCCGGCCCGGGACCGGTCGGGACACGATGGCCCGTGCGCTGCGAGAACGACTGTCGCTCACCGTGATCGGGCCCGGTGAGGACGAGCAGGGGGCCGCCGACACCGATCTGTGGATTCTGGTCCTGGCGGGGCCGCCGCGGCGCGCCGACCGCGAACTCTTCGCGTCCCTCCCGGCCGACCGTCTGCTCGTGGTGCTGGGGAAGGCCGACACGCACGGCGACTGGGATGCGGCGGTCGGGGTCGCGGCGTCGTGTGCCGCGCGTCTGGACACGCCTGTGTACCCGGTCTCGCAGTTGCTGGCCTGCGCCGACCTCGACGACGCCGAGTTCGCCGCGCTGGCGACGATGGCGGCCGCGGGCGTCGGCATGCCGTCGATGGCCGGCCGGTTCCTCGTGGGACGTCCGGGTTCCGACGAACGGCTGATGCGGCAGGGGTTGCTGCGCCGGCTCGACGCCTTCGGCATCGACACCGCGCTCGCGCTCATCGAGTCCCGTTCCGCTGTGGCCGCGAACGCCGAGGCCCTGAGCCGGGCGCTCCGCGACGCCAGCGGCGTTCCTGATCTCGCGGGACCGATCGGGGAGCGGGTCGACCGGATTCGACAGTGGCGTGAGGTCGAGGTGCGTGCCCGGTTGGAGGAGGCGGCCGCGGCGGGCGTCGACCGCGCCGGTGCCGAGCGACTTCTGGCCGGGGCAGGAGCGGGCGCATGACCGACACGGCACTCGCCGCCGCGCGGGAGCTGACCGGCTTCGACGCCGTCGGGGTCGACGCGGGCACCGACGTGCTGGTCGTCGGGACCGACGGAGTGGGCGTCCGCACGCTGGTCGAGGCCTGCCGGGCGCTCGCCCCGGACCTCGACATCGTCGCCCGCGGCGGGCGCTCGGGTGCGCCGGCCGGTGCGGCGGTCGTGGTCGTCGACCCGTCGTCGTCGGTCGGTGAGGAGGAACGTCTCCTCGTCGAGCAGATGCGCGCGCAGGTCGGGACCGTGGCGATCGTGTGCACGAAGATCGACGCGTTCTGGGAGTGGCCGCGGACCGTGCGCGCCCACCGGGCCGTCCTCGACCCGTTCGCGACGCTGCCGCTGTTCGGGGTGTCGGCGGTCGCGGCCCTCGAGGGTGCGGTGGACGAGTCGGGGATCGACGCCCTCGTGGAGTGGCTGCGTGAGACGACTGACGCGCCGGGCGTACTCCGCGCCGAGCGGGCACGGCTGGCGGCGGGCCTCGGGGCGGTCGAACACCTCCTCGGCGCGCCGACGAGCGGCGCCGACGAGGCGGCGTCCGCACAGGTTGCCGTCGACGATCTCCTGGCCATGCGTCGCGAACTGGTCGCCGCACGTGACCGCGGACGCCCGGACCGGTTGGCGGCGGTACGCGCCGGACTCGCGCGCGTCCGATCGCAGACGTCGGCGGAACTGCACGCCGGAGTGCGCGATCTGGCGGCGTCCGCCGCCGGCCACGCTCCCGCCGCGAATTCCGCATACGGCGCCTGGGTCCGTACCGGCTGGGCCGCCCTCGCCGACGGCGTCCGTCGTCGCGCCGACGAGCGCGTCGACGCGGTCCGGTCGACCGCCCTGGTGGGCCTGGACGCGGAGCCGTCGGCCGACGAGAACTGGCCCGCGGTACCCCTCCACACCGAGCGGTCGAGCGGCCGGGCGCGGCGCGCAGGCGCCGAAGACGCGTTGGTGGTCGTCCTCGGGGCCTCGACCGGTCTGGGTGTGGGACGCCTCGTCGTCGCACCGATGGAGTCGGTCCAGACGTTGCAGTGGGTCAGCATGCCGCTCGCCCTGATCCTCGGAGTCGCGGTCGCGGCGTGGGTGATCCGTGTCCGGCGCAGTGCTGCGGAGCGTTCCGATCGCGAGGCACGCACCGCCGAGCTCCTCGCCGAGGCGCGGGCGACACTCGATCACCAGCTCGCCCTGCGCGTCACCGCGGCCGAGACCCGGATCGCCGGCCAGATCGCCCGGGCGCACGAACGCCGTAACCGAGAGGTGGCGGCCGACGTCGCGCGCCTCGACGAGCAGATCCGCCGACTGCGCAGCGGGGTCGGCGTCCGCGACGCTCGAACCCGTCGCGAGCGCGCGGCGGAGATCCGCCGTGAGTTGGTGGCGCGGTCGGAATCGCTCTGGGCGGTCGTCTCCCGCACCGACGACCCGGGTGAGGAATCCGACGATCCGGCGGGACGTCGGGACGACCGAGGGCATGACGACGGAACGGCCGGGGTCGCCCGGGCCGGCCACGACGACGGGAAGCAGTGATCTCGATGGACCCGATGTTCCCCGACGACCTTCCGGACCCGGCCCGCCCGGAGGAGGCCTCGCTGTTCGGCGCGGCCGAGGGCGCCGACCCGCACTCGGTCGACTCGGTGGCCGCACTGCACGAGACACCGGCGTCCGACGATCTCGACGATCACTTGTGGATGCACGACGACGGCCGGATCTGGGATCTCGGACCCGCCGAGGTGGACACCGACAACGACGGCATCAACGATTCGCTCACCCGCAACGGGCCCGACGGGTTTACGGTGTACACGGACAGCGATCGGGACGGGCAGGTCGACAAGATCACCGAGATCGGTGCGGACGGCGAGTTCCGTTCCGCGGTTCTCGACCCGGATACCGGCCAGTGGATCTCCGGCGGATCGGGACGAATCGGCTGACACGTGACCGGCGCCCGACCCGGCCCGTTCCGCGCCGAGACCGAGCGCGTGCGATCACCAGGGACTTTTGTCACCTGTCCGTCGGGCGTGGGATAGACCGCACCTGGCGAACCCCGTGACCTAGCGCCCGCTCGGTGGACGTATCCTTGACCGCGAGACGACCTGACAGGTGGCCATTCAAGCGGCCACCACCTCGGAGGAGGCCCCAACGATGACCGCAGCCACCATTCCCGGACTGGACCCGAGTAGCGCTCCGACGAAGCACGCGGGACTGCTGGCCTGGGTGGCCGAGGTCGCCGAGCTGACCCAGCCCGACCGGGTGGTGTGGTCCGACGGCAGTGACGAGGAGTGGGAGCGCCTGACCGCCGACCTCGTGCAGGCCGGCACCCTGGTGAAGCTGAACGAGGAGAAGAAGCCGAACTCCTTCCTCGCCAACTCCGACCCCGCCGACGTGGCCCGCGTGGAGTCGCGGACCTACATCTGCTCGGAGAAGGAAGAGGACGCCGGCCCGACCAACAACTGGGTCGATCCCGCCGAGATGCGTTCGACGATGACCGAGCTCTACCGCGGCAGCATGCGCGGCCGCACGATGTTCGTCATCCCGTTCTGCATGGGCCCGCTGGACTCCGACGATCCCAAGCTCGGTGTCGAGATCACCGACTCCGAGTACGTCGTGCTGTCGATGAAGATCATGACCCGCGTCGGCCCCCGCGTCCTGGAGATCCTGGGCGAGGACGGCTTCTTCGTTAAGGCGCTGCACTCCGTCGGTGCGCCCCTCGAGGACGGCCAGGCCGACGTGCCGTGGCCCTGCAACACCGAGAAGTACATCACCCACTTCCCCGAGACCCGCGAGATCTGGTCGTTCGGATCGGGTTACGGCGGCAACGCGCTGCTCGGAAAGAAGTGCTATGCCCTGCGCATCGCCTCGGTCATCGCCCGCGACGAGGGGTGGATGGCCGAGCACATGCTGATCCTCAAGCTGACCAGCCCGGCGAACAAGGTGTACTACATCGCCGCGGCGTTCCCGAGTGCCTGTGGCAAGACCAACCTTGCGATGCTCCAGCCGACGATCCCCGGCTGGAAGGCCGAGACCGTGGGCGACGACATCGCCTGGATGCGCTTCGGCGAGGACGGCCGGCTGTACGCGATCAATCCCGAATTCGGTTTCTTCGGTGTCGCTCCCGGTACCAGCTACGACTCGAACCCGAACGCGATGAAGACCATCGAGGCCGGAAACACCCTCTACACCAACGTCGCCCGCACCGACGACGGCGACATCTGGTGGGAGGACATCGACGGCCCGGCGCCCGCGCACCTCACCGATTGGCTCGGCAACGACTGGACGCCGGAGTCCGATCACAAGGCCGCGCACCCGAATTCGCGCTACTGCACCCCGATCTCGCAGTGCCCGTCGCTGGCCGACGAGTGGGATGACCCGAAGGGCGTGCCGATCTCGGCGATCCTGTTCGGCGGTCGCCGCAAGACCACGGTGCCGCTGGTGACCGAGGCCCGCGACTGGCAGACCGGTGTCTTCATGGGTGCCACCGTGGGCTCCGAGCAGACCGCCGCGGCCGAGGGCAAGGTCGGCACCGTGCGCCGCGACCCGATGGCGATGCTGCCGTTCATGGGCTACCACGTCGGCGACTACCTGCAGCACTGGGTGAACATCGGCAAGAACGCCGACGAGTCGAAGCTGCCGAAGGTGTTCTACGTCAACTGGTTCCGTCGGGGCGACGACAAGCGCTTCCTGTGGCCCGGATTCGGCGAGAACAGCCGCGTGCTGAAGTGGATCATCGAGCGCATCGAGGGTGAGGCCGAGGGTGTCGAGACCCCCATCGGCATCGTCGCGAAGCCGGAGTCGATCGACGTCAGCGGTCTGGACGTGCCTGCGGAGGACGTCGCGGAGGCGCTCGCCTTCAATCCCGACGAGTGGCGCGAGGAGATCCCGTCCATCGAGGAGCTGTTCGACTTCGTCGGCGAGAAGCTGCCGAGCTCGTTGCGCGACGAGCTCGACGGTCTGAAGCAGCGCCTGGCCTGACGCGGCCTTGCTGCGCGGTTCCGGGGCTGAACGTACGGATGGGTCTGAAGTGACGGTTGAGGTATCGTGCCCCTCATGAAACTACGTCTGTGGGGCGCCTCGGTCGCCGCTGCCTGCGCGCTGGGACTGGCGTCGTCGGTCGCGGTCCAACCGGCTTCGGCGACACCGTCTTCCGGGGCCGGGGTCACGGCGTTCTTCACGGATTCGACGACGATCGGGAACGGGCTTCCCACCGTCAACCGGATCTCCGGCATCGATCGGACCGGTAACGGCAACTACGTGATGATCGCCGAGGACGTGCTCCCGGCTCGCTTCTTCACGGCGTCGATCGGGTACACCTCCGTCACCGCGTCCTTCACCGGGCAGCCGCGGATCAACGGCGGCGGCACGGTCCTCGGCCCGTGGTTCCTCCCGTTGCTGCCCGGACAGGCCCAGTTCGAGGGCATCCGTCAGTCCGCGGGCGGTTACACCGTCGTCAGCGGCGGCAACAACCAGTTCGTCCGGCAGATCGGGCCCATCGGACAGGTCCTCCGCGACCTGCCGCTCCCGTCGGTGTGGCGCCCGTCGTCGAAGTCGGGTCTGGCAGGTCAGCGCGGACTCACCGGCGTGGCTGTCGGACCCCAGGGTCAGGTCAGCGTCCTGACCGCCGGCGGACTCCGGCAGGACGCCGCACGATCGGCCCGTCTGCTGACCTTCGGCAAGACCAATCGCGAGTTCGTCTATCGCACCGACGCCAACAAGGTGGCCGCCGATGTGCTGGCCATCAATTCGACGGACTTTCTCGTGCTCGAACGTGGCCCGGGCAAGCTGTCGAACATCTTCTGGACGACGACCCGGGGCGCCACCTCGGTGACGAACAAGAAGAAGCTGAGCGGACGCGAGAAGGCGATGACCAAGCGTCGGATCTTCTCGACCACCGCGACGCCGCACCTGCTCACCGGCAACATGTCGGGACTCGCCTGGGGTAACTGGCATCCCGACAACCCGTTCGCGAAGACCCGTACCCGCACCCTTCTCGTGGTGTCGGACAACGTCGGATCGCCCAACCGCCTCCACTCGTTCGAGGTCCAGATCCCGAAGTAGAGGCCGCAGCAGTGCCCAACGTCACTGCCGTCAGGGTGGGGTCAGGGTGTTACCTGATGGCCAACCGACGCAGGATTTGGCACCGTTGAGGGCATGACGACGACTGATGTGGCCGCTCGAGACGACGGTGGCGATGATTTTGGGACGCCGAAGCACGCGGTTGCTGCCGGGGCAGACAACCTTTCCAAGCGGTACGGCGTCGGCGACACCGCCGTCGAGGCCCTGAAGAACGTCTCCATCTCGTTCCGGGAGGGCGAGTTCACCGCCATCATGGGGCCATCGGGGTCGGGCAAATCCACCCTGATGCACTGCCTCGCCGGTCTCGACGTCGCGAGCGACGGCAAGGTGTTCATCGGCGACACCGATCTCACCGCGTTGTCGGACAAGGCGATGACGATGCTGCGTCGCGACCGCATCGGCTTCGTGTTCCAGGCGTTCAACCTCGTGCCGACGCTGACGGCCAAGGAGAACATCACACTGCCGGTCGACATCGCCGGCCGCACCGTCGACACCGAGTGGTTCGACGCCGTGGTGGCCCGGCTCGGGATCACCGACCGGCTCGGACATCTGCCGAGTGAACTGTCCGGTGGTCAGCAGCAGCGCGTGGCCTGTGCCCGTGCGCTGATCGGCAAGCCGTCGATCATCTTCGGCGACGAGCCGACGGGCAACCTGGACTCCCGCTCCTCGGGCGAGGTTCTCTCGATCCTGCGGGCGGCGACCGACGAGTTCAAGCAGACCGTCGTCATCGTGACCCACGATCCGCGCGCGGCGTCGTACGCCGATCGAGTGGTGTTCCTGGCCGACGGCCAGATCGTGCAGGAGCTGTCCCGGCCGTCGGCCGACGATGTCTTCGAGGTCATGAAGAACCTCGACAACGTTCCTGCGCCCGACACCGCCGAAGCGCTCTGAGCCGTGGCGTCCTCCACGGTGATGCGCCGGGTCTCGCTACGGAACCTGCGCGCCCACAAGCTCCGGCTGTTCCTCACCCTCTTCTCGATCGTCCTCGGCACCTCGTTCGTGGCCGGGTCCATCGTGTTCACCGGGTCCATCTCGAAGGCCTTCAACGACATCTTCGACAGTGCGGCGCAGGGTGTCGCGGTCGAGGTGACCCCGGCCGACCGGCAGTCGCCGGGTGTGCCGAACACGATCGTGGACCAGCTCCGCGACCAGCGTGCCCAGTTCGGCATCGACAAACTCGTCGTCAACAACAACGGCCTGGTCACGGTCGCCGACTCCGACGGCAAGGCCATCCAGACCGGTGGCGCTCCGAGCGTGGGCAGCACTTACATCCCGCCGGCGGAGGCGCTGGACCCGGACGAGTCGCGGATTCTGCCGGGTGGACGCGGCCCCGAGAACGCCGGCGAGATCGTCTTGAACACCTCGGCGGCCGAGGCCGCGGGGCTGAAGGTCGGGTCGAAGACGAAGATCGTCGTCGGGCAGGGCAACTCGGAGCCGCTCGAGGTCACCGTCGTCGGCCTCGTCGACGCGCCCAGCTCGACGGGTGGTTACGTGAACGCCCAGTTCGACGCCGCGACGTCGGCCCGCCTGTTCACCGACGGTGAGCACGTCGGCGTCGTCGAC
This sequence comes from Gordonia sp. NPDC057258, assembly GCF_042668985.1. Lineage (NCBI taxonomy): Bacteria > Bacillati > Actinomycetota > Actinomycetes > Mycobacteriales > Gordoniaceae > Gordonia > Gordonia sp. NPDC057258. Next base: position 13,873 of record NZ_JBHUXZ010000030.1, read on the forward strand.
ATGTCGGCCGTCGCCGGGGTCACCCCGGAACAGTTGCAGGAACGGATCATCTCCGCGCTCGGCGCCGACGCCGATCTCTACGACGTCCGCACCGGCGACCAGGTCCGCGAGGACCAGAAGGCGCAGGTCAACGAGTTCCTGCAGATCTTCCAGTACATTCTGCTGGCGTTCGCCGCGATCGGTCTGGTCGTCGGCACGTTCATCATCTACAACACCTTCTCGATGATCGTCGCGCAGCGGAACCGTGAGTTCGCGCTTCTCCGGGCGGTCGGCGCGAGCCAGCGCCAGGTGTCGCGGTCGGTGCTGTTCGAGGCCTTCGTCGTGGGCGTCCTCGGCGGTGCGCTCGGCCTCGCCATCGGCATCGGGCTGGCCGCCGCGCTGAAGGCGATCACGAGCGCCACGTCGGGCCTGCCCGACGGTGAGCTGGCCGTGGGTCCGGACGCGATCCTCGCCGGCATCCTGGTCGGCGTCGTGGTGACGATGATCAGCGCGTGGGTGCCGGCGGCTCGAGCCGCACGGGTGCCGCCGGTCGAGGCGATGCGTGCGTCGGCCGCCGAGGGGTCGGCCTCGTTGCGCAATCGCACGATCCTCGGCGCGGTCATCGGCGTCGCGTCGATCGCCGCGATCGTCATCGGCGCGATGGGCGAGGGGACCGGCCCGGCGGTCACGGTCGGTGCCGGCGCCGCGGGTGCCGTCCTGTCGGCCGTCCTCATCGGCCCGGCGATCGCCCGCCCGTTCGTCGGCGCGCTCGGCCGGGTCATCGGCGCGCCCTTCGGCATGATCGGGCGTCTGGCGCGGACCAACGCCGTCCGCAACCCGCGGCGTTCTGCCGCAACGGCCTTCGCACTCACCCTCGGACTGATGCTGGTCGCGATCATCGGCACCCTGGGTCAGTCGTTCAAGGGCACCGTCGACGATGCCGTGGACACCGGTATCACCGCCGACTACATCGTGGCGGGCACCAACCAGTCGTCGCTGCCACCCGCGGTGACCGAGGCGATCGACGGTGTGCCCGGCGTCGCCGACGTGGTGTCGTTCGGCATCGTCCAGGCCAAGGTCGACGGCAGATCGGAGACCGGGTTCTCCGCCCTGGGCGGACCGCTGAACAGCGTGACCGTGATGGACATGCAGGACGGCGCGTCGTCGGATCTGCCCGCCGACGGGATGCTCATCAGCGAGCGGACCGGTAAGTCCAACGGCTGGAAGCGCGGCGACGTGGTCACGTTCACCTCCGCGACCGGGGAGCAGGTCCAGGTCCCGATCGCCGGCGTCTACGCGGACAACGAAGCGCTGCAACCGTGGGTCGTGGGTCCGGACGTCTACGAGAAACTGGTCCCGCCTTTCGCGCGGGTCAATGTCACGCTCTTCGTGAACGCCGCGCCGGGCACCGACCTCGAGACCCTGCGTACCGATCTGGAGAATGCGACGTCGGACTACCTGACGGTGCAGATCCAGGACCGGGATCAGTTCAAGGGCCAGATCTCGTCGCAGATCGATCAGATGCTCGGCACGCTGTACGCGATGCTCGGGCTGGCACTGCTGATCGCGGTGCTCGGCATCATCAACACGCTTGCGCTGTCGGTGGTCGAACGCAAACGCGAGATCGGGATGTTGCGCGCGATCGGCATGATCCGAGCCCAGGTGCGACGCTCGATCTACCTCGAGTCGGTGCTGATCTCGATCTTCGGCGCAGTGCTGGGTGTGCTCCTCGGGACCGTCATCGGCGTCGCGTTGGTACGCACGCTCGCCGAGTGGGGCCTGGGCGCGCCGGTGATCCCGTGGTCGCTCATCGCGATCACGCTGATCGCGTCAGCGGTGGTCGGGGTGCTGGCCGCGTTGTGGCCGGCCGTCCGCGCGGCGCGCACCGGACCGCTCGAGGCGATCGCCGACATCTGACGCAGGTTCGTGGTGGTCGGGTCCGGGATCGGTCCGGGATGACAGAATCGTCCGCATGACCCGACCACCAGAGGGTGATCCCAACGATCCGCGGAACGATCCGCCGGAGACCCGTCAGTTCGATCCGGACTTCGACCCGTCGGCACCGCCGTCGCAGGCCTACACCGAGCAGCCGTATCCGGGTCCCTACACGGAACCGCACCAGGCCGGTCAGCCCTATCCGGGTCCGTACACCGAACCGCATCAGCCGGGACAGCCGTATCCGGGTCCCTACACCGAACCCCAGTATGGCGACCCCCAGTACACCGGCGGGTCGCCTTACGGTGCCTCGCCCTACGACGCGCCGGCCGGTGGTGAACCGCCCCGCGGTTCCGGGTCGAAGGGCCGGACCATCGGGCTGGCGCTGGTCGCCCTGATCGCGCTCGTGGTCCTGGGTCTCGTCGTCGTGCTGGTCACCCGCTCTGGCAACGGCGACTCCACCAGCGCGGCGTCATCGTCGACCACCGAATCGAGTGATCCGGCGACGACGAGCGAGACGACGTCGTCGAGCACCCCGACCACCGAGGAGACGACGTCGACCACGACGACGACTCAGCGCTCCGGGACCATCACCTACCAGCTGACCGGCAACGGGGACGTCGTCGCGCTGACGTTCACCCGCGGCCAGGGATCGCCGACGGTGATCCCGGCGATCGGCTCGCCGTGGTCCCAGCGGGTGCAGCTCGAGGGAACCCGCGCGAGCATGTCGGCCATCGTGATCCGCGGACCGGTGTCGTGCGCCATCCTCGCCGACGGTGAACAGCTGGCCGCCGCCACCAGTCAGGGCGGCACCCTCAACTGCACCGCGGACCTCGCCGCCGAGTAGTTCAGGCCGCTGGGTGCGGAGGTGGCTTCGACTCGGGGCTTCGCTTCGCTCAGTCCCGGCTCAACCAGCAGTGGGCTCAGCCAGACGCAACCGGACTCCGAGCACGTCAGCGTCGACGCAGGACGAGCACGAGGTTGGTGCCGAGGACGTCCCTGAGCACCGGCACGCGCATGACCCACCACATCCAGCGCGGGATGTAGCGGGGGAATGCCGCGACGAGGTCGGCGCGCCCGGCACCGGTCGCCGATCCGGCCCAGCGCAGCCCGTCGGCGGCGGAGACCGCGAACAGCGATGTGCCGTACAGGTTCTTGGGCGGGTGACCGTGGCGTCGGGTGTACAGCCGGGCCGCCCGATGGCCGCCGAGATAGTGCGTCAGGCCCATCTCGTGACCGCCGAACGGTCCCCACCAGAGTGTGTAGCTGATGATGACGATGCCGCCGGGACGCGTCACCCGCAGCATCTCGTCGGCCATCTCCCACGGCGTCGGGGTGTGCTCGACGACGTTCGACGACAGGCAGACGTCGACGCATCCGTCGGCGAAGGGCAGGGCCTGGCCGGAGCCGCGGACCGATCCGCGATGCTCGAGCCCACCGGCATGCATCTCGGCGGGATCGGGTTCGACGGAGACGTAGTGCGCGCCGCGGGCCCGGAAGGCGTCGGCGAAGTATCCGGGACCGCCGCCCACGTCGAGGACCACCGATCCGCCCATGTCGGGGACGAACGCCTCGACCATGTCCGCGGTGTCGCCGGCGAGCGCGCCGTAGAAGCGCGCGGGAACGGATTGTTCGTAGCGGAAGTCGTTCAGCAGTCCCGCGGCGCGTCGCAGGGTGGCGAGCCGGGCCATCCGTGCGCCGCCGGGAAGTGAAGTCGTCATCGTCGGGTCACTCTAGTGGGGTGTCTCGGCGACAGGTTCCTCGCCGGGCGGTCGCGCGGCGGATTCCGGTGCTCACGGCCTGATCGGTAGGCTGACGGACAACATGCGCACACCGTCGAACATCCTGCTCCTGTGCTGGCGGGACACCCGCCACCCTCAGGGCGGCGGCAGCGAGACCTACCTGGAACGGGTGGGCGCCGAACTGGCTCGACGCGGCGCGAACGTCACCTTCCTCACGTCCGCGTACCCGGGGTCGCTGCGCCACGAGCACCGGGACGGCATGCGGTTCTTCCGGGCCGGCGGTCGGATCAGCGTGTATCCGCTCATGCTCGCGACCATTGTCGCGGGCCGGCTCGGGCTCGGCCCGCTGTCGGGGTGCCGCCCCGACGTCGTCGTGGACACCCAGAACGGTGTCCCGTTCTTCTCGTCGCTCGTCTCACCGGCTCCGACGGTCGTCCTCGTCCATCACTGTCATCGCGAGCAGTGGCCGGTCGCCGGCCGTCTGCTCGGCCACATCGGGTGGTTCCTCGAGTCGCGGGTCTCGCCGCGCGTCCATCGGCGCAACCGATACGTCACGGTCTCGACGCCGTCGAAGTCCGAACTCGTCGCGCTGGGGGTCGATGCCGGGCGGATCGCGGTCGTGCGCAACGGGATCGATCCGGTACCTCACGGTATCGAGGCGCCCGCGCGCACCGGGGCGTCGACTCCCGGTGTGCCGGTACGACTCTGCGTACTGTCGCGGCTGGTGCCCCACAAGCAGGTCGAGGACGCGTTGACCGTACTCGCCCGGCTGCGTCGCGACGGTGTCGACGCCCGTCTCGATGTCATCGGCGGTGGCTGGTGGTCGGACGAATTGCACCGTGCGGCAGCCGACCTCGCGGTGACCGACGCGGTCACCTTCCACGGCCACGTCGACGAGCGCCGCAAGCACGAACTGCTCGCCCGGGCCCGGGTCCACCTCATGCCGTCGCGTAAGGAGGGATGGGGCCTCGCGGTCGTCGAAGCCGCCCAGCACGGTGTCCCGACGATCGGTTACCGCAGAGCCGCCGGACTCGCCGACTCCATCGACGACGGGCGCACCGGGCTCCTCGTCGACGGTGTCGACGAACTGGCCAGCGCAACGAGGAAACTCATCGACAATCCGGACGAGGCGCATCGACTCGGCCGGAACGCGCAGACCACGGCCAGCCGCTACTCGTGGTCGGCGACCTGCGACGGGTTCATGGCGACGTTCGACGCCGTGCTGTCCGACTCGCGCCGCTGATCGCACGGACGCCGAGACCGACGAGTCCGGTGATGAGCAGCGCGGCCCATACGAGGTGCGCGCCGAGGGCGATCGCACGGTCGGTGGCGTCGGCGGACCGATCCACGACGTCGCCCACCTGATACAGCCTCAGATCCGGCCCGTCGAAGACGAGGCGTCCGGCGTCCGCGAGTTGGATAGGCGGAGAACCGTTCTCGACCAGCACCCACCCGACGCCGAGCTCGGCGAGCGCTACCGGTGACCCGCCGGACTCCAGCACCCGCGTCACCGCTGTGGCATGCTTCCCGGCCGGGTCGATCACCTCGCCGTCCACCCGGAGTTCACCGGATTCGACGACCGGCGCCCGCAGCATCCGCGCCGCTGGATCGAGCGATGGATCGCGTGCGAACGGATACTCGCGCACCGTGCCGGGAGGCCACAGGGCGACCGAACCCCGGTCCGGCGGCACGATCTCGGCGACCTGCCGCCACTCGTCGGGATAGTCGATCGCGCGCACCGCACCGCCGACCCCCCACGCCAGGTCGGGTAGCGGCGCGACCGCGAGCAGTGCGACCGCGGCGAACGCGAAACCCGACGGGACCCGACGCCTCGCCGCTGCAACGGCCGCGGCCACACACACCGCGACCGCCGGGACGAGAAGTGCGGCGAACTTCTGGGTGTCGCGGAGGAGCCCGCCGCCACCGACGTGCTCGACGACGAACCCCAGGCCGGTGCGGACCGGTCCGAAAGTGCTCAGCACCAACAAGAACGCGGTCACCGCCGCGAGGATGGCGATGGCGCGCACCAGCGGGTCCGACTCCGCGCGACGCCGCCACAGGTGACCGGCGCCGACCGCGACGACGAGGAGCAGGCCGAGGGTGGCCACCGCGGCCCACCCGATGGTCCGGCTCGCCGGCACCGCATCGGCGTTCCAGATCCCGCCCAGTGACAGAGCCGTACCCACGGGTCCGAGCCACGGCTCGGACCGCAGACCGAATGCCTCCACCCCGGCGGCCGCCGATGTGGTCGGGGCGTCGGAGATGGAAGCCGTCAGCAACCACGGCAGTGTGCTGAGGAGCCAGAGCGCGAGGACGGCCACCGTGGGTCGCAGACCGATCGGACGGGCCACGAGCGCCGTCGCCAGAGTGATGACGGCGAGGACAGAACCAGTGGGGGTCAAGCCTGCGACCGCGAACAGTCCGCCCAGTTGAAGAAGTTGGACGGTGCTTGCTCGGGGGTCCGGTCGCCGGGTGGCTTCGACTCGGCTCCTCGCTTCGCTCGGTGCCGGCTCAACCAGCGGAGTGACTCGGCTCCTCGCTTCGCTCGGTGCCGGCTCAACCAGCGGAGTGACTCGGCTTCTCGCTTCGCTCGGTGCCGGCTCAATCAGCCGGGCGTGCTCCCGCAGATCCAGAACCGCGACGAGAATCCACCCCAGTGCCGCATAACCCGCCAGCAGGCTCCAGTGGCCCTGGAGAAGACGTTCGGCGACAAACGGATTCCACACCCCGACGAGCGTGGCCGCCGCGGCACCGGTGCGCCCGGCGCCCGGGACCAGGCGAGCTGCCAGACGTCCGTACCCGACGCCCGCGCAGACCAGGGAGGCGGCGAGGGCCGCCAGCACGACGATCCCGCCGTCGACGACGGTGCTCACCATCGCGAGGAACCAGTCCTGCGGCACGGCGCGGGGCGGCAGGTCACCGATCCCGAGCGTGGTGTCCGTGACATGGGTGCGCGGCGTGGACACCGCATCGCGGTACAGCAGGTACCGGTCGCCGGCCCCGATCAGGCCGGGCAGCAGCGGTCCCAGGATCGCCGCGGCCGCAGCGACACCGGTGCCGTACAGAACCGGCAGCAGTCGTCGGGGAGTCACCGCGGCGAGCCGATCAGAAGTGGTGGGTGTCCGAGGGTGCGGGGGCGTGCACCGGGTCGTCGTCGTAGTCGGACTCGGTGATGCCGTACGACCGGGCCAGATCGAGAATTTTGGTCGCCCGCGCGATCCGCGGCAGGTCGGAGCCGTTGCGGATCTCGCCGCCGTCGCGCTCGAACTCGGCGAAGAACTCGCGCGCCCAGGTGATCTCGTCCTGAGAGGGGGACAGTCCCTCGTTGACCTGCGCGCACTGGCCCGGGGTGAGGCAGATCTTGCCGGTCATGCCGAACTCGGCGCTGACCGCGGTCGCCTCGCTGAGCTTGAGCGCGCTGGAACCGACCGTCGGGCCGTCGATGGCGCTGGGAAGGTGGGCGGCCTTCGCGGCGATCGTGAAACGCGAACGGGCATAGGCCAGTGTCTGCGGGTTCTCGCCGAAGCCGGTGTCGCGGCGGAAATCCCCGATACCGAATGCGAGACGGAACGTGCCCTTGGTGGCCGCGATCTCACTGATGCGTTCCAGTCCGCGTGCCGTCTCCACGAGCGCGACGATCGGCAGGCCGGGCAGTCGCTTGGCGGTCTCGGTGACGTGGTCGACGGACTCGACCATCGCCAGCATCACCCCGCCGACGGCGGTCTGCGACAGCGCCTCGAGATCATCGACCCACCACGGTGTGCCGAATCCGTTCACGCGAACCCAGTCTCCGGCGCCGGGGCCGGCCGTACCCTCCTTCGGCCCGAGCCAACGGACCACGTTGTCGCGCGCGGAGACCTTGTCCTTGGGAGCCACCGCGTCCTCGATGTCCAACACGACGATGTCGGCGCGCGAACGCGAGGCCGGCTCGAACTTGGCGTAGTGGGAGCCGTTGACCAGCAGCCAGCTCCGGGCCAGCACCGGGTCGATGCGCGAACCGATGTCGGTCGACTCGGCGTCGTAGGTGGGGTTGTCGTCGTACATCACGGTCTCTCGGTCCGGTGGACACGCGCGATCGGGGGGACCCGCGCTCGGCAACAGCCTTCCCATCGTTGCCTATGCCCGACTGCCCGTGCAAAACCCGGCTCGCTTACCTCGTGCCCGCCCCGCGCGAGACCGCCGCGGTGCGATCGGCACACTTGGTCCATGCAGCAGACGCGTCGGACGACGGGCACGGTCGGCGCCGTCGGGTCGGTGGCGATCGGGTCGATGGTGGCCAACGTCTGCATGTACGTGGTGCACCTCGTCGCGAGTGCGCACTTCCTCGACGTCAGCGAATACGGCGAGTTCGCGGTGCTGCTGTCGGCGATGCTCGTGCTGGGCGTGCCGGCGATGGCGCTGCAGAACGTCATCGCCCGGGAGGTCGTGCTCGGCGGTGACGAGGGACGGCTCCGCGCGCTGGGTGTGGTGACGACGTGCTGGGTCGTCGTCCTCACCGCCGTCGCCACCCCGCTGGTCGGGCTGCTGTTGCGCACCGACGTCGCGACGACGGCCGCAGCACTCGCCTCGGCGCCGCTGCTGGCGCTCATCGCCGCAGGTCAGGGCATTCTGCAGGGGCGCGGCGAGTTCCGAGCGCTGTCCTGGGTGCTGGCCGTCGTCGGAGTCGCACGATCGATGCCTACGATCGGGGCATTCGCCGCCGGCGCCGGGCCGGCCGGTGGGCTGCTGGCCGGGACGCTGGGTGCCGCCGCGTCGGCGGCCGTCGTCTGGCTCGTGGTCTGGTCGATGTCACGGTCCGGACGGCCGGGGCGGACGCCGTCGGGAGCCGCCGGGGTGCTCAGCGTGGTCCGCGCGTCGCAGGTCCAGTTGGTGTTGATCGTCGCGTCGTCGATCGACCTGCTGCTCTCGCCCCGGGTCCTCGACGCCGAGGAGGTCGGGGTGTACGCCCTCGGCGCGATCGCGACGAAGGTGGCCTTCTGGCTCCCGCAGGCGATCGGCGTCGTCTTCTATCCGCGTCTCGCCGACCCAGCACGGTCGTCGGCCTCGTTGCGTCAGGCGGTGACGGTGGTCGCCGGGATCGGGGTCGTCCTGACCGTGCTGGCGGGCGCGGCGGGCCCGGTCGTCCCGTTCGTCTTCGGGGACGGCTACGACGCCTTGGTGCCGATCCTGTGGCTCTTCGCCTACATCGGCGCCGCGCTCGCAGTCCTGCAGGTCGTTTTACTGTCGGCGATCGCGCGCGACCGGACGCGCGTGGCGCTCGGGACCTGGCTGGTCGTGGGCGCCGAGGTGCTGGTCATCGTCACCCTCACCGGCTCGGTGGTCGGGGTCGCGGGCACTGCGGCCGTGGCCGCCACGATCGCGGCGCTGGGGACGTGGGCGGTCGCGCGCTGAGTTGAGGTCGGACGTTGCCGAGTGCCCGAAGTTTCGGCAGTGTTGTGTCATGAGCGACAACGAGAGCACACAGGTCACTGTCCAACGCACGATCGAGGCGCCCGTCGACGCGGTGTTCGACGTCCTCTCCAATCCCGAACGGCATCAGGCGCTCGACGGTTCGGGTTTCATCCGCGGCGTGGACCACGCCGATCGCATCCAGCAGGTCGGTGACGTGTTCACGATGAACATGTCGGGCGACCACATGGGCGGCGGCTACAAGACCGACAACCATGTCACCGGTTACGCCAAGGACAAGCTGCTGGCATGGCAGACCGCCCCCGCCGGCACCGAGCCGCCCGGGTGGGAATGGCTGTGGGAGCTGGAGTCCCAGGGTCCGAACGAAACGCTGGTGCGCCACACCTACGACTGGTCGAAGGTCACCGACAAGAACCTGCTCGAGAAGGTCAAGTTCCCGCTCGTCACCGAGCACCAGCTGAACGACACCCTCGGCAGGCTCGCCGCCGAGTCGACGTCCTGACGGCGGTCCCCGTCACCCCGGTTGCTCGCCAACGGTTTCCGCGCCGCTTCGGCGCCGGAACCGGGCGGGCAGCCAGGCCGGATTGGTGAGTATCAACCCGGCCAGCAGAGCCACGACCCCGAGGACCCCGGTGCCGATGGGTACGAGCCGGCCCCAGATCAGGATCGGGGACGCGAGATCGTCGGACAGGTCCGTCATCCGGGCCTGCGTGTCGTCGTCGTAGCCGAAAGTCGCGCGCAGATGCGGCAATTCGAAGTCGGCCGGGACGCCGGGGATGCCGTCGGGGAAGCGGTACGCCTCGTCGACGGTGATCGTGGCGTCGACAATGGTGCCGGTCCGGGTGTCGACGGCGAGATCCCACGAACTCCGGTGATGGAGGCTCGCGGTCAACGGCCGGCTCGAGCCGCCGAACCCGAACCACGACGCCGGACGCGTGATCGAGACATTCGTGCCGACCGGTCGACCCAGCGCTTCGCGGGCGAGGTCGGTGTCGGGGACCTCGGCGCGGAACCGTGCGACGTCGCGACCCTGCACCTCGGTGTCACCGTCGTGGACCAACGGCACGGTGGTGCGGGTGATCGGGTCGAAGAACTCGCGGTCGGCGATCGCCGTGTCGAAGGGCAGCAGATAGGTGACGCCGCGACGGTCCGGGACGAGCACCGCGGCCTGACCGCTGTCGTACTGGATCTCCGACGCCCCGCGGGCGGCGAGTCGGGGCAGCGCGTTCTTCCGGTCCAGCGTGACCCGATCCTTGATGGCATTCACGGTCGCCTCGTTGCACGGTTGTGACGGGTCATCGGCATCGACACCGGGGCGCGGATCACCGGGGTCGACCTCGCGATCGTCGATGCGCAGCTTCTCGGCCTGGATCGACGTACCGGCCTGCAGCGTCACCCGGTGTTCGTCGGACGGCTGCACCGCCACGACGCGCTGCTGCCGGACGAGGTCGGCGCCGACGGTACGGGCGCTCCGGGTCTCCAGCGAGCACCGGTCGAAGATCGTCGCGTCGTCGGCCGTGGCGACGGTGGTGAAGTCGGTGCTCAGCGGGATCGTGCGGAACCCGCCGACGAGCAGGGTGGGCAGCGCGATCGTCACCGCGAGCAGGAACGCGCCGACAAAGATCAGCGTCGGTCCCGCGAGGTCCGCCGTCGACCAGCGATGGGGCTCCGGGTGCGACGAGGAGGACGGCGAGGACATGGTGGCGAGGGTACGCAACGCCTCCCGGCTACCCTGTCAGCAGCATGACCAGCACCGACCCCGGCCCCACCAGCCCCGCCACCGCCGAACCCGCAACGGGTTCCGCCCGGCGGTTCTATCCGCAGCTCGAGGGCATGCGGGCCATCGCCGCGATCGGGGTCCTGGTCACGCACGTGGCCTTCCAGACCCGCGCGGTCGAGATCCCCGTGCTGGGACCGGTCCTCGGTCGTCTCGACCTCGCGGTCGCCTTGTTCTTCGCGCTCTCCGGCTTTCTGCTCTGGCGACCGTGGGTCGACGCCGCGCATCGCGGGACCGGTCATCCGTCGGTGCCGCGGTACTTCCGCCATCGCGTCGTCCGGATCTGGCCTGCCTATGTGGTCGTGGTGACGCTGGTGATCCTGCTGCTCCCCGAGGCGCAGGGAGCGGATGCGCAGGTCTGGCTGGCGAACCTCACGCTCACGCAGGTCTTCGTGCCGCTGACACTGACCGCCGGTCTGACCCAGATGTGGAGCCTCTCGGTCGAGATCGCCTTCTACGCACTGCTGCCGCTCATCGGCTTCGCTCTCCTGCGGCTGCGCGGGAGCCGTCTGCGGGCGCGGGTGCCGGCGATCGTCCTCCTCGGTGCGCTGAGCCTCGGCTGGGCCTGGGTCGGCACCTCGCTGCCCGTGGCCGACGGCGTGGAGACCAAGAACTGGGTGTTCGGCCACCTCCCGTGGTTCGTCGCGGGTCTGGTCCTGGCCGAGATCGCCGGAGTCCTCGAACGTGAACCGGAATCGGGTTCTGCATCCGGGACGTCGGGGACGGGCCGCTGGATGGCGGGAACGATCCGCCTCAGCGCGAACCGCCCGCTCATGCTGGGCGTCCTCGTCGTCGCCTACGCGCTGGCATGCACCAGGATCGCCGGCCCGACCGGTCTCGGCGCGGTCACCGAGATCGAGTTCGCCACCAAGATGGTTCTCGGCGCGCTCTGCGGATATGCGCTGCTCGCCCCGCTCGTCTGCAACGACGGGCCGTTCCGCATCCTCACCTCACGCGTGATGCTCGCGCTCGGGAGGTGGTCGTACGGGATCTTCATCTGGCACGTCGCGATACTGGCAGTGGTCTTCCCGCTGTTCGGCATCGTGCCGTTCAGCGGCGACACCCTCCTGGTGCTCGTGATCACCCTCGGGCTGTCGATCGGCGTCGCTGCGGCGAGCTATGCCTTCATCGAAGAGCCGGCCCGGAACTGGTTGCGCAACCGCGAGAATCGTCGTCGCCACCGTTCGCGCCACGACGCGGCCGACGCCTTGTCGTCGTCAGGCCCGTCGTCGTCAGGCCCGTCGTCGTCAGGCCCGTCGTCGTCAGGCCCGTCGTCGACGGCCGACCAGAACACCAGCCACGCCGTCATCGACACCGCCACCAGCGCCGGTAGCTGAACCCGCCATTGCGACCCGTGGTACCCGCCCGAGGCATGCCAGGGGCCGGCCGCCAGCCCGATGGTCGCGGTCATCATCGCCACGAATGTGATTGTGACGCCGGCTTTCTGCGGTATCGCCACGGCGAGGGTGCCGACCACGACGGCGGCCATGAGTCCCCACCAGCCGGACACCAGCCACGCCGCGGCGAACACCGCACCCCCCGCGGCGAGCACGCTGCCGCGCCCGGACGGAACCACGACGGGTTCACCGGCCCGGGTGCGACGCGCCGACGGCCACCACGCGGCGACGAGCAGCAGCGCCATCAGCGCGAGCCCGATCACCAGCGCCCACCGGTACAGCGAGTCGAATCGGAAGGTTAATTCGATGGTTCCGCCTGCACCGGCGGGGACGACCCACCCCTGTTGCCACCCGTCGACGACGACCGGCCGTAGCTGCGCGCCGTCGAGGTGCGCCTGCCACCCCGGGTTGGTGCTCTCGGGCACGACGAGCAGTCGTTGCGCACCGGCGTCGACCGTCACCGCTCGCCGCGCCGGCGACCACTCGGTCACCTCGGGGGACGTCGACGCGGGCGCCGAGACCGGATCACCGTCCACCAGCGACAGGGCGTCGACGGTGAAGGCGTCGCCGGGATTGACCGACACCTCCTGCTGGCCGGCGGGCAGCACGAGCCGGCCGCCGCCGCACGGGCGCCCGGCCACCGGCTGTCCGCTGCGCAGCTCGGACGCGGTGGCGCGCACGGACATCCGGACGACCTGACCCGCGACGGTCAGGCCGATCCCGGCGTCGCAACCGATCTCGACGATCCGCTCGGCGTCCGTACCGGTCGCCTGCGACGGGAACACCTGCACCTCGGCGATCCCCGGTGGTGCGGGACTGGCGAATCCGAGGCTGTTGACGTCGATCAGGTCGGACTGGGCGCGGATGGTGATCTCGACGCGGTCGGTGACCGCGGGATCGAGTCGTACGACGCCGTTCTCGTCGACCTCGCGAATCTGTTCGCCGGTCCCGAGGTCGACCGCGACCTCGGTGGGCGCGGCGGGATACCCCCGCGGGGCGGCGATCGTCAGCGACTCGACCCGCTGTTCGCGCGGGAGGTCCAGGACCAGGGTGGGAGTGTTCTCGTCGGTTGCTGCGTCGTCATCTGTTCGACCGTCGCGCGCCGGGGATGACCGTTCGTCCGGGATCTCCGGTGCGGTCCACGACGTTCCGGGGTCGCCGTCGACGGCCGCCGCGGGCCCGCCGCGAGGATCGGTCACCGGGCGGGGCCCGCGCGCCGTGACCCGGTCGTCCTCGGCGAGAAGCCGATCCAGAGCATCGCCGGGTCGGGGTCGCAGGATCGCGGTGGGGGAGACGGTGACATCCGACGGCACCGAGAGTGCGCGCCCGAACACCGCCGACGTCTCCGGCGAGAGTGCGAGACCCGGTGCGCACCTGGTCATCTGCCGCTCGGGGTCGGAGACGCACGACGCGCGCCCGGACAGCTCCTGGTACAGCAGCCACTGGGCCACGTCGGTGCCGGCCTCGAGTTCGGGCAGGACCACGCGGTGGCGGATCCGCAACGGCGTCGCGGTCCGCAGATCGGAGACCGTCACCTCGCCGAGCGCGAATTGGTTTCCCGCCGTGCCGTCGTCGGTGCGGAGCGCGCGGATCTGGAGCCAACCGGTGGGGCCGCTGGGGGCGGTCACGGTGACCGGTTCGCCGGGAGCGAGACCGGAGACCACCGTGCTGCCCGCCTCGGTGGTGATCAGCGCACTCGTGACGTCAGGTCCGAGCGCCTTCGCGGTCGTCAGGGTCACCGCGAGATCGGTGCGCGGCGTCGTGAAACCGATGCGCATCCATCGTCCGACCGCGGTCTCCAATCCGCCGCTCACCCAGGCGCTCTGCGGGTTGCCGTCGAAGGCCGCGGCCGCCGAGTTGGCCGGCGAGGTCTGCCCGGGCTGGACCGCGTCCGCCGCCGATCCCGACGTCGACACCTCGACTTCGCCGCTCTCGTTGTCCAACAACCATTCCCCGTGGACCAGTGGTTGGCCGTCGACGGGGTAGTCGGCGACGGCGTTCTGTGTCCGACGCGGGTCCGACGGCGACCTGATCGCCGAACTGTGGTCGTCGACGCGGCCGAAGTCGGTCTCCCGGTCAGCGGGTGTGTCGGTCACGATCAACGGGCCGTCGACGATCCCGGCGCGGCGGGCGTCGGCGTCGAGCACGACGGGTCCGAGCGGGGGAAGTCCCTGGCGTGCGCGGACGTCGGCCAGTTCGGCGATCGCCTCGGGCCCGCCGGCAATGCGGGGGAGCCCGGTGGTGTCGACGAGTCGCGGACCGGTGCCGGTCGTCGGCGCGCCCGGTTCGCCGACGGCGTAGATCTGCACCGCGGGCATCGGCGGCCGTAGACCGTTGTCGCGCACCACTCCTCGGACGCTGGGTGGCCCGATCGGCGGACCGAACCCGGCGACGCGACGGAGCCCGGGCGACTCGTCGAGTGCCTGTTGCGCGAGCAGCGGGCGGGCCGACCGCGAGGTGTCGGGGTCGAGATCGGCCCGGAGGACGACGAATCCGATGCCCTGCCCGGCGAGGGTGGTGGCGAGACCGGGCGATCCACGGCCCGCGGCGATCTCCCGTTGTACGGAGTCGAGGGCGCGGATCGCGCCGGGCGGGGTGAGCGGGATCGCGTCGCGGACCGCCCACGGGGTGTCGGACAGGGGTTGCAGCGGTTCGTCGCGGGTGAGCCCCCAGAGCTGGTCGGCGAACGGGGCGCCGGGGACGACCAGCGCGCGGGCGGGCGGGGCGCCGTCGTCGCGTTCGCTGTGCTCGGCCAGCCAGTCGGCGGTCTGCTGCCAGTGGCGTGGAATCGCCTGGTACGTACCGTCCGGCGCGAGCTGACCGGTCCACATCAACGACCCGGCGCCGATCACGGCGACGAGCAGGACGATTGTCGCGGCGACCGGTCGCGACCGCTGGGGCTGGGCGAAGGCGGAGAGCGTCTCCCGGCGACTCGCACTCCCCGGCAGCGGAACCCGCGCCAGGAGATGTGCGACACCGAGGACCAGCGGGATGCGGAGCAGCGGCTCGAACTTGTGGATGTTGCGCAGCGGGGCGCCGGAGCCGTCGAGGAAGACGCGTACCTGCTCGGCGACCGGCGACCCGAGTTCACCCGCGTAGCCGACGCACATCAGGACGAGGCCCACGCCCAGGATCGCGACGAGACGGCCGCGGAACGGCATGTGCCGCATGCACAATCCGGCGAGCCCCGCGGCCGCGATGGTGCCGGTCGCCAGCACCGCGGCGGGCTGGGTGACGAGCACCGCCCCGGCGACGCGCTCCGGCGACACGAACGGCGTCCACGAACTCGCCCCGCGCAGCACCTCGGTGAGCGAGGTCCACTGCGTGGTGACCCGGGACGACTCGATGTAGTCCAGGAACGGCGGACTCACGCGCGACAGGATCAGCAGCGGGACGAGCCACCACGCGCACGCCAGGGTCAGGCCGGCGGCGGTCGAGGCGCCGAACCGCCACCAGCGTCGGTCGCGCGGACTGTGCAGCAGCCACCACAGGGCGGCGACGCCGAGCGCTGCCAGTGTGGCGACGGCGTTGACCGCGCCCATCAGCGCGACCGCCGCCGACGCACGCGCGGCCTCCCGCCACAGCGGGGCAGCGTTCTCCGCCCGGGTGTCGAGCGCCCGCACCACCGGGATCAGCACCCACGGGGCGAGCATCATCGGCAGGGTCTCCGACGAGATCGAGCCGAGGGTGGTCAGGACCCGCGGGCTGAGCACGAAGACGGTGGCGGCGATGATCCGCGATGCGGGCGAGCCCAGCCGCAGCATCTCGGCGAGGCGGACGATGCCGACGAAGCCGACGGTGAGCAGCACCGCCCACCAGAGGCGTTGCACGATCCACGGCGGAACGGCGAGAAGGTCACCCAGGGCGAAGAACGCCCCGTGGGGGAAGAAGTACCCGTAGGCCTGGTTCTGCACCTGCCCCATCGGTGCGTTCGGCGTCCACAGATGTGCGGCGCGCGCGAGGAACCCGAGCGGATTCGCGGTGAGGTCGAGTTTGGTGTCGGCGGCGATGCGGCCCGGTGACTGCAGCAGGCAGATCAGCAGCGAGATCGCGCCGACGACGGCGATACCGCGTCGGCTGAGTACGGACTGATCCGGTGGCGGAGGCGGGGTACTCAGTTGCGGCTGCTGTCGATCAGGAGACGCCGAGACCGGCGGCGTCGTGGACGGGTCAGTTGGTCTCGCCGGCTCCGCCGCGCGAACCGTAGTCCACCGAACCCTGGACGAATCCGTTGTTCGGGCTGATGTTGTTCAGATCGGTGGACGGGCTGTTCTCGGAGGCCAGGAACCCGCCGAGGAACACCGCGCCGAGTCCCACCAGGATGCCGGCGACCCCGGCGACGGCTCCGGCGACAAGGCGGTTGTTGGTCATGGCGATGAAACTACCATCGTCCGAGTCCGTTTCCGGGTGACACCCGCTGACACCTGCGGGTGCACCGTGTCGAGCTCAACGTCCGGAACGCACTTTCGTGAGGGCGCGATCCCACAACAGACGCACGCTCGACTTCACCATCTCGGGTTTGTCGACGTCGCGGCTGAGCAGCATCGTCGACGTCGCGATCGTCTTGGCAGACGCCTTGGAACGATGTCCGGAGTCCAGGTGGGGTTGCGGGTCGTACTCGATGATCAGCTGGATCGCCTCCGCGCGCGCACGCCCGGCGATCTGCTCGGCCAGCCACAGCGCGAGGTCGATGCCCGCGGACACACCGGCCGCGGTGACCAGGTCGTCGTCGGGCGCGGCGCGCACGATCCGCTGGTCCGACACCGGCTTCGCGCCGTGCAGCGACAGCCCGGCCATCGACGACCAGTGCGTCGTGGCCGGCTTCCCGTCGAGCAGACCGGCTGCGGCCAGGATGATCGAACCGGTGCAGACCGACGTCGTCCACTGGGCGCCCGGCCGTACGGCACGCAGCCAGTCGAGGACCTTCTCGTCCTGCGAGGCGGCCAGGAAACCGGGACCGCCCGGCACCAGGACGACGTCCGGCGACGGTGTCTCGTCGAACGAATGCGTGGCTCCGACGACGAGCACGCCCGAGTCGGCGACGACCGGCCCGGGTTCGTGCCAGACGAACCTCACCTCGGTGTCGGGCAGGGCTCGCAGCACCTCGTAGGGGCCGATGAAGTCCAGCGCGGTGAACTGCGGGTAGAGCACGATCGCTATCTGGGTCATGGATGCCTTTCGGGTCGTGGGTTCTCGGGTGTGCGTCTAGCGGAAGGTGCGGCGGTACTGATCGGGCGGCACGCCGAGCCGGCGGACGAAGGTGCGCCGCATCGTCTCGGCCGACCCGAACCCGCACCGGGTGGCGATCACCGGCATCGTGTCGTCGCCCTGGGTGAGTGCCCGGCGGGCGGCGTCGGTCCGGACCCGTTCGACATAGGCGCCCGGCGCCTCACCGGTCTCGTCGGTGAAGATGCGGGAGAAATGACGCGGGCTCATCGACGCGTCGCGGGCGAGATCGTCGACGCGGTGCACCCGGCCCGGCTCGGCCTCGATGCGTTCCTGGATCTCGCGGATCGCCGTGCGCCGGGCCCGAGGCATCCACACCGGCGGGGCGAACTGGCTCTGACCACCTGGGCGCCGCATGTAGAGGACGAGCCACCGCGCGACGAGCTGTGCGAGCTCGGTGCCGTGGTCCTCCTCGATGAGGGCCAGCGAGAGGTCGATACCGGCGGTGACGCCCGCGGAACTCCACACCCGGTCGCTGCCGCGCACGAACAGGGCCTCGGCGTCGACCTGGATCGACGGGTATCGCTCGGCGAGCAACCCGGTCACGGCCCAGTGCGTCGTCGCGCGTTTGCCGTCGAGGAGGCCGGCCTCGGCGGCGAGGAACGCGCCGTTGCACACGCTGACGACGCGTCGTGCCCGTTGCGCCGCCCGTCGGATCCAGTCGACGAGGTCGGGGTCGCGGGAGGCGTCGTGGACGCCGGTGCCGCCGGGCAGGATCAGGATGTCGAGCGGCTCGGCCGGGTCGGGCAGCGGCTGCGCGACGAACTCCAGCCCGACGCCGGTGCCCACCGGCAGACCGGACTTCGACACCAGCCGCAGGTCATAGCGGACCTGCGCGCCCTGGTCGGCAAGGGCATACGACGCGGTGGAGAACACGTCGGCCGGACCGGTCACGTCCAGGGCCTGCACCCCGGGGTATCCGAGGATCAGCACCGATCGAGTCATGAGGACATCGTTTCCGACCCGCACCGTGGCGTCCAGGCCATGCATCCCACAGATCAGGACACAGCTTTGCTGGTTGACCCGGACCGACCCACTGCTGGTTGAGCCGGGCCGACCCACTGCTGGTTGAGCCGGGCCGACCCACTGCTGGTTGAGCCGGCTCCGAGCGCAGCGAGGCGCCGTGTCGAAGCCACTTGGTGACCTCGACTAGCTCGGCCGTCAGGTGGGGACGCTCGGCCCGGCGGGTGTGCCGCCCCCGAGCGGAGCGAGGCGCCGTGTCGAAGCCACTTGGTGACCTCGACAAGCTCGGCCGTCAGGTGGGGACGCTCGGCCCGGCGGGCGCCCCGCCCCCGCTGGTTGAGCCGGCTCCGAGCGCAGCGAGGCGCCGTGTCGAAGCCACCCCCCGCTGGTTGAGCCGGCCCCGAGCGAAGCGAGGCGCCGTGTCGAAGCCACTTGGTGACCTCGGCAGAGATCCCTGCCCGGCAGAGATCCCCTACAACGTGACCTGCGGTTCCTTCTCGCACTTCGCGGGCACGATGAACACCGGCCGATGGCAATGTTTGAGGACCCGCTCGGCGACGCTGGACCGCAGCAGTGCCTTCAGTCCCGACGCCCCGCGGGTTCCGGTGACCAGGAGATCGACGTCGAGCGCTTCGGCGGCGGCGACGAGCGCACCCCACACCGTCGACTCCACCTCCACGAGCGATCCGCGCGCGGCCAGTCCGCACTCGGCGGCGAGTGTCACGCCGCGCTCGTTGATCGAGGCGGCCTCGTCTTCGAGCGCCTGGTCGACGCCGGCGTCGAGTTGGGTGTCGATGAACGGCTGCATCCCGCCGGCGAGGGTGGACATACGTGCCGGCGTCATGCCGCCGGGCTGCCAGGCGGTGACGACCACTGCGGATTGCGCGCGGAGAAATTGTCCGGCGTAGCGAATGGCGCGGTCGGCGTTCGGGGACCCGTCATAGGCGATCATCAGTGTTTGTGCGGCACTGTTGCCGCCGCTACCGCGCCCGGCGGTGGCGGACCCGGACGAATCGGACCCCACGTCCATTGGCTCAGACTACATGCCAGACTCGTGCCATGGGCCCAACTCGCAGACCCCGACGGATTCGTCGCGAAGGGATCCGTGACAACTGGATCCGGAATGCGATGACGACAGGGACGGTCGCCGTACTGTGCGCGGCGCTGGCGGCGTGCGCGTCGTGGACGCCGGACTCACCGCCACCGACTCCCTCGTACTCGGCGTCGTCGCTCGCTTCGACGTCTTCGTCGGCGTCGCCGACGACCGTTCCGGTTGCAAACAGTTGTGGCGCAAGCGAACTCGCGAAGCTCTCCGTACGCCAGAAGCTGGCGCAGCTGATCGTCGTCGGTGTCACCGGGGCGGCCGACGCGCAGCAGATCGTCGAGAACGAGGAGATCGGCGGGATCTTCGTCGGGAGCTGGACCGACAAGGCGATACTGACAAGCGGTGCGGCAGCACGTATTTCGCAGAACTCGCCGATCCCGCTGATGGTCACCGTCGATCAGGAGGGTGGTCGGGTGTCGCGCCTGTCCGCGCTCGGTATCGACCACGCGTCGCCGCGCGAACTGGCACAGACCAGGACGCCCGAGCAGGTGCGGGCGATCGCGGCCGATGTGGGCCGCAAGCTCAAGCGGCTCGGGGTCACCGTCGACTTCGCTCCCGTCGCCGACGTCAGCGACGAATCGGACAACGAGGTGATCGGCGACCGGTCCTTCAGCAACGACCCGGCCGTCGTCACCGAGTACGCGGGCGCGTACGCCGCGGGATTGGCCGACGCGGGAATCACGCCTGTGTACAAGCACTTTCCGGGTCACGGACACGGGTCGGGCGACTCGCATCTCGGCGTTGTGACGGTTCCGTCGCTCGCGGAGCTGCAGGACAGCGACCTCGTGCCGTTCCGGACGCTGTTGCGCGACCCGGGGACCGCGGGCGCCATGGTCGGGCACCTGATCGTGCCCGGTCTGACGAAGGGACTGCCCGCCAGCATCAGCCGGCCCGCCATCCGAATGCTGCGCACCGGCGTCGGCTACGACGGTCCGCGGTTCAACGGCGTCATCTACTCCGACGACCTGTCGGGCATGGCGGCGATCAGCGCCCAGTACCCGATCGAGCAGGCGGTGGAGAAGTTCATCCTCGCCGGCGGCGACATCGCGCTGTGGCTGTCGACCGACCGTGTCTCGTCGGTGCTCGACAATCTCGAACGCGCGGTGTCAGCGGGTCGCCTGGCGCCGGCACGACTCGACGACAAGGTCGTGCGAATCCTTCGATCCAAGGGTGTGGTGAACTGTTGACCTGCTGAGTCCCCCGGCGCCGACGGTCTGAATGGGGTTTCACCTTACCGATTGGTAAGTTGTTGATATCGTCGGACGGAACAGAAGTCGTGAACGGAGGTGGCGGTCATGTCGGGCGGAACCAAGCGCCTGCCCCGCGCGGTGCGCGAGCAGCAGATGCTCGATGCGGCCGTCAAGGTGTTCGCGCAGAACGGTTTTCGCGAGACCTCGATGGACGCCATCGCATCCGAGGCGCAGATCTCCAAGCCGATGCTGTACCTGTACTACGGCTCGAAGGACGAACTGTTCAGTGCGTGCATCGCCCGTGAGTCCGGTCTGTTCATCGACGCGATGAGCGTCGGTTTCGACCCGTCGCTGTCGCAACGTGAGCAGGCCGTCACGGTGATCCGTGAGTTCCTCCGCTTCGTGCACGAGCACCGGCAGTCCTGGCGGGTGCTGTACCGCGTCGCCATCGGCACCGCCGGTTTCGCCGGCATCGTCTCCGAGAGCCGCCAGCGGGTCACCGAGATGGTCGCCCAGCTGATCAAGGCGGGCACGACCGTCGAGGTCGACAGCGACATCGACTTCGAACTCACCGCCGTCGCGATCGTCGGCGCCGCCGAGGCCGTCGCCGACCGCATCACGGAGGGTGACGTCGACCTCGAGCGGGCCACCAGCCTCCTCGTCGGCATCACCTGGCGCGGCCTGAAGGGCGTCGGTACCGACGCCTGAAGTGTCGACACCTGAGGTGCAACGCAAACGCTCCCGCGGCCCCGCTTCCTATCCGCTGATTGGATCCAATAAGCGGGACGGAAACGAGACCGCGGGAGCGAAAGGCGAGAGCCCTCAGCCCTCCCGCGTCGTCGCGGTGAGGTGCGGGAATCCCTTGCGGCGGTCGCGGATCGCGATGTCGAAGTTGCCCTTGCCGTCGATGCGACGGGTGTAGAGGTTCACCTTGGCCGGCAACAGGATCGGCTTGCCGAACCTGACGTCGTAGGTCACGGCGTCGGGCAGTTGCGCCTCCACGTTCGCGACAGCTGCTGCGGCACTCCACATCCCGTGGGCGATGGCCTTGGGGAAGCCGAAGGCCTTCGCCGGCAGGTTGCCCATGTGGATCGGGTTGCGGTCGCCCGAGGCGGCGGCGTACTCGCGGATCCGCTTGAGGTCGACGGCCAGGATGGCGTCCGGCGGCGGCGGGGTCTTCGACTTCGGTTCAGGACCCCGCGGCTCGTCGGACAGGCTGGTGCGCTGCTGGTTCAGGAACGTCGCCGTCTGGGTGGTGACGAGTTCCGATCCGACGCGGATCTCGCTGACGACGTCGATCAGGATGCCCTTGCGGTGCTCGCGCAGGTTCTGTGCATGCGTGACGATGTCGAGCGGCTCACCGACCTCGATGGGCCGCGAACGTTCGATGGTGTTCGTCATGTGTACCGAACCGACGGCGCCGAACGGGAACTCGTCGGACGTCATGAGCTTCATGACGACCGGGAACTGCAGCACGAACGGGTACGTCAGCGGCAGGGTGCCGCCGAACCGCTGCCCGGTCGCGTGGCAGTACGCCTGCAGCGCAGTCGAATCCACCCGCACGCCGTCGAGTCGGTAACGCGTCTCGGGTGCGGTCGCGTCGGCCGGCACCCGTGGCGGCTTGCCGATGCCGGGCAGCAGCGCGGTGACCGCCTTGCCGTACAGCTCGGCGGTGCCGGGTGCGGACGGGAGGGTGATCGTCTTGCCCATCAGGCCCCCAGGAATCCCTGGCCGCAGACGCGGACCACATTGCCGGTGATGGCATTGCTCGCCGGGTTGGCGAAGTAGGCCACGGTCTCGGCGACGTCGACGGTCTGGCCGCCCTGCTGCAGCGAGCTCATCAGGCGGCCGGCCTCGCGGGTCGCGAGCGGGATGGCCGCGGTCATCTTGGTCTCGATGAAGCCGGGTGCCACCGCGTTGATGGTGATGCCCTTCTCGGCGAGGATCGGCGCGTAGGCGTCGACGAGGCCGATGACGCCGGCCTTCGAGGCGCCGTAGTTGGTCTGGCCGCGGTTGCCCGCGATGCCGGCGATCGACGAGACGTCGACGACGGCGCCGCCCTCGCGCAGCGCACCCTTCTCGAGCAGCGTCTCGACGAGGGTCTGCGGTGCGATGAGGTTGACCGCGATGACCGCGTCCCAGCGGGAGTCGTCCATGTTGGCGAGCAGCTTGTCGCGGGTGATGCCGGCGTTGTTGACGATGATGTCGATTCCGCCGTGCCGCTCGAGGGCGTGCTCGGCGAGCTTCGCGCCGGCGTCGGCCGCGGTGACATCGAGCGGGAAGGCGGTGCCGCCGACCTTGTTCGCCGTCTCCGACAGCGCGTCCCCGGCCTGCGGGACATCGGCGGCGATCACGTGCGCGCCGTCGCGGGCAAGGACCTCGGCGATCGTCGCGCCGATGCCGCGGGCGGCACCGGTGACGACGGCGACCTTGCCCTCGAGGGGCTTGTCCCAGTTCTTCGGCGCGGTGGCGTCGGCGCCGCCGACCCGGATGACCTGGGCGTCGACGAAGGCCGACTTCGCCGACAGCACGAAGCGCACGGTCGACTCGAGGCCGGTCAGCCCGGTCTTGGCGTCGGGGGAGACGTAGACGAGCTGGACGGTGGACCCCTTCAGGAGTTCCTTGCCCAGCGAGCGGGTGAAGCCCTCGAGTGCTCGCTGCGCGACGCGCTCGGAGGGGTCGGTGACCAGCTCCGGCGTGGTGCCGATGACCAGGAACCGCGCGCAGGCCGCGGTCGAGCGCATCGCGGGCTGGAAGAACTCGAAGAGCTGACGCAGCTCGGCGGGAGTGGTGATGCCGGTCGCGTCGAAGACCAGGCCGCCGTACTTGTCGGCGCTGCGCCCGGTCGTGGCGTTCTGGATGAGGTCGTAGTCCTCGGTCGAGAGCATCTCGCGAAGCGGTTCGACGAGCCGGCCGGACCCGCCGAGCAGCACGGGGCCGGGCAGCGGCGGCTCGGAGGCCTTGTAGCGCCGTAGCGGCGGCGGGACGGGCAATCCGGCCTGCTTGGCGATGAATGCGCCGGGCGCGGAATGGACGAAGCTCGAGTACAGGCCAGTGTTTCCGTTGGCGGCCACGTTGATCTCCTCTGACTGTCGTTCGACAACGAACTTACTAATGAGTAAGAATACGCTATAGATACCGCACCCGACCCTTGGGAGATCGACGTGGCCGAACAGTCCAACCCCACCAGCAAGCCGAAGACCCGCAGCGATCGTCCCGTCGCGATCCTCGGCGGCAACCGCATCCCGTTCGCACGCCAGGACAAGGCGTACGCGAAGGTCGGGAACCAGGAGATGTTCACTGCCGCGCTCGACGGCCTGGTGAGCCGCTTCAACCTGCAGGGCGAGCAGCTCGGCATGGTCGCCGGCGGCGCCGTGCTCAAGCACGCCCGTGATTTCAATCTCATCCGCGAGTCGGTGCTGGGCTCGGCGCTGTCGCCGTACACCCCCGCGTTCGACATCCAGCAGGCCTGCGGCACCGGACTGCAGGCCATCACGACGGTCGCCGACGGCATCGCCCGCGGCCGCTACGACGCCGCGATCGGCGGTGGCGTCGACACGACGTCCGACGCACCGATCGCCGTGGGCGAGGGCCTGCGTCGTCAGCTGCTCGAGGTCAACCGGGCGCGTAGCACCAAGGACCAGATCCTCGGCGCCGCGAAGCTGCTGACGAAGCTCGGCATCGAGATCCCGCGCAACGGCGAGCCCCGCACGGGCATGTCGATGGGCGAGCACGCCGCCGTCACGGCCAAGGAATTCGGCATCAAGCGGGCCGACCAGGACGAGTTGGCCGCCCGCAGCCACCAGAACATGGCGGCCGCCTACGACGCCGGCTTCTTCGACGACCTGATCACCCCGTTCTTGGGCCTGACCCGCGACCAGAACCTGCGCGGCGACTCCACCGCGGAGAAGCTCGCCAAGCTCAAGCCGGTCTTCGGCGTCTCCCTCGGCGACGCGACGATGACCGCGGGCAACTCGACGCCGCTCACCGACGGTGCGTCGACCGTACTGCTCGCCAGCGACGAGTGGGCCGCCGACCGCGGACTGCCGGTGCTCGCCTACTTCGTGGACAGCGAGACCGCCGCGGTCGACTACGTCAACGGTCCCGACGGGCTGCTCATGGCCCCCACCTACGCGGTGCCGCGCCTGCTCGCCCGCAACGGGCTCACGCTGCAGGACTTCGACTTCTACGAGATCCACGAGGCCTTCGCGTCGGTGGTCCTCGCGACCCTGCAGGCGTGGGAGTCCGAGGAGTACTGCAAGGAGCGCCTCGGCCTCGACTCGGCACTGGGTTCGATCGACCGCAGCAAGCTCAACGTCCACGGTTCGTCGCTCGCGGCGGGTCACCCCTTCGCGGCGACCGGCGGCCGGATCGTCGCGCAGGCGGCCAAGCAGATCAAGGAGAACGGCGGCGGTCGCGCCCTGGTTTCGATCTGTGCCGCGGGCGGCCAGGGCGTCACCGCGATCATCGAGGGCTGACGACCCGAAGCGGACATCATCGAGAGCTGGAATCCCGATAAGTGAGACGGATCGGCGACTGATCGGCCGATCCGTCTCACTTTCGTGGGACGAATCGGGGTACTTCGTCACATATTCGACAGAATCGGCCGTCCGGGGATGCCTCCGGCCGAAAAGTAGCGTAATTATGTCTATAGCTCCGGCTGCGCTGTCAGACCCCCGACCCGACAGCTCGGCCGGAGCGCCTACTTTCCCGACCGTAGTTCTGCGGCCACCCCCTGATCGGTAAGTCGTCAGCCCGGCCGAGCTGCCAGCCCCGATGGATGGAGTTGTGACCCCAGGCTCTCGCCGAGCACGATCCGCGCTACGCGCCATGCTCGCCGTCGTCGCCGTGATCACGCTCGTCCTCGCCGCGGAGTTCGTGGCCACCCGCTCCGATTCCCCACGCAACGCCGTCGTCGGCGGTATCGATGCGGGCGGTCGGAACTCCGCCGAACTCACCTCCGTACTCGACGAGCTGACGGCGCGTTCGCGACAACCGGTTGTCTTGCGGACGCCGGAGGGCTCGGCCGAGGTCTCGCCCGCCGAGCTGGGACTCACATACGACGCCGATGCGACGCGGGCTCGTCTCCTCGAGCAACCGCGCAATCCGCTCGTCCGTCTGGCCGCGCTGTTCGGCCGCGACTTCGACGTCGAGCCGGTCGTCACGCTGGATCGGACGGCGATGAACGCGGCGCTCGACGCCCAGCGCGCGTCACTCGAGAAGGCGGCGGTCGAGGGTGGTGTGCACTACGACGGCACCGAGCCCGTCGGGGATCAGCCCGCCAAGGGTGAACGCATCGCGCGAGACGCGGCCGCCGCGACCCTCGTCGACCGTTGGCTGGACGGTGCCCCCGTCGACCTGCCCATGGAACCCTTCTCGCCGACGGTGAGCGCCGAGGTCGTGGCCGTGACCGTCGCCGGACCGGCCGAACGGGTGGTCGCGGCTCCCGTGAGTCTCGTGGACCGCCGCAAACGGACGGTCGAGGTGCCCGCGAGAGACCTGGCGTCGATGGTGACCTTCGGGCCCGACGGCCGCGGCGGGCTCACTCCCCGAGCCGACGAGAAGGTGGGGCGCGAGATCCTCGCCCCCGACCTCGACGCCTCGCAACGGGCCCCCGTCAGCGCGAGGTTCAGTCTGGCGTCCGGCCGTCCGCAGGTGGTGCCGGGCGTCGACGGCGCCGCGATCAACTGGCCGAAGACCCTCGCCGCCGTCGCCACGAGTGCGGCGGCCGACGGCGGCGATCGCAGGGTCGAGGTCGTCTACGACGACGTCGAGCCGAAGCTCACGACCGATGCCGCGCGCAAGCTCGGGGTCACCGAACTGATCAGCGAGTACACCACAGGTGGCTTCTCGAGCGCTTCCGGGGAGAACATCCGGCTCGTAGCCGCCGAGGTCGACGGGGCCCTCGTCCTGCCCGGAAAGGTGTTCTCGCTCAACGGGCACACCGGGCCGCGCGGAGCGGAGCAGGGGTACGTCGAGTCGACGATCATCGACCACGGTCGGGCGTCGAACGCGGTCGGCGGCGGGATCTCCCAGTTCGCGACGACCCTGTACAACGCGACGTATTTCGCCGGGCTCGAGGACGTCGATCACACCGAACACGCGTATTACATCTCGCGGTACCCGGAGGCGCGGGAGGCGACCGTGTTCGAAGGCGCCATCGACCTGAAGTTCCGCAACAACACGCGGCATGGCGTGCTGATCGAGACCGCCTGGTCGCCGTCGTCGGTGACGGTGCGGCTCTGGGGCACGAAGGCGTTCGAGGTCGAGTCGGTCACGGGTGAGCGGGTTGCCCCCACCGATCCGCCGCGAGTCCGCGTTCCGCGCGGGGACGACTGCATCCCGAGCAGCGGGAGCAAGGGTTTCACGGCATCGGACACCCGGATCATCAAGGACGCGCGTACCGGACGGGAGATCGATCGGTCCACCCGCACCGTCCGCTACGCGCCCGAACCCATCGTGAAGTGCGTCTGACCCCGGGGTGATTCGGCGCGGGGTGATCTGATGTGGAGGATTTCGATGCGGGGTGTTTCCCCGAAGGGCTTTACCGAGCGATAGAACGCTCGATAGGCTCCGGGGCGTGGATATCAATGGAGCTAGTGCAATCGTCACGGGTGGCGCGTCCGGCATCGGCGCGGCTGCGGCTCGCCAGCTGGCGGCCAAGGGTGCAAAGGTCATCGTCGCCGACCTGAACGCGGACAAGGGCGAAGAACTCGCCAAGGAGATCGGCGGACAGTTCGTCGCCGTCGACGTGACCTCGACCGAACAGATCGAAGCCGCCGTCAACGCGGCCACCGAACTGGGCCCGCTGCGTGCCCTGGTCAACTCGGCCGGCATCGGCTGGGCGCAGCGCACCATCGGTCGCGACGGTGAGTTCGGGTCGGCCCACAACCTCGACGCCTACAAGAAGGTCATCGCGATCAACCTGATCGGCACCTTCGACTGCATCCGTCTTGCGGCCACCGCCATGAGCCGCAACGAGCCGCTCGACGGCCACGGCGAGCGCGGCGCGATCGTCAACATGGCCAGCGTCGCAGCGTTCGACGGCCAGATCGGCCAGGCGTCGTACTCGTCGTCCAAGGGCGGCGTCGTCGGCATGACCCTCCCGGTCGCGCGCGACCTGGCTGCGGTCGGCATCCGCGTCAACACCATCGCCCCCGGTCTGATCGACACCCCGATCTACGGTGAGGGCGAAGCGGCCGAGGCGTTCAAGGCCAAGCTCGGCGAGTCGGTCCTGTTCCCGCACCGCCTGGGTGCGCCCGACGAGCTCGCTTCGATGGTCGTCGAGCTGGTCACCAACAGCTACATGAACGCGGAGGTCATCCGCGTCGACGGTGGCATCCGGATGCCACCGAAGTAGATCCGGCACCCCACCGGGGTAACCGCGCAGACCCACCACCGGCCCGAGCCGGTGGTGGGTTTGCCGTCTGTTCACCGGTTCTTTCCGTGAAAGAACTTTCATTCGCGCCTCATGAAGGTGTCACGCCGGCACCGCAGAGTGGTCGCCATGAACCTTCCGCACGCGATCGACCGACCTCCGGATCACCCGGGCTCGGTGACGATGTACGCGACGCGCCCACCCGTGCGCACGGTGACGCCGCCACCGCCGCCACGACGCACCCTCCTCGACGCCGTCGGCAGCGCGCTGTCCCCCTGGGCGGCAGCCGGTCTCGTCGTCGTTCTCGGCGCCGGGGCGTTCGTCGGACATGCCGGGTGGACCGGGAAGTTGCCGTTCGACGCCGTCGTCACCCTCCTCGTCTTCCTCGTCGCGGTGTGGGCGTGGATCTTCTCGCCGCTGGATGACACCTATGTCGCGCTGGGTGGCGGTATCGCTCTGGTGGTCTTCGGGATCATCGACGCCAACACCTTCGCGGGCACCCTCGGCTCCGGCGTGATCTGGTTGCTGATCGGTGCTTTCGTGATCGCGGCCGCGGTCACGGCGTCAGGTCTGTCGGCTCGTGTGTCGGCGCGTGTCGTCCGCCGGGCCCGGACGCCTCGTCAGCTGGTCCATCTGATCACCGCGGCCCTGTTGCTGACCACGTTCGCGATCCCGGCGACCTCCGGCCGTGCGGCCCTTGCCCTTCCGATCTTTCTCGCGCTCGCTGCGGTCCTGCGTGACCGACCTCGTCTGGTGCTGTGCCTCGCGCTGGTCTTCCCGATCGTGATCCTCTTCTCGGCGGTGGGATCGCTTCTGGGTGCCGGCGCGCACCTCATCACCGTCGAGATCGTCTCGGCCGCAACCGGTGGCGGCATCGGATTCCTGCACTGGGCGGTCCTCGGCATCCCCCTGGCCCTCGTGTGGTCGCACCTCGCGGCCGAGGCGGCGCTGTGGTTGATGACCGATCACGCCGAACGGGCACGTCCGCTGTGCGTGCCGCCGACCGCTCTCGCGGCGACCGGGACGGCGACCTCCGGACCGCTCACGTCTGCTCAACGACGGGTGTCCGTCGTTCTCGGACTCGTTGTGGTGCTGTGGTGTTCAGAACCCCTGCACGGCGTCGACCCGGCCATCGTCGCGGTGCTCGGCGCGCTGGCCGCGTCGGCGCCGGCGGTCGGCGCGACGACGCTGGGCGCGGCGCTGAAGACCATCCCGTGGACGCTCCTGCTGTTCATGGCCGCCACCCTCGCGCTGGGGATGGCGCTCAACTCCAGCGGTGCCGCGGAGTGGCTGGCGGATCAGGCTTTCGGGTCCATCGCCGAGACCGGGCCGGCGGCGGCGATGGTGTTCGTCGTCGTCGCGGCGATCGTCTCGCTGCTCGCGCATCTGGTGATCCAATCCCGTTCGGCCCGTTCGGCGGTACTGATCCCGATCATCGTGGTGACCGCCCCGGCCGTCGGGGTCGACCCCGTCGCCGCGGCCTTCCTGTCCACCGCGGCCGCCGGGTTCTGCATCACCCTCACCAGCTCGGCCAAACCGGTCGCCATGTTCGCGGCGAGTGACGACGTCCCCGGTTACGAACCCCGGCATCTGCTCACGATGTCGGCGCTGCTCGCGCCGGTGTCGCTGGTGCTGCTCATCATCTTCGCGTTCTGGGTCTGGCCCTACCTGGGTCTGCCCCTGCTCTCGTCCTGACCGTCGCATCGCCGCGACCGTCCCGAATGTGCCTCCGGGTGCGAGTTCCCGTCTCCTCATCAAGACCTTGTCCGATCGATCAACAGGAGTGCCGATGTCCGTCCGAGTTCCGCAACGAATCCTGGTCGCCCCGAGTGGTTTCAAGGAGAGCCTCGACGCCGTGTCCGTGGCGACCGCCATCGCCGCGGGGGTGCGGCGCACGCTCCCCGGGGTGCGCGTCGACATCGCACCGATCGCGGACGGCGGGGAGGGAACGGCGCGCATCCTGGCGGCCGCGGGCAACGGGCGCCTCCACGAGCTGACCGTCTGCGGCCCCACCGGTGAGCCGGTGCAGTCGCACTGGGCCGAGGTCGGCGTCGGTCGGAACCGCATCGGCGTCGTCGAGATGGCTGCCGCCGCTGGATTGGCGCTCGTTCCGGCGGGGCAGCGCGATCCCGGCGCCACGACCACTTACGGAGTGGGACAATTGATTGCCGCGGCACTCGACGCGGGGGTGTCGGCGATTCTCGTCGGATGCGGCGACTCGGGGACATGTGACGGCGGGGCCGGGGCGCTCCAGGCGCTCGGTGCGCGCGTCCTGGACCAGGACGGTCACGAGATCGGGCGTGGCGGAAACGAACTGGCGCGCGCGGCGTCGCTGGACCTCACCGGCCTGCATCCGCGGTTGCGTGAGACCGAAGTGGTGGTCGCGGGCAACCCGCACAACGTCCTCTGCGGACCGAGCGGCGTCGCCCGCGTCTTCGGGCCGCAGAAGGGGGCGACGCCCGCACAGGTCGACTCGCTGTCGGCGGCGCTCGACGTCTGGGCGGACATACTGCAGCGGGATGGGCTGGCCGACATCGACTATCGGCAGGGGGCCGGGTCCGGCGCGTCGGGTGGACTAGGTGCGGGCCTGGCGGCAGCCGGCGGGAAACTGCGCTCGCGGTTCGACGCACTACTCGATTCCGGGCTGTCCGGCATCGACCTCGATCATCGGATCGGCAAGGCGGATCTGGTGATCACCGCAGAGGGTTCGATCGACTTCCAGACCCCTCGCGGCAAGGTGCCCGCGGAGGTGGCCCGCCGCGCCCAGTTGCGGGGTGTGCCCGTTGTCGCGCTGGCGGGTTCGCTCGGGCACGGTGCGCCCGCCGTCCACGACGTGGGGATCGGGGCGATCGCGTCGATCATCACGGTACCGATGCCCTTGTCGGAGGCAGTCGCCAATGGCGAGCAACTCCTCGCCGACGCCGCCGAGCGCACCATGCGGATGATCCTCCTCGGCGCCGCGGTCTCCGCCCGGGCCGGGCAGCGGAAGCGGAAGAAGGCGGTCTGATCTCCTCGCCCGCGGATGTGCGGGGACCGATCCTCCAATCAATCGAATGGGCCTCGAATTCGACCCACTTGTCCGATTTGCCACACGCCGACCAGGGTGTTGCCAATAGGTTGGCGAGGTGGAGCTTCGTGAGCTGTCCAAGGGTGGAAACGTCTCTGTCGACGAAGTCGCCGGCGAAAACTCACCGCGGCTGGTGGTCGTCATCCAGACCGAAGCGGCTGCGGGCAAGGAGATCGGGCTCGACGCCGGCATCCTCATCCTCGGTGACGACGGTCAAGTGCGGTCCAATGACGACCTGATCTTCTACAACCAGCCCACGGGGGTGGGAGGCGCTGTACGGCTGGTCTCGCACGAGGTGCATCAGCAGGACCCGGACGGCAGTTCGTTCAGTCAGAAAGATGCCGTGGAGGTCGATCTCGCGCGCATACCCGATTCGGTCGCGCGAATAATGGTCACGGCCAGCACAGACCCTCGGACAGATGCGAGCTTCGGAGACGCCGAGCTCGTCAACATGTACGTCGCCCATGCAGACGAGCCAGATGCTCCGTTCGTCGTGCACGCAATGGAAGGTCTGTCGTCGGAACGCGCGCTGATCTTCGGCGAGATATACCGACGCAACGATGCCTGGAAGATCCGAGCCGTCGGTCAGGGTTACGACGGAGGGCTCGAGGCCCTGGTTTCCGACCATGGGATCGAAGTCGACGACACAGAGTCTGTCGACGGCAGCCTGGATTCGACTGGTGAGGACGAGGAACCGGACACGGAACAGAACGTTGCCGGGTCGGTCCCTGACGCAAGTTCGGCCGAGGCGGCTCTTGCCGCCGACACCGGAATGCCGGGTGCCGATGACGCCGTGCAAGAAACCGCACCTTCACTGAGTGAGCCCGGTACGAAGGTCTCGATCGGCCGAAAACGACGCCCGGCGCCGTTGCCGAAAGACTGGGCGTCGAGAACTCTGGCATATCTACCTCGACAGGTTGAGTCGGAGTGGAAGCGGGCGCGCCTCTTTCCATCTGCAGGCATCAAGTCGGCCGCCGAACAAGAGATGCGCACGACGTCCATTCTGTTGGCCACGATGGAAACGGTCCCCGAGTTCGGCCGCGCGGTCCTCAGCCAGACCGGAGCGCCGCGAGGACGTATCGAAGCATTCACCGAAGTTCGATTCTCGATGTCGGGTGAGGATGTGCGCCCCGATGGACTGATCAAGGTGAGTCGCGGTAGCAAGGTGTGGCGAGCACTTGTCGAAGTGAAAACCGGCCGGGCGGAGCTGACCGGGGATCAGGTCGGAACCTACCTCAAACTGGCCAAGGCGAAGTCGTTCGACGCAGTGATCACGATCAGCGGCGACCTGATGGCCTCCCCGGATCTCCACCCTTTCGCCGTCGAGAGTCGACCTTCGAAGAACATTGTCCTGAAACATCTTTCGTGGGAGGAGATCCTCGCCGAGGCAATGATCGTGCACGAGCATGTCGGCGTCGGCGACAGGGTGCGAGCTCGCCTGCTCGAGGAACTCCTCTGGTACGCTGCCGACAGCCAGTCCGGTATGCGGACCTTCGACGACATGGGTAAGCAGTGGGTCAAGATCCGGGAAGCGGTCAAGAACAAGACGGTCGGCGCGTCGGACGACTCGACGTCGGACGTGTGCGACAGATTCGATCGTCTGGCCCGCCACGTCGCGCTCCGGCTCAGCGCACTGACCGGGCAGCGCGTGACTGCACAAGCCCCGGCGAGTCGAGTCGATTCGGTCAGCCGCGCTCGGCAACTGGCCGATTCAGGGGAGCTCTTCGCGTTGTTGCGAGTATCCGGAGCGGCTGGACCGGTGGCAATGCACGCAGACCTTGGCCGCGGGCGTATCGGTTGCTCGTTGAAAACCGCAGCCCCGCGGGCAGGGCGACCGCAGACCAAGATCAACTGGCTGGTCCGTCAACTCTCGGGCGCACCCGAGGACCTACGGATCACGGCGCATCACGCGGGAAGTCGGGTCGAGTCGACCGCGGCGTTGCTGAAGGACATTCGCGTAGACGCGACCTCTGTCATGCCCACCGACGGCCGCGACATCCGCGAGTTCACGGTGACCATAGAGTCGTCCATGGGGTCGAAACGGTCTGGCAGCGAGGGTGGATTCGTGACGGCCATGGTTCTCCTGACCACCACCTTCTATGCGGAAGTGGTCGAGCGGGTGCGGTCGGGAAGGGATGCCTGAGCCGCAGACGAATTCACGACGCCTGGGCTGCCATCCGGTCACCGCGCCCCACTGACGAACCTCAGCTCGACTGATGGACCTCGATCGAAGTCCATCAGTCGAGCTGAGGTTCGTCGGTGACTCGATACGCCGATGCCCCATCGGTCACGGATCGACAGGTGGATACGAAAGTCCGTGATCGGGGGGTTCGGGATAGTGTTCGCGCGTGACCAATTCGCCATATCAGTCGGGGGACCCGCGAGTCGGACCACAACCCCCACCCGGGCACTATCCTCCGCACCCGGGCTTCTATCCGTCGAACCGGCCGTACGCGGCGCCGCGTCCCTACGGCAGTCCGATGAGGCATGTACCCACCAGGCCCGCCGTTCCCGCCGCCGCAGCGGAAGAAGAAGCGCACCTGGTTGTGGGTTTCGCTCGGTGTTGTCGGTCTTGTGGTTTTCGCGGTGGCGGGCCTTGGCGTCCATCGACTGGGAGAATCGATCCCGCCCAGCAGAGTGCTGACCAGTAGTAGCCACATCTCCATAGGTGAATGCGTCCAGATGGAGGTCAGGCAGGGCTCGCTCATCCCGAAGCGGGCCTCGTGCTCAGGTTCTGAATTCCGCTACGTCGTGGTCTCGATGTCGACCGGCAGGGAGAGCTGTGGTCCGGAGTATGCGAAGTTCTGGTTCTCGACCAAGTATCCGTCTGCGGCCGGCGGGTTGTGTCTCGCGGAGGTTCTGAACCTCGGCAGCTGCTACTTCCTCTCCGCTGCCACCGAAGGCGTCGCGATCGCCGAGACTCGCGAGATCGATTGCGCCGAGCCGATTGTGGTTCCCGGCGCAACCAACATTCGTGTCGATTCGAAAGCCGAGGGCAAGCCGACGTGCCCCGAAGGCCAGTCGAAGTACTTCATCCCGAAGCCGACCCCCACTGGTTACTGCCTCACCTTCCTGGAGTGACCAGCCTGCGTCCATGAGTTCCGAGGGGTGACAAAGGTACGGTTCCCGCCGCCGGACCGGCGAACCTCACCTCGACTGATGGACTTCAATCGAAGTCCATCAGTCGAGTCGAGGTTCATCGGTGCCCTGGACGAGGCGGCAGGTGGCGGTAGTCTTCGCGGCGTGACCAACTCGCCATACCAGCCGGGGGACCCGCGATTCGGGCCACAACCGCAACCCGGGCAGTACCCGCCGAACGGCGGGTATCCGCCACCGAATCAGCCCTACGGTGCTCCGCCACCAAATCAGGGGCCTTACGGCGCGCCGCAGCCGTACCCGGGGCCGATGCCGGGCGGGATGTACCCGCCCGGGCCGCCGTTCCCGCCGCCACCGAAGAAGAAGCGCACCGGTCTGTGGGTCGCGCTGGGAATCGTCGGGGTGCTGCTCTTGATCGTGATCGCCGGTGGCGTGGCGCGGGTGCTGGTGTCGTCGGCGCAGGGAGGTGGGGTCACCGACACCAGTGACGTCGACGCCGGCGAGTGCATCGTCGTGACGGCGGAGCCGGAGACCCTCAAGGCCGACGAGGTGTCCTGCGGCGACACCGACTTCCACTACGTCGTCGCGGAGAAGTCCATCACGCAAGGGCTCTGCGGTCCCAACTACTCGCGCTACTGGGTCGCGGGCGAGGAGGGCGCGCTCTGTCTGGCGCCGGTGTACCAGGAGGGTCGTTGTTACTACATCCCGTCCGCGACCGGTGGTACCGCGCTCGCCGACATTCGTGAGATCGACTGTGGGTCGCCGGTTTCCGGCGGAACGAACATCCGCGTGGACACCAAGGCCGCGGGGGAGCCCGAATGTCCCGACTCGGACGGGACCTACTTCGCGGAGAAACCGCGCCCGGTCGGTTACTGCTTCAGCGTGATCGAGTGACGATGCCGCACCGCGGGGTCTGAGCCGCGATGTGCGCCGACTCGACGCAAAGAAGAAC
Source organism: Gordonia sp. NPDC057258 (assembly GCF_042668985.1). Taxonomy (NCBI): domain Bacteria; kingdom Bacillati; phylum Actinomycetota; class Actinomycetes; order Mycobacteriales; family Gordoniaceae; genus Gordonia; species Gordonia sp. NPDC057258. The sequence goes on from NZ_JBHUXZ010000030.1 coordinate 49,089, forward strand.
TCCCACCGGCGGATTCGCCGGTGGGAGTTCTCGGTTTGGTCGGGCTCAGAAGGCCGCTTCGTCGAGTTCCATGATGTCCCTCGGCGGGCGGCCTTCCGTCTGACTCTGATTTGTCTCAGAAGGCCGCTTCGTCGAGCTCCATAATGTCATTGTCGATGTTCTCGACGGTGACGCGGACCGAGGTGAGCAGCGGGAGCATGTTCTTCGCGAAGAAGCTCGCCACGGCGACCTTGCCTTCGTAGAAGGACTTGTCGGCGTCGGAGGCCCCGTTGTCGAGAGCTGCGAGGGCGACCTCGGCCTGGCGGAGGAGCAGCCAGCCGATGAGCAGGTCGCCGACGGCCATCAGGAAGCGGACCGAACCGAGTCCGACCTTGTACAGCTCGGTCGAGTTCTCCTGTGCCGCCATCAGATCGTTGGTCAGCGAGGCAGCCATCGCCTGCACGTCGTCGAGCGCCGTCTTCAGCAGTGCCCGCTCGGTCTTCAGCCGGCCGTTGCCCGCCTCGGAGTCGATGAAGCTCTGGATCTGCCCGGCGACGTGCGCGAGCGCCTGGCCCTTGTCGCGGATGATCTTGCGGAAGAAGAAATCCTGGGCCTGGATGGCGGTGGTGCCCTCGTACAGCGAGTCGATCTTCGAGTCACGGATGTACTGCTCGATCGGGTAGTCCTGGAGGAATCCCGACCCGCCGAGCGTCTGCAGCGACTCGTGACCGAGGGTGCCGTAGGCGCGCTCGGAGCCGACGCCCTTGACGATCGGGAGCAGCAGATCGTTGACGCGGTGGGCCATCTCGGCATCGGCGCCGGACACGATCTTCGCGGCGGCGGTGTCCTGGTGCGACGCGGTGTAGAGGTAGATCGCGCGCAGACCTTCGGCGTAGGCCTTCTGTGTCATCAGCGAACGACGCACATCGGGGTGGTGGGTGATCGACACGCGCGGTGCGGACTTGTCGGTCATCTGGGTCATGTCCGCACCCTGGATACGCTCCTTGGCGTACTCGAGCGCGTTCAGGTAACCGGTCGACAGGGTCGAGATGGCCTTGGTGCCCACCATCATTCGCGCGTGCTCGATGACCTCGAACATCTGCGCGATGCCCTTGTGGACGTCGCCGACGAGCCAGCCCTTGGCGGGGGTGCCGTGCTGTCCGAAGGTGACCTCACAGGTGGCGGACGCCTTGATGCCCATCTTGTGCTCGACGTTGGTGACGAAGACGCCGTTGCGCTCGCCGAGTTCGCCGGTCTCGAAGTCGAAGTGGTACTTGGGTACGAAGAACAGCGACAGACCCTTGGTGCCCGGGCCGGCGCCTTCGGGGCGGGCGAGCACCAGGTGGAAGATGTTCTCGGTCATGTCCTGATCGGCCGAGGTGATGAATCGCTTCACACCGTCGATGTGCCAGGAACCGTCTTCCTGCTGCACGGCCTTGGTGCGTCCGGCGCCCACGTCGGAACCGGCGTCGGGCTCGGTCAGCACCATGGTGGCGCCCCAGCCGCGCTCGGAGCAGATGGCGGCCCACTTCTTCTGCTCGTCGGTGCCGTTGTTGTAGAAGATGTTCGCGAAGCCTGCGCCGGCGGCGTACATGAACACGGGCGGGTTGGCGCCGAGGATCATCTCGCCGATGGCCCAGTACAGCGAGCGCGGGGCCGGCAGGCCGCCGAGCTCCTCGGCGATGCCGATCTTGTCCCAGCCGCCCTCGACCAGGGCGTTGTACGACTTCTTGAACGACTCGGGGATCGTGACGGTGTGCTCGTCGGGGTCGAAGACCGGGGGATTGCGGTCGGCGTCGACGAAGGACTCGGCGATCGGGCCCTCGGCCAGCGCACGGACCTCGCGCAGCATGTCGACGGCTGTCTCGTGGTCGAGGTCCCCGAAGTCGCCGGACTCCAGTACCTTGTCGAGCTCGAACAGTTCGAAGAGATTGAACTGCAGGTCGCGCATGTTGCTCTTGTAATGGCCCATGGTTGTTCCTTGTCTGGTGTGGCCGTCTGCGATGGCGTCCTCGACCCGGTCCGATCGCTCGCGGTTGTGCGCGTACCGGCCGGATGAGGGGGCTGTTCGGTCCGAGCTATGTTACTCGCCGGTAACCCTAGAGTAGCCGCATATCCCCGCCGGATCAATCAGAAGATGTGTGATCTGCGCCGGTTGGCGCACCCGGAGCGCCGAGAAATCCGCAACGCCGGCGCAGGAACCGCGAGTACGTTCCAATGAAAGGATGCGCAGACTGGTGATCGGACCCGCACGTGTCAGTGCGACAGGTTTCGTGAGCGTCGTGATCTCGATCGTCGCCCTGGCCGCCGGACTTCTGGTGGCTGTCGCCCCGGCAGACGCCGCGGCGACGCCCTCGTGGGACGGCGTGTATTCGTTGAAGCGGTTCGCCGCCTCGAAGACCGGAACGAGCCTGGCGGCCCGGCAGGCGGAGCCGGACTTCTCCGACGACTACACCTTCAGGACATCGTGCGACGGCGGTACGTGCGTGGCGACGGTGATCGACGGGCCGAAACCCGCGAATTCGACGCTGCCGCAGCCGCCGCGCTACACCTGGGAGGCAGGATCCTGGGTGCATCGCTATGACTGGGAATGGGACTGCTGGCAGGGCGCGGGTGTGCCGAAGGTGTGGCGCCCGGCGACGTCGATCGCGACCTACACCCCGCAGGGCGACGGCACGCTGAAGGGCGTGTGGCGGACCACGATCGACGGCGGGCCCTGCGACGGGACGGTCGTCATGAACGTCGCCGCATACCCGGTGACTCCGCCGGCGCCCGCCTGGAATCTGTCGTGATCGACGTCTTATAGCGCCGAGCGCAGGTACTCGAGATCATCGGGGATGCCGTCGCCGGGCGTCTCCAGGATGACCGGTGCGCCCGCCGCCTCGGCGACGGCGACGAGCACCTCGGGGTCGATGTGGCCCGACGCGAGGTTGGCGTGACGGTCGCGGCCCGAGTCGAACTCGTCGCGAGAGTTGTTGAGGTGCACGAGATCGATCCGGCCGGTGATCTGACGGACGCGCTCGACGAGTCCGACGAGATCCTCGCCGCCGGCCCAGGCGTGGCACGTGTCGAGGCAGAAGCCGGCCTGGTCGAAGTCGCCGACCGCCTCCCACAGACGGTCGATGGACTCGAGCGTGCGTGCCATCGCGTGGTCGCCGCCCGCGGTGTTCTCGATGAGGATCGGGACGCCGAAACCGCCCTTGTCGGCCTGGCGGTCGAACAGCTTGCGCCAGTTCGCGAATCCCTCGGCGCTGTCCTCCCCGTCGCGCAAATGTCCGCCGTGCACGACGAGACCGAAGGCGCCGAGTTCGGCGGCGGCCGCGGCCTGCTGCTCGACGGCCTTGCGCGACGGCATCCGCAGCCGGTTGTTCAGACTGGCGACGTTGATCTGGTAGCTCGAGTGCACGACGACGTCGATGTCGGACTCACGGAACTCCGCCGCGCGCGGGTTCGGCTGCGGCTTCTTCCAGCTCTGAGGATCCGTGACGAACATCTGGAAGACATCGATCCCGAGCTCGGCCGCAGTGGCCAAGGGGTCGGCGTCCTCGCGAAGATGGGCTCCGATGCGCATGCGACAACGATAGTGGCCCGCCCTGACACGCGGACGCGCCCGTCGTCATGGATCACGGGGACACGCCGGGGCGGTCACCTGCTTCGTCCAACCGGCTCTCCGCGGCGACGGGAGATCAGTCGCCCAGACAGGGCTCGGTCTCGATGGTGATCGGGACCCCGGGTGCGATGAGGAGTCGACACGGTGCCGCGCTGTCGTGATAGAGGTTCAGCCACTCGTGACCGCGGGTTCCGTCGGCGTACACCGCGTCGAGGGTGCGGTTGAGACGGGCCTCCGCCTCCTTGTTGATGATGTAGCGCTGGTCGCCGTAGCGCAGGTAGCGATTGGGCACCGAGACCTCCTTCAAGGGATCGACGCCCTCCAGTGTGATCCACAACACCCTGATCGGCGAGGTGTCCGGCGAAAACCGCTGGCGGAGACCGTTCGCCCTGGGTCGCGGCGCCGGAAATGCTCAAATCCGACATGCCTGGCCGTCGGCTTGGCTCGCGAACAACAGATGGCCATTACACTGACGGCAGTTTAAGTGGGTGGTTGCCCTGCGGGGTGTGACGGGCGGGGTTGTGTCGGGTGAGTGTCGACGAGACGGTGGGCGTCCCGCAGCCGGGCAGACCCTCCAAGCGCGACGAGCGCGAGAGCGCCGAGGCGACCACCTCCGACACCAAGGACTCCGTGGTGGTCACCGGTCGTGAGGACACCGACCGCGACGACACCGGGCGCGCGGGTGTGGAACCGATCCTCGACGACCTGGCCGCCGCCGCCGAGATGGAAGCCGATCCCGAGAGCCGTCGCGATCTGACGATGGTCCGGCGCATCGCGATCGGCGCCTGGATCGTGCTGATGGCGGTGCACGTCGCCCTCTACGGTCTGGCCTTCGACCGCACGCGCCTGATCATCCTGATGTGTCTGGGACTCGCGGCTGCCTGTATCGGCCGGCGCAAGTTCATCACGATCCTCATCGACTGGGCGCCGTTCGCGCTGATCCTGATCCTCTACGACTGGACCCGGGACGTCGCGCGCATCGTCGACATGCCCACCCACTGGCATCTGGCGATCGATTTCGATGCTTGGCTGACCGGCGGGGTCAATCCCACGGCATGGCTGCAGGAGCACCTCAAGCAGGCGAGTCCGCCCTGGTGGGAGGTCATCGTCAGCATCGTCTACATGTCGTACTTCATCATCCCGTACGCGGTCGCGGCCGTGTTGTGGCTGAAGGACCGCGCCGCCTGGCGACGCTACGCGGCGTGTTTCGTGGCGACGACCTTCCTCGCCCTGGTCGGTTACACCCTCGTCCCGGGCGCCCCGCCGTGGGCCGCCGCGCGATGCACCGCGGCCGAGGTCCAGGACTTCCCGCGTGACCCGATCTGCATGTACTCGCCCGAGGCCGAGGAGCCCGGCGGTCTGCTCGGGACGCTGGACAACGAGTATCCGGACGCCAACCCCTACGTCGAACGGATCTCGGCTCGCGGCTGGGGGTACCTCAACATCCATGCGGCGTCGAACCTCGTCGAGGTCGGGCAGGGCAAGTCCAACCTGGTGGCCGCGATCCCGTCGCTGCACGCGGGTCTGACGATGCTCCTCGCGCTCTTCATGTGGCCGCGGGTGAAGGCGCTCGGCAAGACACTGTTCATGGGCTACGCCCTCGCGATGGCGTTCGCCCTGGTGTACACCGCCGAGCACTACATCTTCGACATCGTGCTCGGGTGGCTGCTGGCCGCCGCGGTGGTCGCGACCTACCAGATCATCGATCGCAAGATCTTGATCCCACGACAACGACGCCGAGCCGCCGAGGATGCAGCGTCGGAGTCGGGAGACGATCGGCGTCCCGATGACGCCAGGGCGTCGACGACGGCATCCTGACCTCGTAACCTGGCACCGTGAGCCGCCGCCGCAGAACCGGTCGTGGCGCCGTCGTACGGCGCCGCGCACTCGTTCTCGTGCTCGCTCTCGCCGTGATGCTGATGCACACGGTGGTGTCGGGTCATGGCGGGCCTTCCGGTGGCGGCGCCGGGAGCGGAGCGAGCGGGCCGGAATTACACGGCGAGAGCGGGATGTCCCACCATGCGGAGCATTCGGCGCTCACGGCATCGTCGACGATGACGTCAGCCCCGAAGATGACCGGAACCGACGACTGCGGTGAGCACTCGCACGACTGCGTGTTCATCCGTGCGGCGGGCGTCGATCTTCCGGCCGTGGTTCTCGTTCTCCTGCTCTGGTCGCTTGCGGCGTTTCCGCGGATCGTCGACACCGCTCGCCGTCGGACGACGATCCTGGGTCGTCCGCCGCCGTGGGCCATGTACTCCCATCTGCAACTACAGGTGATCCGCTGCTGAGCTGACCTCCGCGGACCGCTCGGTCCGTCGTGTCGTCATCTCTCCTCCCTCTCGGCCGGCGTCGCGCCCGCCGGGAACTCCGACAGCAGCAAGGAATGCACTCATGTACGTACACAACACATCTCGGCGCCGTATCCGGACGGCGGCAGGGATCGGCCTGGCCGCGGCGGCACTCATCGCAGTCGCCGGTTGCTCGCCCGACGAAACAGCGAGCGACGCCACCTCCGCCAACACCTCGGCATCGGTGGCGACGCAAGCTCCGGCGTCGGCCACTCACAACGAGGCCGACGTCGAGTTCACCTCGACGATGATCGGACACCATGACCAGGCCGTGGAGATGGCCGAACTCGTCGAGGGCCGGACGGACAATGCGGAACTGATCGCCCTCGCGTCGACGATCGAGAAGGCCCAGGACGCCGAGATCGAGCAGATGGAGAACCGTCTGCAGAGCTGGGGCGTCAGTACCGACGGCCTCGACGACGGCCACGAGAACATGGGCCACGGTGGTCACTCCGCGATGCCGGGCATGCTCAGCCCGGACCAGATGGCCGCCTTGCGGGACGCACGCGGTCCCGAGTTCGACCGGCTCTGGCTCGAGGGCATGATCCGGCACCACGAGGGCGCCATCGCGATGGCCGATGCTGTACTCGCCGACGGCGTCGACTCCGCGACGAAAACCCTTGCCCTAGAGGTCAAGCGGACCCAGCAGGCCGAGATCGACCAGATGAAGGGCATGCTCGGCCAGAGCTGAGCACCAACAGACGCGCCGGGGCGGTTGGGTCCGGAAACGGACGTCAACCGCCCCGACGTGTCGGCGGGTCACCTACCGACAGGCGCAGGACGAGTTTCGTAGCGATTTTGAGTTAGGACCGTAACTGTCCTAACTCGACGACACACTCGGATCATGAGTGAAACCGAATCGACAGCAGGACAGCCCGATCAGACCAATATCACCGACTACGACGATCCGAACGCGCCGTGGAACCAGGCGTGGGATCAAGAGGGTGGCATCGCCAACTGGAACGATGATGTGATCAAGGAGTTTCGGGAGAACGCGGGCAAGGTGGGCGGCGCTTACGGTGGCGCGGACCTCATCCTGCTCACCACCACCGGGGCCAAGAGCGGGAAGCCGCACACGGTTCCACTGGGGCCCTGTTACCGCGACGACATCATGTACGTGAGCTCGTTCATCGACGACAAGTACCCGGCATGGTGGTACAACATCAAGGCGAATCCACAGGTCAGGATCGAGTTCCGAAACAAGACGCACGAGGGGACCGGCAAGGTGCTCGAAGGCGAGGACTACGACGAGTTCGCAGCCTGGGTGCTGGCCAACAACCCACTGCTGGCGGACTTCCAGTCCAAGGTCGATCGCCCCATCCCGCTGGTCGTGCTCACCATCGCCGCCAGTTGATCATCGGCAGCCTCGGGGCAACCGCCCCGATGGCAGTGGTCGAGATCAGCCGCGCCGCAGCGGCAGACGCATGAGGTACACCTGATAGCCGATGGAGACCGAGTAGGTGAAGTAGAGGGTGCTGCCCTTCGACCACGGGTGGATGTACGGCGCGTAACCCGTGTACGGGTCCACCGAGGGTGCGACGATCTCACCGGAAGTCCATGGGCCCCAAGGGTTGTCGGCGGTGCGCAGCGTCACGCCGACGTCCTGGCTCGCCAGCGAGATGTACTTGCCCAGATAGTCGTTCCACTGGACCGACATCTCGCCCGTCGGGGCGCCCATCACCGGGGTGGCTGCGTCGGGGTTGTTCGGAACCCAACGGCCGTACGAGAAGTACTGCCACTTGCCGAGATTCTCGATGTCCTTCTCGTCGACGCGCGCGAGGTAGACACCGCCCCAGCGGCCGTCGGGTGTGCCGTAGTAGTAGACGGTCTTGCCGACCTTCAGGAAGGCGCCCATCTGGAACTTCTTGTTGCCGCCGCCATTGGGGCGGAACGCACCGACCGAGCGCCAGTTCTCGCCGTTGTCGGTGGAGGAGACGAGGCCCGCCCAGTTGGTGGTCCAGATGCCGGGCGAATCCCACCGTTTGACCGACATCACGGTCATGTACTGCTTGCCGTTGGCAGCCACGCCGGCGGTCGGGATGATCGTGATCTCGCGGCGGACGTTCGGCTTGAGCAGGCGCTTGGCATGACCCGGCCTGCCGGCGTGCGAGGTGAACGTCATGCCGTCGGCCAGGTGGCGGTCCGTGCTGCGCAGCAGGACGTTGGACCGCCAGTAGTAGAGCTCGCCGTACAGGAGGGACCACCCGTTGAACGACTGGGTGTCACCGAACGCCGTGAGGATCTCACCTCGGCCGTTGTCCCACATGACACCGAGATCGGTACCGACGATGTTGAACCGTCCGATGGTGTCGTTCATCGCGAACGGCCCCGTCAACCGGTTGACGATGGTCGCCGGACCGTTGGCGTAGCGGGCGGCGTGGGCGGGGGAGGCGGCCAGGGTCGTCGTCAGGGCCAGGGCGAGCAAGGTGACGACAAGACCCAGGAAAAGCCGTGCGAGGCGCCGTGTCATGGCCGTGACCTTATCAAGACCTGAGAGATATGTGTGAGGTCTGCTACGGTGCCCGACCACCGCGAACAGTTGTGTCGAACTCAGGCTTCGCGATAGCGCTCCGAGGGGTCCACGGTGGTGAAGTCGATCTGCGCGGCGGCATTGTTCACCGCGGTCACGAGTGCGGTCCCGAACATGCCGTCGGCGTCGTAGAGTCCGGCGTTGCTGACCGAGACGCCGTCGTCCTCGATGTGGACGTCGGCCTCGACCCCGACCCGCTCACCCGACGGCAGACGGCTCAGGGCGACGGTCAGATCGCAGTTGATGAATCCGATGCCGGTGGTGCCCCAGTTCGACACCAGGCTCGCGGATTCGGCGCTGACGACCGCCCGCTGGAACGGGGTGAGCTTCTCGCCCGCCACGATGGGTGCGGCCCGCGACCACATCCGTTTGCGGTGCCCGTTCTGGTGATTGCCCATGTCGCGCTCCCATTCACCGACGGCGTCGTCCGCGGCATCGGAGGCGAACCGGGGGGACAGGTCGTCGTCGGAGGCGATCTCGGGTGGGTGGAAGGTGACCGCGTCCGCGGGGCGATGCCACCGCTGCCCGGGCGGGTTGGTCGAGCTGCGCAGGAACACCGTCGTGCCGCGCGCGACGAGCACCTCATCCGCACCTCCGGGGTGTTGGAGCACGTCGACGTCGACGACCCGGATTCGTCCGCCCGATCGGACGATTCGGACCCGGGTGGAGGTGACGATGTCGCGCGCGGCCTTGAAGAGGTCGATGGTGCACCGGGCGGGAACGAAGTCATCGTCACCGAACTCGGTCTCGACCGCCCGCGCGGCGAGGCCGCACACCGCCGGACCGTTCAGGGTGCCGGGCGCCCACAGGCTGGCGGCGAAGGGTGTCGGCCGGTATCGGAGACCGGCGTCGGGCCGGCCGGTGTCGGAGATCGGCTCGAAGAACGCGATGTTGGTCATCGTTACTTGTTACCCCGCTGTTCATCTGCGTCGGCGATGCGGTCGGGTTTGTGCCGCTCCTGAGCGAATAGCGCGCCGGATCCTGCTGTGCCGGATAACCTCCCACCATGACTTTCGCCACGGTGTACACCAAACACTTCCCCGACGAACTGGTCGGTGCCGTGCGCACGGCACTCATCATCACGTCGATCGTCGGCATCGTGATCGGGGTCATCGCGATCCTGTGGCCCGGACCGACCATCGTCGTGCTCGCGATCCTGTTCGCCATCTCGCTGATCATCGCCGGCATCTTCCGCATCTACCAGGCCTTCGCGGCGTCGTTCCTCAGTACCGGGGTCCGGGTGATGCTCGGCGTCGTCGGCGCGATCGTGCTGCTGGCCGGGGTGATCGCACTGTTCAGCCCGGGCGACGCGGTCTGGCTGCTCGCGGTGTTCATCGGCATCGGCTGGATCTTCCAGGGCGTCGCCGACCTGTACGCGGCGATCACCAAGTCCGGTCACGCCCCCATCTGGTTCTCGATCGTCTCGGGCATCATCGCGATCATCGCGGGGATCGTGATGATGGTGTTGCCCGCGTTCTCGCTCGAGGTGCTGGCCTGGGTCGGCGGCATCATGCTTGTCGCGCTGTCGATCGCCACGCTGCTCACGCTGCCCAAGAAGGTCGAGCAGCCGGCCACCGGGCAGCCCGCGGTCTGAGCCGGAACCAAGAGAAAACCCGTTGTGCTCGGAGTGAGCCCTTTTGCTGCTCCCTGAGGAGCGAGCTTGCGAGCGTCACATCTTTGCTCCCTGAGGAGCGAGCTTGCGAGCGTCACGAAGGGTCCTGGTGAGGTGTGTCGCCAACCCTTCGTGGCTCGTCGCTTTCGCTCCTCGCACCTCAGGGAGCAGGGGATGTGACCTGCGGTTATGCAGTCCCTTCGGATCAGTGCGGCCAGGGAGCGATGGGGTTCCCCTGCCAGCGGGTGTGGGCCGGGACCACGTCGCCGCGCATGACCAGCGATGCCGGCCCGACGGTCGCCGAGTCGCCGAGTCCGGACGCCGGTAGGGCGACGCAGTGCGGGCCGAGGGTCGCGCCCGCCCCGAGCGTGACACGGTCGATGGCCATGACCCGATCGTGGAACAGGTGGGTCTGCACGACGCAGCCGCGCTGCACGGTCGCGCCGTCGCCGAGGGTGACGAGGTCGGCCTCGGGCAGCCAGTAGGTCTCGCACCAGACGCCGCGGCCGATCTTGGCGCCGAGCATCCGCAGCCACAGGTTGAGGATCGGCGTGCCGGTCGCGGCGTTGGCGAACCACGGAGCCGCCACTGTCTCGACGAAGGCGTCGGACAGCTCGTTCCGCCACACGAACGAACTCCACAGCGGATGTTCGCTCACCGTGATGCGGCCGACGACCAGCCATTTCGCCGCCGCCGCGGTGACGCAGGCGATCGCGCCGACGACCAGCAGTAGCAGACCGCTCACCGCTGCCGCGAGCCCGTAGTGCTCATGGACGGCCACGTACTGCAGCGCGAGCAACAGTCCGACGCCGAGCCCGAACGACACCATGACCGGCACCAGGCGCAATGTCTCGATCAGCGAGCGGGCGACCTTGAGCGTCGCCGGCGGGTCGAAGGTGCGTGAGGTGTCGATCTCGGCGGCGGTGCGGCGCAGGCGGACCGGTGGGCTGCCCAGCCAACTCGAGCCCGACTTGGCCCGGTCGGGCGTCGCCGACAGCACGGCCACCAGACCGTTCTTGGGGACCTTGCGCCCGGGGCCGGTCATGCCGGAGTTGCCGAGGAAGGAGCGCTTGCCGATCTTCGCCTCGTCGATGTGCAGCCAGCCGCCACCGAGTTCGTACGACGCGACCATCGTGTCGTCGGCGAGGAAGGCGCCGTCGCCGATGGTGGTGAACCGGGGGAGCACGAGCGCGGTCGAGATCTCGGTTCCCTCACCGACCTTCGCGCCGAGGATGCGGAACCACGTCGGGGTCAGCAGGCTGGCATACAGCGGGAACAGATAGGTGCGGGCCGCGTCGAGTAGGCGTTCAGTGATCCAGACCTGCCAGCCGACGCGGGACCGGACCGGGTGATACCCGGTGTGGAGCCCGATCGAGGCGAGCCGGACCAGGACCGCGGTGATCGCCGCGAACACGAACAAGCTCGTGACGGTGGCCACGGGCAACAGGATCAGCGCCCGGATCCCGACATCGCGCAACCGGTCCGCGGTCAGCGCCCAGGCGCCGATGACGGCCAGGCCCGAGGCCAGCGAGAGCAGGGGGATCGCGGCGAGCCCCAACGACGACAGTCCGTAGATGGGTACCCACCACGTCGCCCGCGGGGGCCGGTGGTCGGGCCAGGGATGCTCGGCCTTGCCGATCTTCACCGCGGGCGACCCGGCCCAGTGCTGCCGGGCCTTGACCCGGCCGAACACCGCCGAACCCGGGGCGACGACCGCGTCACGTCCGACGACCGCACCGGGGGTGAGCGTCGACCGGGCACCGATCGACGCGCCGCGTTTGATGGCGATCTCGCCGATGTGGACGTCGTCGCCGTCGATCCACCATCCGGAGATGTCGACCTCGGGTTCGACGGACGCGCCGTCCCCGACCGTGAGCAGTCCGGTCACCGGGGGGATGGTGTGCAGGTCGACGCCGCGCCCGATCGACGCCCCGAGAGCCCGCGCGAGGTAGATCATCCACGGCGCACCGGACAGGTTGGCGGCACCGCTGGCGTCGAGGAGTCGCTCGGCCACCCAGAGCCGGACGTGGACGCTCCCGCCCCGCGGATGAACGCCCGGAGCGACCCCGGCGAGGAGCACCCGCGCACCGAGCGCCGCGATGCACATGCGACCGGGCGGGGTGATGAAGATCAGGAACGCCGCGAGCAGGACCCACCAGTTGATCTCGACCAGCCACTCGACCGTGCGATCCATCCGGTCGGCGACGAGCAGCGCCACGTTGTTCGCCACACCGAGCCATGTGGCCCACTGCAATCCGGTGAGCGTCGTCAGCGGGATGGTCAGCAGGAGCTGCGCCAGCCCGGCCGAGCGCGGTGTCGGTTCGACGATGCGTTCATCGATGCTCGACGTCGGGCGGCGGGCGTCGAGCATCTCGGCCATGGACCCGAGGCGCGGACGGTCGTAGAGATCGGCCACCGAGATGTCGGGGTAGCGTTCCCGCACCGCGGTGACGAGCTGGGCCGCGGCCAGTGATCCACCGCCCTCGGCGAAGAAGTCGACGTCCGGGCTGGAGACGGTCATGCCGAGGACGTCGGTCCACAGCTGCGCCAGCCACAGTTCGGTCTCGCTGAGTTCAACGTCGTCATCGACTGGTCTGTCGCTGCCCGGCAAGGGCCAGGGCAGCGCATCACGATCAACCTTCCCCGAAGTGCGCGTGGGCAATTCGTCGACGAGGGCAAGGGTGGGGACCATCGCGGCGGGCAGCTGTCGCCGCAGCTCGGCGTGCGCCTCCGCGACGTCGAAGCCGGGATCGGCCGACACGAGATAGCCGACGAGCAGACTGTTGCCGGCCGCGGACTTGCGGACCGCGGCCGCGGCTCCGCTCACGCCGGGCAGGTTCTGCAGAGCGTTGTCGATCTCGCCGAGTTCGATGCGCCGTCCGCCGACCTTCACCTGGTCGTCGGCGCGGCCCATGAACAACAGGCCGGCGGTGTCCAGGCGCACGAGATCACCACTGCGATAGGCGCGTTCCCAGCCGAGCGTGGGCATCGGTGCGTACTTCTCCGCGTCCTTCGCGGGATCGAGGTAGCGCGCCAGGCCGACGCCGCCGATAACCAGTTCGCCGACCTCGCCTTCGGCCACCGGTTGGCCCTGGGCATCGACGACCGCGAGATCCCAACCGCGCAGCGGCAATCCGATACGGACCGGGCCGTCGCCGCCCAGCGGGGCGGCGCACGCCACGACCGTCGCCTCGGTGGGGCCGTAGGTGTTCCACACCTCGCGACCTGTGACGGCGAGCCGGTCGGCGAGCTCGGGCGGGCAGGCCTCGCCGCCGAAGATCAACAGCCGCACGGCTTCCAGCGCCTCCGGCGGCCACAGGGATGCCAGCGTGGGAACCGTCGACACGATCGTGATGTCGCGCGCCACCAACCACGGACCGAGGTCCATGCCGCTGCGGACCAGCGAGCGCGGTGCGGGCACCAGGCACGCGCCGTTGCGCCACGCCAGCCACATCTCCTCGCACGAGGCGTCGAACGCGACCGACAGTCCGGCCAGGACACGGTCGTGCGGGCCGATCGGGGCGTCCGGCAGGAACATGGCCGCCTCGGCGTCGACGAACGCCGCCGCGTTGCGGTGGGTGACTGCGACGCCCTTCGGCTTGCCGGTGGAACCGGAGGTGAAGATGATCCACGCGTCGTCGTCGGGTGTGGGGCGGGCGGGGGGTTCCGCGGGCGTCGACGCCGATTTCGTCGAACGGGGTCCGTCGGCGTCGACGATGGCGTCGACCTCGGCCTCGCCGAAGACGAGCTCGGCGCGTTCGTCCGGGTCGTCGGCGTCGACCGGCACGTACGCGGCGCCGGCATAGAGGGTCGCCAGGATCGCGACGTACAGGTCCCGCGACCCCGACGGCATCCGGATGCCGACCCGGCTTCCCCGCCCGACGCCGACCTCGCCGAGACGTGCGACCGTGCGGCGGACCACGGCCAGCAACTGGCCGTAGGTGAGGGTCATCTCGCCGTCGTCGATGGCCGCGGCATCCGGGTGTGCACGCGCGGTGGCGGTGAGCACGTCGCAGAGGGTGCGCGGCGGGTCTGCCTGTGCAGACAGGAGGAATTGAGGTGGAATGGGCACCTAGACGGCACCTGCCGGGCGCATCCGCGATCTGGTCACGAGTCCGAGAATATAGCCGACGAAGGTGACCGAACGCCCTCGACACCGTGAACGGCGACCCCGACGAACGGACTGAAACGGACGCTCGCGGGGTGTACGTTCGGGCACAGGAGGAATCTGATGCCCATCGTTCATCACCGTCGGCCGAGCCTGCGGTCGTTCCCCATCTGGTTCGGTGCGCGTGCGCTCCTGAAACCGACCCTGGCGCTGTGGCCGGTCAACAAGCAGGGGCTGGCGGGGCTGTTCCTCATCGACCGCATCTTTGCCGTTGGACCCAAACCCCGCGGAGTGGTCCGTGAGCAGCTGGTCCTCGCCGGGCGGCCCGCCGAGCTGATCATGCCGGTCGGACCGTCACGCCGGGACGGCGACACCGCCATGCTCTACCTGCACGGCGGCGCCTTCGTGGTGTGCGGACTCGGTACGCACCGGTCGATCGCCGCGCGGATGGCGCGGGCGTGTGAGGTGCCGGTGTTCGCACTCGAGTACCGGCAGCTGCCGAAGGCGGGGGTGGGCACGTCGGTCGTCGACGCGGTCGACGCCTACGCGGAGCTGATCAACGAGCGTGGCTTCCGACGGGTGATCGTCGCCGGTGACTCGGCCGGCGGTTTCCTGGCCGCGAAGGTGGTCGAGGCCGCCACGGCCCGCGGCCTGCCCACACCCACGGCGCTGATCGGGTTCTCGCCGCTCCTCGACATGGACCTGGGGGTCCACCCGGACCGTTCGAGTCGATCCGACGCCTATCTGCCCAAGTCGAAGATGGCCCGGCTGGCGCCCCAATTCGACCAGGGGCCCGTCCAGCTGACCGGTGTGCGCCGCATCGCCGACGCCGATCTCACCTCGTTCCCGCCGACCGTGCTGGTCGCGGCCGAAGGTGAGATGCTCGAGCCCGACGTCATCGACCTCGTCGAGTCGCTCGACGCTGCGGGCGTCACGGCCGTGGCGCACCTCTACGCATGGCAGGTGCACGCCTTCCCGGTGTTGAGCGCCCGCCACCCGGAGACCCTGGACGCGGTCGAGGTGACCGCGGCCTTCGCCGCCGAAGCGATCCGAGAGGGCAAGAGCACTGACGAGCGAACGGGCAAACGGGCCGGCTGACGGGGTGAGTGCCCCGAACCCGGCGACTCCGGATGCGGTGAACCCGGGGCAGTCGTACGCCGACGAGCTGGAGACCAGACCGCCAGGCGCAGTGGACGCCCGATTCACCCTCGCCGCCGAACGAACGCTGCTCGCCTGGGTCCGGACCGCACTCGGCTTCATGGCGGCCGGTATCGCGGTGGTCTACCTCGCTCCCGACGAGACGACGCCGATGGTCGACATCACGCTCGGCGTCGTGATGGTCGGACTCGGTGCCTCGCTGGCGGTTCTCGGGGCCTGGCGGTGGCGACGGACCACGCGAGCGCTGACCTCCGGTGGCGAGATGCCGGGGCCGACGCAGGTCATGCTTGTGGTCGCTGCGATAGTGGTGGTGGCCGTCCTCGTCGCGGTTGCCATGGTGATCCAGTCCTGACCTGCGCTCCACAACGGCACGCTGCCCATGTCGGCGGCCGCGACCATCAGCTGTCCACCACTGCAGGAGATCATCGTGACCACCGGCCCCGACTTCTCGCGGAGCGCGCAGACGTTCTCGATGACGCTGACCATCGTCGGCGCGACCATCCTCATCTTCTGCATCGGCTGGCTGACGGTCGGCTGGTGGCAGGACGGCCGGTGGTTCTGGGTGGCCGTCGGGATCGCCGTGGTGATCGTGAACGTCGTGTTGATCGCCATGCAGCTCCGGCGCCGCCTCGGTGAGCGGGTCAAGGACGCCGACGATCGCCCCCGGCGCCGCGGCCTGATCGACAACTTCGACGACCTCGACGACTGAGCTCACCCCTGCTCCCTGATCCGAGAGAACGACATATCCATTGCTCCCTGAGGTGCGAGGAGCGCTAGCGACGAGCCACGAAGGGCCTGGTGAGACACCTTGCGAGACCCTTCGTGACGGCCTCCGCAGGCTCCGGCCTCCTCAGGGAGCGGTGGTTGGGCTCGCTTCGTTCGCACCTCAGGGAGCAGGAAACCGGGCCGCGTCTGCCACCGCTCCCTGAGCCTGGATATTTCACTGATGTTGCTGGTGTTCGGCGTGTGATACGCGAAAGTGCCTGTCTGCCTTGTGATTATTGATTCACCACAAACAAATAGTCACAAGAAGAAAGGCACCTC
>NZ_JBHUXZ010000031.1:0-63640 GCF_042668985.1 Gordonia sp. NPDC057258
AAGTCCTTGGATGGAAAACTCCCGCCGAAGTCTTTGGCGAACAACTACACTCGCTACAACAACCCAGTGTTGCATCGACCGATTGAACGCGCCCAGCACCTATCGCTGACCTTTACCGATCGGCTGATCGAGTTGGGAATCATTCCCTCGGTCGGCACTGTCGGCGACTCCTATGACAACGCCCTGCCGAGAGCGTCAACGCGTCCTACAAGACCGAGCTGATCAGGCAACGTCGACCGTGGCGCACCGCCGAGCAGGTGGAGCTGGCCACGTGCGAATGGGTCTGGTGGTACAACCAACAACGTCTTCACTAAGCGCTCGACTATCAACCACTCACAGAGTTCGAGGCAGCCCTCAACGGCGCCTCAGCTATCTGCGAGTCAGCCGTCCCGGCCCTCGCAACAACATAGGAACTAGACCTGGGGTACTTCGCTGGAGCCAGCTAAACCAGGCTCCAGCAAACCCCACCCCCGGCAATCCTGCACGGGCCAGCGCGATGCGGACACGAACGTTGCTGCACACCCCTCTCCGCTAAGTGGAGCGGGCATGGTGCCTTCCTTCAAAGTTGCGTACCGACGGGTCAAAACAACCAGGGCATCTCGTCGTGACCGAAGTCGCGGAAGTCGCCGAACCGGCCGGAGTAGAACACCAGGCCGGTGCCGTCGCGCCACCGCAGCTCGGACACGTCGCCGTAGAAGACCCGGTGGTCGCCGATGTTGTGCGCGCTGTGCACCGTGCATTCCAGGTGCGCGAGAGCATCGGCGACCACCGGAAGCCCGCACGCGGTGCGGTCATACGGCAGCCCCTCGAAGCGGGCGCCGCCACGGGTCGCGAACCGCCGGGCGACCGCCTCCTGCCGGGACGACAGGATCGACACTGCGAACCGCCCGCCGGTCTCCACCGCATCCGTGGTCCGCGATCCATGGGTCAGCGACACCAGGATGATCGCGGGGTCGAGACTGACCGACGTCAGCGAGCTGATGGTCATGCCGCACGGTTCGCCGTCGGAGTCCTCGGCGCTGACGACCGCGACACCGGTGGTGAACCTCCCCATGCTGCGTCGCATGTCGGAGGGAGTGGGACGAGAGAAGGCCGGCAGGGTCATGATCGTGTCCTATGCGCTGCGGTAGCGGACCTCGAAGGTGAGCACACCCTCGTCGGTACGCCACGGGCCGTGCGGCATTCCCGGTGGGCGGCAGGCGTACTCACCGGCCGAGAACGTCTGGTCCAGGGTCAGGTCGACGAACGAACCCTCGAGGATGTAGACCTCCTCCCAGAAATCGTGCTTTTGCACGCCCATCGGGCTGGAGTCGGCGCCCGCCTCGTAGCGGAGGATGCGGGTGGCGACGTTGCCGTCCGGGTCGCGCGACAGGATGCGTTCGGTGATCTTGGGATCGCCGCCGGGACACACGGTGTATTCCACGTCGGTGACCGGGAAGAACTCGTATTCGGGTTTGGCCATGATGATGGCTCCTCTCAGGCGTTTTCGAGCTTGTAGGACTGCAGGAAGCCTGCAACGTCCTCGAGTGCGTCGTCGTAGGCGTAGTTGCGGTAGGTGTAGGCACCCTTCACGACGAAAGGCGCTCCGGCGTAGAACATCTCGTACTGCTGGTGGCGGCCGGCGAACTCGGAACCGACGATGTCCCAGGCCAGCTTGAACAGCTTGATCCGCTCTTCGGACGGCACGCCCGGCGACTGCACATAGTGCTGGATGTCTTTGGCGGTCAGCGAGCTCGTGAGGTCGTGCACGCTCGAGGGCAGCTGCAGCACCCCGCCACCGACCAGGTCGCGGAGGATGGCGAGCACGCGCGGATAGGTCTCCGATTGCAGACCCATCGACCCGTAGAGTGCCTGCCGACCCGGCAGCCATTGCCCGGAGGCGTCCGGCTCCGCCGTGTATTCCGCCGCCAGCACCGCGGATTCGACGCCGGACACGACGGCGGCGAGTTCGCCGAGCTTCTCCTGGACGCTGGGGATCTTGTCCACGCCGTTGACCTGGGTCACCCGGCGCGCCACGCCGGCGATGAATTTCAGCTTGGTGGCGAAACGGATCTGCGCCTGCCAGTTGCCGAGAACGTGTGCTCCGGTCTCGAAGAACTGACGGCGCACGCCGACGATGTCGCGGTCGACGAACACCCGATCCCAGGGCACCAGGACGTCGTCGAACACCACCAGGGCGTCGGGCTCGTCGTACCGCGAGGTCAGCGGGTAGTCGAAGCTGCTGGTCGCGGCGGGCGCGTACGGCCGCCGGCAGTAGAGCTTCAGGCCCTCGGTCGCCACCGGGACCACGAACGAGACGGCGAAGTCACTGTCGTCCGGGCCGAGCGGTTTGATGCACGAGACGAACACCTCGTCGGCGATCGCGGCGCCGGTGGCGAGCATCTGCGACCCGCGCACGATGATCCCCTCATCGGTCTCGCGCACGACACCGGCCTGGAGGAACTCGCCCTCCCAGCCCGACGCCGTGGTCGCCCGCGAGACCTGCGGCGGAATGATCGCATAGGAGACATACAGATTCTCCTCCAGCAACCGACGATGGAATGCCGTCACGTTCGCCGACAGGTCGCGGCCCTCGCCGGTGAACACCTCCGGGTGGGCGGCGAAGGATGCGAGGAAGGTTCCGACATGGTCGGGGCTACGTCCGACCCACCCATGGGTGTGCCGAGCCCACGTCTGGATGGCTTCGCGACGGAGTCGGAGTTCCTCACGACTGCGGGGGATCCCGAAGGTGCGGTTGGCAGGGGCACCGGTCTCCGGCGCGGTGTACTGCATCCCGCGCTCGGGGTCGGCGGCCAGATCGAACATCTCGGCGATGGTCGCCGCGACCGGAGCGAACGCCGGGTGGGTGGTGACGTCGTCGACCTTCTGCCCGTCGACGAGCACCACGCGTCCATCGTTCAGGGAGGACAGATAGTCGGTTCCGGTACGCATCATCATCGTCCTTCCGGATCTGAGGTGTAGGAGTGGGTGAGGACGGTCCCGGTCCGGCAGCGTGAGTTCGAGATCCCACCGGGTGCCGTAGACGAAAGTGCCGTCGAGCAGCGGCAACGTGCCCGCGAAACAAAGCAGGTCGGCGCCGTCGTCGCCCTCGCGTTCGGCGAGTATCCCGAGCAGGTTCTGCGGCGTCCGCAATCCCGACAGGGCGCCGTCCTGGTAGAGGCGGCCATCGACCCAACTGCGGGCACGGCATGCGTCCCAATCGAAGTCGTCCCAGGACGTGATCTCGGCGACCTGCCGGCCGACCGGCTTCGGGCAGGCGCGTTTCGAGTCGCCGATGTCCACGGTCTCGAGCTGTCGGTCGGTGTGGTCGGAACCGATACCGAGATACCAGCGTCCGTCCCGGCGCAACAGCACCGGCTCCACCTCGCCGGAGGTCTCACGACCGTGCACCTCCGTGGTGGGGTCGGTGGTGACGCTGCCCGGCTTGACCGGATAGAACATCGGAACCTCGGGCGACGGGGCCACCCCGATGGCCGCGAGCTCGTCGATGTGGTGGCGCACGGCGGCTTCGTCGCGCCCGGTGTACCCGGCGACAAGAGTGCGGAGGGTGTCGAACTCGATCTGCTCGGCGGTGCCGGCGATCGTGAAGCTGAGCACCCGGGTGTCGGTGCCGGTCATGAGTGGACCTTTCTACGGGACAGAACGGAATAGTCGGGAAGGCGGTCGCCGAGTACCGGGAACTCCGACCGCACCGCGGCGACCACGGCGGGGTCGATCTCGGCCAGGGTGACCCCTTCGGCCGAACCGGCCTCGGCGACAACCGATCCCCACGGGTCGACGATGCGGCTGTGACCCGCCAGTTCGACCCCCGCGTGGGTACCGGCGGCGTTGCACGCGATGACGAACACCTGGTTGTCGACGGCGCGCGCCGAGGTCAGCAACCGCCAGTGCTCCCGTCGTGCCATCGGCCAGGCTGCCGGCACGATCACCAATTGCGCTCCCGCAGCGCCGATCTCGGACCAGAGCCCGGGGAACCGAAGGTCATAACAGGTGGTCGCCGCGACCGGGCCGAAGGCAGTGTCCACCGCGTGGACCTGCTCACCAGGCTCCAGCAGCCGAGCCTCCTGCGACCGATAACCGAACACGTGCACCTTGCTGTAGTGGTGCACGACGGTACCGTCCGGTCCAAGCAGGACAGCGGTGTTGCGCAGGCGTTCCGAGCCACGATCCTCGACGATGCTGCCCGCGTGCACGAAACAGTTCCGGCGGCGTGCGATGGCAGCCATCGTCGACACCGTGGGCCCGTACAGGTCCTCGGCCGAGGCCGGATAGTCGTCGAAGTGGTTGTAACCGACCCGCCACAGCTCCGGCAGGACGATGAGGTCGACGTCGTCGGGCAGGCCGTCGACGAGTGTGCGCACGCGTTCGAGTCGATGCGCGCCGGTCTCGTCGTCGGGACTGGCCACCTGGACCAGTGCGATCTTCATGAAGGGCTCCTTTGGAGTTCAAGCGCGAGTCACACATTGGCTTTCCTCGCCTGCACCTGAGGGGAAGTGGCCAGGCCAGCTTGGAACCAGGCCACTTCCCTACCACTACGTAGAGGTTGCCTGCTCTGCGGCGTTCAGGTGGGCGAGCAACTCGTGATTAAATCGATCGCCGATCCTCTGTACCGCGTGCGGACTTCCCTCAAAGAGCACACGTTTGGCGTCGAGTTCCTCGGCGAGTGCGTCGGCCACATCCTCGAAACCAGGTGTCCCGCCGCCGGTGACGACCAGCTTCGGGAAGGGCGCGCTGGACAGCTTCGCCGTCGGTGCACCCGTCTCCCAGGGGCGCTCAGTGGTGAGGTTTCGGACGGCCTCGGCCAACGCGGCGGGCAGCGGCGAAGGCAGTTGCATGTCCACGCTCAGCACCTCTAGAAATCCGGCCGCAAAACCTTCTAGGTCGTCAAGATCTGAGTTCTGGAAGTGACCGCGCAGCGCGGCCGAGAGTGCATCCGCGGCGGGACGACCTGCACCATTCGGCATTGCGGGAGGTTCAATCACCGTCAGCGACTTGACCTTATCCGGCGCCAACGCCGCTGCTCGCATCGCGACAACACCCCCCATCGAGGTACCAACGAGATGGGCCCCCTCTTCCAGAAGTTCGACAACATCAACTGCATCCCGGTCAGGGTCGATGCGGTCTGTCGAGGGGCTTGGCGAGTATCCGCGACGGTAGGGAGCGATCAATTGGTAACGATCTGCCAATACCTTCTGCTCTCCGAACGCCGTCGCCGCAGAACTGAGGCTACCGTGCACCAGCACTACTCGCGGTCCGGAGTCTCCCCACCGCTCGGTGGCAAGTTCAGTCATCGAGACACCTCATTCCGACGCTGCGGCGGCAGCAGCAGCGAAGACGCCATTGTCGACGTCGAGTTGGCGAGACTGAAACTTCCACCCCTCCGAAGTTCTGGTGACCACATCGCGGTAGACGCCCGAGGCGATAATGTGTGGCGCCTTCTCCACTTGCACCTTCAGCACCAAACAGTACGACTCCGCACGATCACCGTCTCCATCGATCACGTAGTTGGTCATAAAATGCCGAGCGCCATCTTCTTTTCCGGCTGCGATATGACCTTCGATGAACTCCTTAATCTCGGCGTGTCCGGTGAAAGTCCCATAGGTGGCTATGAACTGACCTCCGTCGACCCAATACCCCACCCAATCATCGACCTCGTGTCGGTCCAGGTGCGCAATGTGCGCGTTCGAGAGCTCCTGGATAGCGATCTTGTCGTCCGTAGACAGTGACATGTACTTTCTCCTGTTCCCTGGCGAGTGAGCCACGACCTAAGCTACGGCACTAGTGTGTAGTATACAAGATACTAGTGTAAATATTTTGCTACGGTTAGGTCATGGCCAAGTTTTCAGGTTTTACAGCCGTCGAACGCCCACCCACGCTGTCTCGGCGTGCATATCTGCAGCTACAGCAGGCGATTCGCGATGGCGCGCTCAAAGCGGGCGTCATGTACTCGGAGAACGAGCTGGCCGAACAGTTAGGGATGTCACGTACTCCTGTACGCGAAGCCGTCATCTCCCTAAGTCGTGAAGGGCTCATAGAGATCGCTAGTCAGCGCGGGTTCCGGCTTCGCGAACTCACCGCGGACGAGCGCAGCGAGATATTTGACCTCCGCGCCTTACTCGAGCCCTACGTGGCCGCGCAATTGGCCACAACGCACACCGACGAACAGGTCACACAGCTCGCCAACCTCATCGACGAACAACAACGGCTCGCCGTCGCGCCCCACAACGCCCAAGCCTTCCTCGACCTGGACGAACAGTTCCACCTTCTCCAAGCCGAACACCTGGGCCTCGAGCGCACTCGAGCCACAATGGCAAATCTTCGAGGCGCGATGTGGCTCTTCGGGTTCGAAGCGCTCAGCCTGCCACACCGCTACAAAGAAGTCGTCAACGAGCACCGCGCTATCCTCTCCGCCATCCAGAGTTCGGACAGCGACTTAGCACACCAGGCCGCGTACGACCACGTACGCCGCACCGCCCAAGCTGCCCTGCACCACGAGCACGGCTTGTCGACCTAACTCCAACACCGCGCCCCGGCAGACCGTCGGTATCGAGTCAGCTTGGCGTCCCGCTGTGACTGCAAGCGGCAGCTGGAGCCGTGTGCGGCGACGAAGCCGTGCGTGGTCGAGACCGATGTGGAATGCCGCTCGTGTCCTGCGGGTCCACCGCCAGTCGGGGAACCCAACTTCGATCCGCAGGACGTGCTCGGCGGGCATGCTTCCGGCCCGGTCCCACCGAACTCGATGAGCACTAATCGACGCCGCGCGTGTCCGCTCGCGAAGTCCTCCGAGTTGTCCACCGATGGCGCGATTGTTCGGGAGCGACGAGGGGGTAGGGCTCGGTGTCGCGGCATCGCTAGTCTGCGTCCGCCCCGTCCCCCTGGCGATGACTCGCGGCGGCCACTCCACACTCTCTTCGAATACGCTCGCGGATCACGATGTAGTTAAGTGCGATTTGCCGCCGCGCGGCCATGGAAACCGCCGAGAGCGGCCGAAGCGTCGGTCGAGGCACTAGCCCGCGGCTGAGTGAGCGGCCGATTCAAACCACTTGACGACTGCTAGATGTGCCTCCGGCCAGCCGCGCCTTCATCCGGGGATCGATGCTGTACGATCCGCCCGGAGTAGACGTCCTTGCTCGCACGCAGGTACAGCTTGCCCTCGCCGGTGTGATGGTCGGTGATATCGGTTAGCCACTAGCAGTACGGTCTGTCGGCGGTGAACTGCGTTGGACCAGATCGTCGTGACCGGCGGCTCGAATCTTCGGTTGCGGCCACGCGGTCCGCTCGCTCATCGGGTTCTTTGACCCGCTCTGCTTCGTCGGCGAGGAACCGGTATCCGAACTCTCGGAATCGTCTCGGTTGGCGTTGAATATTGAATGGGGCATGCGCCGGTACGCCGCGGTCAACTCGGCGGTGGTGACAGGAGCAACGAGCCGGCGGAAGGAGGGTTGACGGGAGAGCTTAAGGACCCGGCACGACACCGCCACGGGGTCCTCGTCGGCGTCGGCGGCGATCGCTTTCGGACATTCTGTCAGCCCGCGCCGGAGGATCGGGTCTTGTCGGTGGCCGTGGGCGTCTGGCCGCCGGCCATGTGACTTATGAGTCACCCACTGCCGAGCCGATGATCGGAACGATCCACACAACGCCACGCCATGTCACGCTGCGCCAGTCCAGGGCGGCAATTGGCGATGTCGACGGTCGCAGACCTCGACAGGGTTGATTGACACCGAAAGAGAACGAGCGCCGCGCAGGCGACGTAGAGTGGCCAGCTGAAATCCGCGCTGCACGCGGCGTCTCGGGCGCGTGCCCCAACCCGGCAACCTGCGTGATCAGGATTTGTCAGCGGCGGCGAGCTGGGAGGATCGAACTCGTTGATGCCGACAGACCTGGCTCAAAAGTCGAGATGACCAGGGCAAGGCTGGTGCGAGACTGGAGCAGTTGAAGCGACGGCGACAGCAGCTGGCCGATGGCGAACCGGTCACCGCGGAAACCTCGGCAGCGGCTGCAGCGCATGCCCGGGGGTCGATGACGCGCGCCGTCGCTGCACACGAGTCCGCACCTGACCCATGTCCTCGGGGATCAGGTGACTCATCGGGAGAGTTCGCTCATTCCGTAACTTGCAGCATGTTGACGTTCAACCGCGTCACCTCCTTGCCCAACTCGTCGTCCAGTGGCGCCGCCCCCCGACGTCATCACCTAGGGCGGACAGATCGTAGTTGTCGACGATGGGATGCTTGGCCAGCGCCACCGCAACCGGTGGCGCGATGAAGCGCTGGTCACCTGGTGACTCTGCACGGTTTCTAGGAACTCGACGAGATCGAACCGCGCGCACGATCACCAACCGGCCCCTTGTAGAGGGCCGCCGTGAGCAGCACCGTCATGCCGAGATGTGGAAGAACGGAAGCACCGCAATCACCACGTCGTGGGGGTCATCCCGTGGAGCGGCTTGATCTGCGCGACGTGGTCACCAGGTTGCACGGACGTAACCGCCCCCGCTGATCTGGATGCTCGTGTGACACAGCGTCGCAGGCGAACAGGGCCGAAGCCGCCCCACAGACGTCGTTCCTCTGCGTACCCCGCCTGAACCGAGGTGATATCTCGAGGGTCGGTGACCCTACGAAAGCCGACCGTTCACCCGGCGCGGGATACCCCACGGGTTCGCATCGACAAGAGCGGACGGCAGGTTCGCCTCGGGCACCGACTGATAGGCGACCGGACGCAGGAACCTCCGAATCGCCGTGGCTCCGACGGAGGTGTGTACCGAGTTGGTGGCCGGGTAGGGACCACCGTGGTGCTGAGCCCAACCGACGGCCACACCGGTGGGCCACCCATTCCAGATGACGCGCCCCGCACGGCGCGCAACCGCACCGAGCAATCCCGCAGCATCGGGATCGTCATCGGTTCCGTGGACGGTTGCGGTCAACGTGCCCGGCAGGACCGCCATCGCCGCGTACAACTCCTCGATCGATGTGTAGGTCACGATCAGCCCGAACGGACCGAAGCATTCTTCGAGCAAGTCCTGAGGGTTTCGGCGTAGCGCCCGCGCATCGGTCACGCCGATGACCGGGCGGACCGACAGATCGTCCAGACCACTCTGCCCGGGCGCGGCCACCGGCCGGACCTCGGGATGGTCGAGGATCTGTTGGGACACCTCGAGAAACGACTGGCGGATCCCTGCGTGCAGCAGACGGGACGAATCATCGGTGACCGCGGTTCGAACGAGCCGCTCGATCGAACTCTGCTCGGGAACGAACAGCAGTCCCGGCTTGGTGCAGAACTGTCCCACGCCGAGGAGTAACGATTCGAGGAACTCGCCGGCGATCTTGTCCGACCGGTCCGCGGCGGCGGCAGGCGTCACGAACACCGGGTTGGTGCTGCCGAGCTCACCGTAGAACGGGATGGGATCCGGGCGGCCGGCTGCCAGATCGGCCAGTGCACGGCCACCCGATGTCGAGCCGGTGAACCCGACGGCGGTGATACGCCGATCCTGGACGAGCTGACGTCCGATCTCGGCGCCCTGCACAACCTCGAAGGTGCCGTCCGGGGCGCCGCCCGCCCGCAGACCCTCCGAGATCACGCCCGCGTAGGCGGCGGTAAGTCGTGGCTGAGCAGGGTGGGCTTTGGCCACGACGGGGCAGCCGGCAGCCAATGCCGAAGCGGTGTCTCCGCCGCCGAGTCCGAATGCGAACGGAAAATTGCTCGCACCGAACACCGCGACAGGTCCGGTGGGCACGAGCATCCGGCGCAGATCGGGACTCGAAGCAGGGTACGCATCGGGATCGGCCGTGTCGATGATCGCTTCCAGCCAGGAGCCCTCCTCGACGACCTCGGCGAACATCCGCAGCTGCGTCGTCGTCCGCGTGACTTCGCCGCGCAGGCGCGGCTCGGGCAGTGAGCTGTCGGCGGCCGCCAGTGGCACCAGTTCCGACCCTGCGGCGTCGAGCGCATCGGCCACCGACCGCAGAAGGTGCGCTCGCTCGTGCAAGTCCGTACGAGCGAGAGGCGTCGCGGCCGCCTCGGCGGCCTCGAGAATCTGCTCGTAATCGTGCGCGGTGGTGTCGGGGAGAGTTTCTGTCGCAGTGGTTTCCATTGCTGTCCTGTCGAATTCGGAGCATCCGGTGCTGAGTGTGCAGATCACAGTGTGCGGGAGAACCGATGTGAGGCGACATCTCCACATGGAGATGTTGTGCGCGCGGTCACTGCCTTCAGGATGGGCATCACACGAGATACCGGATGACTTTGGAGGACGACGATGACCGCAACGACAGGACCACTCGCGGGGGTTCGGGTACTGGACATGACACGTCTGGCGCCCGGACCGTACGCGAGCATGCTGCTCGCGGATCTCGGCGCAGAAGTGATCGCCATCGGCGGTGGTCGTTCCGGGCTTCCGGTTCCCGCCTTGTCGCGAGGCAAGGAATTCATCTCGCTCGATCTCAAGACCACCGACGGCCTCGACGCCCTGCACACCCTCGTCTCGGAAGCGGACGTCTTCATGGAAGGATTCCGCCCCGGGGTGGCAGACAAGCTGGGAGCCGGCTACGCGGAACTGTCGGCTGTCAATCCCGGACTCGTCTACTGCAGCGTGACGGGCTACGGCCAGCACGGTCCCATGGCGCAGCGCGCCGGTCACGACATCAACTACCTGGCCATCGCCGGCGCCCTCGGGACCTTCGGCCCCTCGGATCACCCGCCGACACTGCCGCTGAACCTGGTCGCCGACTTCGCAGGTGGCGGATTGCTGTCGGCATTCGGCATCGTGTCCGCCCTCTACGACCGGACCCGTACAGGCAAGGGCCGGTACATCGATGCCGCCATGGTCGACGGCGTGCTGTCGATGATGGGAATGAACTTCGTCGATTGGCAGACGCCGACGCTGCCCGGCCGTGGACACGGCGTACTGACCGGATCGATGCCGTTCTATCGGTGCTATCGCTGCTCGGACGATCGCTACGTCGCGGTCGGAGCCCTCGAGACCGCCTTCTTCGAACGGTTGTGGACCACCCTCGACCTCGGTGCCGTTCCGAATCATTTCGACGAGTCCACCTGGGATCACATCGAAAAGTCGCTGGCCACAGCATTCGAGACGAAGACGATGGCGGAATGGACCACGGAGTTCGCCGAGGTGGATGCCTGCGTGACACCGGTACTCGAACCGCACGAACTGGCCACCTTCGATCAGATCGTGGCCCGGGACCCGGACTTCGCACTGGATTCGGTCCCCGTGGTCCCCGTGTTCTCCGACGGCCCGACTCGGCGCGCCACCGACACCCACGTCAAGACCGAGGAGGTGCTGCGCCGTGCCGGTGTCGTCGAAGACCTCGCCCACCGGGCAGCCGCAGACGGTGTCCCCTCGTCCGTGACAGGCCTGAGCTGGCCCCCACTGTGACCGTCGAACTTCCGAACATCACCTTCCCCACACAGACCAGGAGTAATTGATGAGTATCGAATATCGCGAATTCCGCGAGAGCGTCCGCAAACTCTCGCAGACCAAGATCGCACCGCACGCCGCCGATGTGGACGACAAGGAACGATTCCCCTCGGAAGCCTGGGCAGCCCTGCGCAGCAACGACCTGCCCGGACTCGCCTACCCCGAAAGCCTCGGTGGCAGCGGAGCCGACCTGCTCGCACAGGTCATCGCGGTGGAGGAAGTCGCAGCATCCTGTGCAAGCACGGCGCTGGTCATGCTGGTCAACTGGGCCGGCACCTCCACCGTGCTCCGCCAAGGCTCCGACGAATTGAAGCAACTGGTGGTACCGGACGTCGCGTCGGGCGCTGCCGGCGCCGCATGGTGCATGACCGAGCCGCGCGTGGGCTCGGACCTGTCGGCGATCGCAACGACCGCAACCCAGGACGGCTCCGACTGGATCCTCAACGGTCAGAAGCGGTTCATCAGCAACGCGCCGTGGGCCGACTGGTACGCGGTACTGGCAAAGACCGGCGAGAAGTCACTCGGCATCTTCATCGTGCACAAGGACGACGCCGGCGTCAGTTTCGGCGCTCCCGAAAAAAAGATGGGTATGCGCGGCAGTCCCACGACCGACGTCATCTTCGACGAGTGCCGACTGCCCGCCGTCCGCGTCGTCAACGACCCCTACCAGGGGTTCGCGTACATCTCCGAGGAACTGAACGTCAGCCGGGCACTCATCGCCGCGCAGGCCCTCGGCATCGCACAGGGCGCATTCGACGCCGCCGTGTCGTACACGACCGACCGCGAGCAGTTCGGCCAGTCCATCTCCCGCTTCCAGCTTCTGCGAGGAATGGTCGCCGATATGGCCGTCGATATCGAGTCGGCCCGCGCGCTGCTGTACGACGCAGCCCGTCTCATCAACGACGGGGAACCGGCGGGACGGACGAAGGCGGCCATGGCGAAGCTGCTGTGCAGCGACACCGCCATGTCGGTGACCACCGATGCGCTCCAACTGCACGGCGGATACGGCTATGTCCGTGACTATCCGGTCGAGCGGATGATGCGCGACGCCAAGATCACCCAGATCTACGAGGGCACCAACCAGATTCAGAGACTCATCGTCGCCAAGTCGGTTTACGGAAAGTAGGCGCACCGTGCACCACCCCCAGCAACAGCAAGCGCTGAGCGGCATCCGGGTACTCGATCTCGGCGAGATCATGCAGGCCCCAGTGGCGGCGCAGGTTCTCGGCGACCTCGGCGCCGAAGTGATCAAGGTCGAGCGCGGTGTCAACGGAGACATGCTGCGAGGCCTCGATCGCGAGTCACTCGACGAAAGTCGTCCCAGCGCCTACTTCGCCGCGGTCAACCGCAACAAGCGCAGCATCGCACTGAACCTGAAAACTCCTGAGGGACAGGAGATTCTCCATCAACTCCTCGCCGAGACGGATGTTCTCATCCACAGCTACCGGACCGCGGCAGTCGAACGACTGGGCTTGACCTACGACGATCTGCACGAGCGCTATCCCCGGCTCGTCTACGGTACCGCGACCGGATTCGGCGAGACCGGACCGTACGCCCACAAAGCAGGCCAGGACATGCTCGCGCAGGCACTGAGCGGTATGGCACGCGCGTGCGGGGACCCGTCGATCTCGGCATACGTACATCCGGTACCGACCGTGGACTACGCCTCGGGTATGGCTCTCGCCCAAGGGATCTTGGCTGCACTGTTCGAACGCGAGCGCTCCGGCCGCGGCCAGAAGGTCAGCGTCAACCTCTTCGATACCGCACTGGCCCTGCAAACTCTCGAAAGCTCCACACTGCTGGCGTACCAGCGCGAGACCAACTGGGTCAGCGACTGGTACAGCGGCATCTTCGAAACGACCGACGGCCTGCTCCTGGTACTCGGCCTGTTCCGCGAGAACGCTCTGCGGCTGGCATGCAAAGCCCTCGACATCGACGATCTATCCGTCCAGCCGACATTCGCAACACCACAACTTCAGGCGGAGAACAAAGAGGCCGCCAACGCGGTTCTGCGTCCGCTGGTCGCACAGTTGAGCACCGCCGAGGCGGCGGAGTTGTTCGATGGGGTCGATCTGCTCTGCGCACCGCTGCTCACCCTGCAAGAGGCGCTCGATCATCCCCAGGACCGGGCCGTCGCCCACGTCGAGGCACTCCTCGATCACCTCACTCCCACCGGACCGCACGACAGCAGACCGGCAGGGATCCTGATGGACGGGTGCTTTGAAGACGCGTCACAACGGGACGCTCGTCGACGTCGAGATCGAGGGTGTGCGCACCACCCGGCTGATGGGCAACCCCGTCACGTTGTCCCGTACACCCGCCCAGGTGCGCCGCGGCGTGCCGGCGGTCAGTGAACATGCCGACGAAATCCTCCCGGAAGTCGGTCCGCTCGGGGACGAGCCGGTCGAGCTTGAGCAGCGCGGCAGCGGCGATGGCCGTGGCGGAGGTGTCGATCGGAACGTCCGGACCGGTGCCGGCGTCGAAATCCCAGGACACGACCGCGCCGTTCGGTGTGCGGTCGAGCCACCATTCCGCCAGTCGGACGGCGGTCGGCAGAAAGGACGGCGATGCCCACTGTGCAGCCTGGGCGTATGCCACCATCGCCCACGCCTGTGCCCGGCCCCAGGTGCTGTCGGCGTTCATGCCCTTGTGGGTGTATCGGTCCAGCAGTGCACCATTGGATGTGTCGAATCGTGCCGACTGACAGACCGAGCCATCGGTGCGGATGCACAGTTCGATGTGCCGCTGCGCGTGGCGGATCGCGGCGTCGTGGAAGCGCGGGTCGCCGGTGTGTGCCGAGGCCCAAGACAGAAACAACCCGTCTGGGTACGGGACTATCTTTCTGACCCCGGAATCACCCACGACTTCGACGCGCTCGTGAAAGAGGAGGCATTGCGTGGAATGCTCGCAGTGCCCATGTCCTACGAGGGACATGTACTCGGCGCCATGTACGTGGGCACCCGCGAGTATTCGTCCTTCGGTGATCGAGTCATCGCAGAGATCCAATCGATCGCCGAAACGGCTGCCGTCACTCTCCTCAGCGCCCAAAGGGCCGCAACCCAAACAGAACTCGCGCTCGAAGCCGAACGGAAACGGCTCGCCGAATCCCTGCACGATTCAGTGAGCCCGGTCCTCTTCCGGATCGGCGCCGAACTGCAGAGCCTTCGCGCCCTCGGTGACGCGCAGGCGATCCACGATCGCCTGGAGGAGATCACCGAGCAGGTCCATGCCGTCAATGCCTCCATCCGCCGATCGCTTACCAACCTCACCGCGCGGCCTCCCGAACGAAACCTCCCGGTCGGCATCGAGGAGGACTGCCAGGCATTCACGCTCCGGACTGGAATCCCGGCCCGCTTCGTGCCCCTGACCGAATCTCCCGACCTCGATGCCAGCCGCGTCGAGGCCCTCCAGCGCCTCGTTCGCGAAGCGCTGGTCAACGTGGAAAAACACGCTGACGCGTCCACCGTGGTGGTCAGCTTGTCGGCGCGGTCGGGCAGGGTGACGGTCGTCATCAGCGATGATGGCCGGGGCGTCGACGGCACCGACGATTCCAAGCGGGGAAGCCAACTGGGGCTCGGATTGGCAGCAGGGCGCCTCGAGCGGCTCGGGGGCGGCATGTCGGTCGTCAGCGACGACGAAAGCGGCACCACCGTACGCGGCTGGGTCGACGCCCTGGAGGGACCGAGCACATGACCGCGCCACCGAAGACCATCCGCATCCTCGTCGTCGACGATCATCCCATCGTGCGTGGCGGTGTGGAACTTCTCGCCCGCGAGGACACCGACCTCGAAGTCGTGGGAGGTGCACTGACCGGCGCTGCCGCGGCCGAATTGGCCCGCACCCTGCCCGTCGACGTCATCCTCCTCGATCTTCGACTTCCCGATATCCCTGCACCGGAACTGATTCCGCGTCTTCGGCGAGCCGCGCCGCACGCGCGGATATTGCTGTTCACCGCGTTCGCCGATCACGGCGCCATCGATCTACTGATGGAAGCAGGCGCCGACGGCTGCCTCGTCAAGGACATCAGCGGACAGGACTTCGCCACAGCCATTCACCGTGTGTCCAGCGGAATCCGGGTGGTCGACCCGAGGTTGACGGGACCACGAAAAGTCGTGCCCTCCGAGGCGCTGTACCGGGCCGGCCTGACCCGTCGCGAGTACGAAGTGCTGCGCTTTGCGGCCATGGGTCACAGCAATCCCGAAATCGCTCAGGAACTATCTCTCACCCGCAACACCGTGAAGACCTATCTGCAGGGCGCCATGCAGAAACTGAACGCGCGCAATCGCGTCGAAGCCATTGCACGCGCTCACGAACTTCGCTTGCTCTGAAGCAAATTCGCTTTTCCGGAGCGCACTCCACCTCTCCACATGGAGATGTTGTGTGTTCTGGGTCACCCATATATTCGAGTCGCAGAAATCATCTCGCGCTCGTGACAACGGAGGCCCCACATGCCAAAAATGTCCCAAACATCGAAAGTAGGATTTGCCAGCGGTGTTGGCACTACAGTCGAATGGTACGACTTCTTCATCTACGGCACCGCAGCCGGACTCGTCTTCAACAAGATCTTCTTCCCCGAGTTCGACTCTCTGATCGGCACTCTGCTCGCCTTTGCCACGTTCTCCGCCGCCTTCGTGGCGCGCCCGCTCGGCGGAGTGGTGTTCGGTCACTTCGGTGACCGGATCGGACGCAAGTCCATGCTCATCATCACCTTGACCATCATGGGCTTGACCACTCTCGGAGTTGGTCTGCTCCCGAGCTACGAGACCATCGGCGTCGCCGCACCGATCATCCTCGTCACCTTGCGTTTCGTGCAGGGTCTCGCACTCGGGGGTGAGATCGGCGGGGCAATTCTCATGGCCGTCGAACACGCTCCCGCCGACAAACGCGGCTACTACGGCAGCTGGGTGCAAATGGGAGTGCCGGCAGGATTGATGCTCGGCAATACGGTCTTCCTGTTGATGGCCGGACTGTCTCCCGAAGCGTTCGAATCCTGGGGATGGCGAATTCCTTTCCTGATCGGCGGCGCATTCGTCGCGATCGGCCTGTTCGTTCGACTGCATGTCGGCGAAAGCCCGAACTTCGTCCGCGTCAAGAAGAACGCACAGCTGGAAAAGCTGCCCATCGGGGTGGTCCTTCGCCACTACCCCAAGCAGGTCCTCCTGACCTGCGGCGCCTACTTCGCCATCGGCGTCACCTTCTACGGCACTACGGTATTCGGCCTTAGCTACGGCGTCACGCAGGTCGGCTACACCCGAAACCAGATGCTGACACTCGTCCTCGTCGCTATGGCGGTCACGTTCGTCGCACTACCGTTGTTCGGCAAGCTGTCGGACGCCTACGGCCGAAAGCCGGTCTTCCTCGCCGGGGTTCTCGCCATGCTGCTGTTCACCTTCCCCTGGTTCTGGCTGGTCAACTCCGGATCCTTCGCGCTGGCGATGATCGGGTTCGTGGTGTTCTGCCTCGCCTTCGCAACCTCCTACGGTCCCCTCGCAGCCTTCTTCGCCGAAG
The DNA here is from genome assembly GCF_042668985.1 of Gordonia sp. NPDC057258. Lineage (NCBI taxonomy): Bacteria > Bacillati > Actinomycetota > Actinomycetes > Mycobacteriales > Gordoniaceae > Gordonia > Gordonia sp. NPDC057258. The sequence continues at coordinate 16,934 of NZ_JBHUXZ010000031.1, forward strand.
CCTTCGACACCCGCATCCGCTACACCGGAATCTCCTTCGGCTACACGATCGGCACCCTCGCCTCGAGCGCTCCCGCACCGATCGTCGCCACGTACCTGCTCGATCGCACCGGCTCGTACGTCGCCGTGGCGCTGTTCATGGTCGCAATGTGCGCCGTCTCCGTGTTCTGCGTGATCGCCATGCGCGAGACCTACCGGCAGGACCTGTCCGACACCGACGAAACCTCCGGACCGGAACAGCTGACACCGGCCGCTCACTGAGCACGCTCACGCCCCCGCCCCCGTGCGGCGGCCGCCGATTCGTCAGCACAGGATCCCACGGCCGTGGACCTCGACAGACATCCATCCCACCCTGATTCCCGGGGGCGCGGAACGCATCCCCCCGCGCCCCCGGCACCCTCGAAACGAGTTCAGATGAGCATCGCCGAACCGTCGCTGCACCCGATGGCTCTGCCCACCACCTCACTGTGTGTCCTGGTCACCGGCGTCGAACAGAACGAAGGCGCCCACGTGGCCCGAACGTTGGCGGCAGCCGGTCACCATGTGTTCACGCACAGCTTCACCCTCGATGCTGCCGAACACCTCGCCGGACGAATCACCGATGACGACGGGATCGCTCACACGGTCGCGGCCGATCTGACTCTCGAATCCGACGTCGACAACATGTTCACCCACCTCGAGCGACGATACGGCGGCATCGACGCGCTCGTGCACACCGCCTGGCTACCCGGCCCGGAAACCGCATGCCACTCGCTGAGCAGCATCCGCTCTGCCGACTGGGGCCGGTTCACCTACGACCACATGGCGTTGCTATTCCACACCACCAGACGTGCTGCAGTATCCCTCCACCGCACCGGTGGCATCGGATCGATAGTCACCGTCACCGGCCTGGACGCGCTTCGCAGAATCGCCGACACCGATCGAGTGCCGGCGCGAGACTCCATTGACGGTGCCATCGAATCATTTGCTCTCGCCGCCGGACGTGAACTCGGCAGCGAGCTCCTACGGATCAACAACATCCGTCTGGTACCCACCCCGACTCCAGAGACAGGTGTCACCGCCGCTGCCCCCATACGCCTCGAAGCGGCGCTGCCGGAGCTGATCGACCCAGCGTCCGATATCGGCTCCGGTGGCATCTTCACTGCCTACACCCCCTTCCCTGCAGCTGTGCGGTGACCGGCGTCGACCCGATGTCCCCATTCGTTGTCATCGGTGCGTCGAATGTTGCCCGGCTCGTCTGCGCCTCGCTCACCCGACGCCACTTCGATGTCCTCCACCTCGATGCACCCGACGACCCGGATCTTCTGCAGATCCCCCAGCACGACCCGGCCGGGGTCGCCGTGGTCACCCACGACGACGCGGTCGCCGTTCGTTACGCACTCGCCATCGCCCACATCAGTCCCCGCCTGCCGATGGTCGTGACCGTCTTCGACCGCACCATCGCCAACCAGCTCACCCGATTGATCCCCCACTGCCAGGTCACCTCGCCCGCAGACCTCGCGACACCGTCCCTGGCCGGCCCGTGCATCGCTGCCACGATCGACGCCGCACACACCGCGTCCGACGGCACCGCACGCGTCCTCCGGCATCCCGCCCCCGGCGACCAACCGACCTGGCAGCCGCTACCCCACAGCCGCACCAGCAGAATCCGCCGCCGTTTCGTCCATTCCATCGGCACACTGCGATCCCACGACGCCGGCACCCGCATGCTGCTCACCGGCCTCACCGGGCTGCTCGCCATACTCCTGATCGATTGGATATGGCTCACTGTCGGCAAGGGCCACCACTGGGTCGAGTCCCTCAAAGAAGCGGTCCAGGTCGTCGCCACCGTCGGTCCCGCACCGGCCTCACACGGCGACCACACCTATGACGCGTTCGCGGCCCTCGCGATGTTGGCGGCGATCGTGTTCACCGCGATGTTCACCGCCGGGATAATCGAACGTCTACTCGGAACCAGGCTCATCGGCTTGATAGGTCAACGGGTTCTCCCCCGCCGCAACCACGTCATCGTCGTCGGCTTGGGACAGATCGGTCTCCGGCTATGCCTCGAACTTCGCAAGCTCGGCATCCCGGTCGTCGCCATCGAACGCGACGATCGAGCCCGTAACCTACGCTTGGCGCGAGCACTGAACATTCCCACCATCGTCGGGCACGGTGCCGACAGGACCCTCCTCGTACGCGCCCGCCTTGACCGAGCCCTATGCCTTGCTGCCGTCGGTTCCGACGACCGCGACAACATCGCCGTGTCCGTAGCAGCCCACGGTGTACACCCTGGCGCCAGACTCGTCCTCAGAGCCGGCGAACACGAAGCACTCACCGACACCGGATCCCTTCTACCGCTGGGGATCACCAGAAACGTCGCAACCTTGAGCGCAACCTTTGTCGTTGGACAGTTGCTCGGTCTCGACGCCAACCGCGTAGTAGTCGCAAAGGGCACGATCTACCTCGAACTCGACGGGTGCTTCCAACAGTTCGCCATCTCCGCACGACATCATTGCCCCCATCTCACCGGAACGGATGCTCGCGGATGCTCACTACCCCTCGTTTGAGGTACGACTCCGATAAGCCCTTCGAAGCCAGCGCGCAACAAACCGGCGCGAATCCGAAGCGGACAGGCAATAGCGATGACGAATGCCGAGTCACGCAGCCCTGGGCGAATCTTCTCCGTCGCGCCGTAACCGCCTCCAACATCCGGAAGTCACCCACCTCCTTACGCGGTACACCGCCAGTTAGGCTCCAATCGACCCATGCCCACCATATCCCTTAGTGCGTGAGGCCAATGGGCGCCGCGGCCGACCTGTGCGGAAGCCTCTCGTCATGGAGCTGATCGTCGGGGCTCGGCCGTGTGCGGCACCCCAGCACTCGCCGGGGATGACCGGTGAACAGCGCGTTGATCGATGACGCGATACCACCGCCGCGCAGAATCTCGTGGACGACGGCCGCAAACGCGGGTTCGGCGACAACACACCGACCACATCGCCGATCCCATATACCGCGCGCCGCGATCGCACCCACCGCCGCGTTGATCTGCGCGATCAGCTGCCCGTAGGTGGTCCCCCTAACGGTAGCGAAGCGAGGTCGATAATATGACTGAACTTGCCGTTGAACGCTGGGGCGACAGCAGACTGTGTGTGGTGGTCGTGCGCGGTAGTTTGAACTCCGCGGCCGCCGCGTTCGGGGAGCAGAAAGTTCACGCCGACCGGCTTCGCCTTATCGCCCCCTACCGTCGCGGTTACTCGCCGAGCCCCCGCTGCTGATCGGGTGGAACTAAATCGGGATGCGGTGGATGTCGTCGAAGTCCTCGATGAGTGCCCACTTGGTGGGCACCTCGATGGGCGGTGTCGTGTCCCCAGCAACTGGCGGCGTTACCATCGCTGAAACCGGTTCCGGGCTTGTTCATACCGTCCGGGCAGAGGACCCCGGTACTCGGTGATCGGCTCCCTGACCACTCAGTGCTATCCCCAAAAGACTCCAACCTAACCAGCGCCGATATACCAGCGCTCACCCCTCGAGCGCCAGTACAGACAGGGCGAAAGTGAGCAATCGGGACCTATGCCTCCTTTCGCGAACCATACGACGGACACTCCACACACACAAGCAGGTGCTCTATGACGCAATCACGACGTTACTCAGATATCCCCTTCTAACTGCTGTACGAACTCATCCATGCTCCAGAAGTCCATTGTTTGACTGATTCTTGTACCGGCAATAATGAACACATGAGTTCCAGGCAGTCGCACAGGACGGGTCTCGCCGCCTCGGAGCTTCCAGTAGCCGGTGAGCTCGTAGTGAGCCGCCAGCCATTTGTCACGGCCCAGTACCTTTGTTGTGGACCAGCTCGCCTTCGTCATCCGGCCCAGGAATCCTGTTAGCGATAGGGCGATCTCGTTTCGACCTATGGCCGCTTTTCCGGTTGCGACATCCCGATGGATTCCGTCAGTGGAGTAGAGGTCGGCGGCGATCTCGGGCATTGAGCCCAAGAGCGACAGACCGAACTGCCGAGTCCGCGACACTGCGCTAGCTGTAAGACCGGGGCAGGTTGTGAACGTGTAGGCGTTCGATCGGGGTGAGTCCGCCGATACCGCTGTGGGCTCGGTGGTGATTGTAGTGGTGTAGCCAGTCGCCGTAGGTGGCTGTGCGGGCGGTCTCTGAGCTGTAGAACTCGGCGTAGGCCCATTCCGAGGCCAGGGTGCGATTGAAGCGCTCGACCTTGCCGTTGGTTTGCGGACGGTAGGGACGGGTCATCTTGTGCCTGATCTCGGCGCCGAGAGATTCTGCGAAAACCTTTGAGCGGTAACAGGCTCCGTTGTCGGTCATCACTCGTCGCACGGTGATGCCGTGCGCTCCGAAGAAGGCCGTGGCCCGGTCCCAGAACTGCGCGGCGGTCTCTTTGCGTTCGTCGGTGAGGATCTCCGAGTACGCCAGCCGGGAATGGTCATCGACGGCGTGGTGCAAGTACGCGTACCCCGGGCGGTGTTTCTTGTTGTGCCGGTTGCCGATCGTGCGCCCGAGTTTGCGGTGCCCACCGCCTTCTGGGATGCGGCCGAGCTTCTTGATGTCGACGTGGATCAGGTCGCCGGGAGCGTCGTGTTCGTAGTGGCGTGGCGGGGTCCGGCGTACCGGAAGCCCGGTGGCCTGATCCACGTGACGCAACAGCGGCATCCGATACCGGCGCAACACCGCCTCAACGGTCGATCTCGCCAGCCGCAGGTGCGCGGCGATACGTGCAGCGCCCCAGCGACGCACGAACCGCAGCTTGATGATTCGACGTTCACGGCGCACCGCAAGTCGGGTGGGTGAGCGGCGGGGGCGGCTGGAGTGATCTGCCATGCCGGCCTCACCGGTCTGCCGGTAGCGGTCAGCCCACTTCTTGGCGGTCGCGGTGGAGCAGTTGAATCGTTCCGCGGCTCGTCGCAGAGGCCAACCCTGGTCGACAACGCACTGAGCCAGGGCCAGACGGCCACGTTCGGTGAGAAAAGCATTACGGTTGGATAGTGGACGCGGTTCATCGTGGGCCAGTCCAACTGTTCCGGAAAGAATTCGTTGAACACCTCGTGCGACGGCTGCAGTGACATTCCCTGATAGATCAGGGATCCTCCACCCAGACCCGTGGGACACAGCGCGGTCATGTTGTCGCCGACCACGGCATCGATCAGCCCGACGTAGGGCGCGACATCGAGTGTGCGCCCGAAAACGTGGGGACTTGAACGGTGCCACAGGATCCGCCGATCCGGCTCGGCAGCCCTCGGGAAGGTGTCGGAGTCGGGGCCGGCAATCCACCGCCGGCCTCGCTCCATCATCACCACGGGCACTCCGGCCTGTGTCAGGCGAAGGGCCGCGACACCGCCGCCGAAGCCGAGCCCACGACGACAACCCGGTGCTCGACCCGAGTCGTCGGCACCCGTCGCGAGTTCGTCGGGGACGCGGACACTGGTGACGGCGACAATGCGGCCGTGGCGCCGAGCCCAACCGCTCCTGCCAGGACCGACCTACGCGAGATCGTCATCGAAATCAGAATCTCCTCGTGGTAGTGCTGGGTAGCCGTTCTGGGGATGGTTCGCCAGACATCAGCGCGGTGGGTCCGCCCAGAGATCACACTGGTGCAACCGGCCGAAATCCGAGCGCATCGCGGATCCGGAGTCCGAGATCGAGAGATAGTGCGGTGAGCCCACCTGTGTCGGAGTCCAGTCCGGCAACCCGGCCGCCTCGGGAGATCCGTTGCGGGCGAATCCCGCCCATTGATCTCGTAGTTGCAGCGCCAATTCGCGCGATGGACCGGCCCAGGGGATCGGGACACCGCCCAGCCGGGAGAACAGGTAGGTCAGCTCGGCACCGTGGAACGACCTGGGCACCAGGGGGTGCGGCCGGCCGAGCGGCGCCGCGGCGAAGCGGTACTGCCACACCCTCGCCCCGCCCTCGATGGCCGCTTCCGAGGTCGCCTGTGCTGGACAAGCGAACAGCGAGTCGGTGTAGACCGCCGACATCGCGAGCGCAGGCGACGGATACCGCTCTACCGGATAGGCCGCCAGCACGGCATCGGCCTTGTCCGGGTACCGGTCTCGGACCATCGAACGGAATCCGTCCTCGGTCGGGTTCCGGCCTTTCATGTACTCGAAGAGTGCGACGAAGATGTCACCCTCCTCGGCGTTGCTGCCGATGATGAGCGGCATCGAACGGGCCGCACCCTCACGCAAGGCCTCTTCCGGGGTCTTGGTGACGATCACGCCGTCGATGAACGGCCCCCAAGTCGTCTTCGCCGAGTCGAAGCCGGTGGTCGGCGACTCGAGGAGTCGATCGACGGGGAGCTTACGCAGACAACTGAGTCGGGTACTCGGCGTCCGGCAGCCCAGCGAACTCGCGTAGGCGATCGAGCGTTCGTATCCACTTTCACGTGTGGGCGGGACCACTGGGCTCCGGGCACAGGCACCGCTCTGGATGATTGCGCGACGGAACAGCCCCCTCGATCCCGGCGAGGCGATCTGGGTGCACACACTCATCCCGCCGGAGGACTCACCGAACAATGTGACGTTGCCGGAATCACCACCGAACTCACCGATGTTGTCCCGCACCCAGCGCAGCGCCGCCTGCTGGTCCGCTGTCCCGAGAGTCCCGGAGACGCCACCGTTCTGACGGGCCAGCTCCGGCAACGAGAGAAACCCGAAGGGACCGACGCGATAGTTCGGGATGGCAACGATCACTCGGCCGCGCCGGACGAGGTCGGCGGGCGAATCGTATTGGAAAGTCGAGCCGAGAACGTAGGCCCCGCCGAATAGGTACACCATCACCGGCAGCTTGTCCTGAGACGTGGTTCCAGCCGGGACGTACAGGTCGATCGACAAGCAGTCCTCACTGGATGGGAACGGGATGGAATTCGGCAGCGGCACCGGACCCGGTGTCTTCTGCGGGCACTGCGGCCCGTGCCGGTCGGCCGTCCGGACCCCGCCCCACCTGCCCGGGGAACGGGGCGGCGCGAATCTGTCCGCCTCTGCGAAGGGCACTCCGAGGAACTGTTCGATGTGATCGACGCTCACACCTCTTACCAGCCCTGAACCGGTCTGCACTGCACGCGGAGAGGCAGCAGCGTTCTGGGGCGGCACCACCGACACCCCCACAAGGCTGATCGCACAGACCAGCAGCCAACTCAACCGACGACGCACCATGGGTTCCCGCCCTCCCTAGACTGCGCTCAATCCTACCTCATGGCGGTGCGGTGGTGATATAGTTTTGTTACAAAATCAGAATGTGACCTTGGTCATAGCGTTTTCGGGACGCGCGACCTAACGAGTGTGCTGAATCAGACCATACACATGGCAATCAGGCCGTGTGGTCACGCCGTCGGCGTAGCGAGTGGCCGCCCGGCAGCACAGTTCGCCGGCGATCGACCGTCCCGGCTTCGCCGCCCGCGGCCAGCTCAAGCCACTCGCGCTCAGGAAACCCGGGCCTCGAGTGAGTCCGCGGCAGCCAGGGCGATGGCCTGGTCCTGCTCACCGCTACCGCCGCTGACACCGACGGCGCCGACGTCCACGCCATCGATTCGTAACGGCACGCCGCCAGCAAACGCAGTGACCCGGCCCCCGTTCGTCACCTGGATGCCGTGGAACTGGCCACCCAGTTGAGCGTTCGACGCCAGCTCTGACGTCGGGAGGTCGAAAGCGCGTGCGGTCCAAGCTTTGTCGATCGAGATCTCGATACTCCCGATCCACGCGCCATCCTGGCGTACATGCGTCACCAGATTGCCGCCACCGTCCACCACGGCGATGTTCACGGGCTGGCCGATCCGATCGGCCTCGTCGACAGCCGACGCCACGATGTGCTGCGCTTGCGACAGTGTCAGTTCGGTCATACCTCGCTCCTCGTCAACAGCTGAATCCGATGGGACGAGAATCGCCGCAAGTAAATGCTTTGCAGTGTCCTTCGCAGCGATTCACGGTTGGTGCACCGAACACTATTCAGGCGAACACGAGTGAGACACGGTTGCGCCCATCGTGGCGCGAACGGCACGCGCCCGAGCAAGAGGAACGCCACGGTCATGCCTCACCGAACGATGTAGAAATCCATGTCGACCACCCCGGGTCGCCGCATCCCGCAGCCTAGGAAAACGACTTCAGACAACCACGCCCACCGATCTGCTCCACAGGTGATTCTGGGTGTGGTGCGAAAGTACACGCGCTCGGCCGGCACCGGCTCGTCTCGGAGCAGGGCGGCGGTGACCTCCGCATCCGCCACCCGCACACCGACGTTCGTCACCATCGCGCGCGACCCGTCGTCGAACTCGATAGCGTACTCCGCATGCAGATCGGCGACCCGATCCGTCCGGATCAACTGATCGTCAAATCCCAGTGGGAGAATCCTGCCGGTGAAGTCCCGCCCGGATATCGTGCCGCCCAGAATCGGTATCAGTCGCCGACGCCCGCGTGCCGAGGCCTCCAGCTCGACCGGTGTCCCGACGCGCACGGACAGCCGTGCGAAGTGGTCCAGCCCGGGCGCCCCCATCAGTTCGACCGGTCGCCGAAACCGGGCGGCAGGTCCTCGGGCGCCCGATCGATCACCGACGGGTCGTCGGGCCCCACGTACTCGAACAGGGTGATGTAGGCGAATTCGGGAACCACGTGAATCGGGTACGTGGGGCCGTTGTCCCGGTAGGTGTGCATGAGGTCGACATGCTCGTTCTGGTGGAGGACGGTCTTCGACGGGTCGTCTTCGATCCATCGCGGAAAGAAGATGGTCCCGTGCAGGCACCGTTCCCCCGGAACGACATTCACGACCACCGACGTCCCGGTCGGTTCGGTCCAGGACACCTTGTACACGCCGGGCACGAGCACGACCAGATCGACCGCTTGGTCCGTCACCCATCGCCCGCCGACCATCCCGCTGTGAATGCGATAGTCGATGGTCGATCTATTCTTCACGTACATCTCGTACTGCCAGCCGTTTGCGTAGGTGTACACGAACCGGTGGCCCACGATTCCGGAAAGGTCCTGGTCGGGCGCGGGCTCAGAGATCGATGTCGGACTGTTCATGATGTGATTTTGTCACAAAACAATATTCGGAGGGCCGCTCTGTGAGAGACCGCACTCGTCCAACCGCCGGGCTCGCTGCGCGACTAGCCGACACCATCGGGCCACTGCGGCGCGCCCTCCTCCGGTCGGCACGCGCGGCCGACGACCTGCCCGACATCCCCGACGCGCAGGTCGAGGTCTTGCGAATCCTGATCACCGGACACCGACGGACGGAACGGACACCGAGCGAGATCGCATCGCACCTTCGGCTCGCCCGCCCGACCGTGAGCAACTTCCTCGGCCAGATGGTTCGCGCCGGTCTCGTACAACGAGCAGCGCCCGACACCGACGACAAGCGCCGCGCGCCGGTCGTTCCCACGGAGCGGGCCGTAGAACTCCTGACCCGGTTCGATACTGCCAGCGAAGCGGTGCTCCGCCGAGCGCTGACCGATTTCACGGCATCGGAGCTGTCCTCCCTGGAATCCAGCCTCGACCTGCTCGACAAACTGTCGGATTCCCTGGTCGAACGGCTGGAGTAGATCCGCGAACCGGCAACCGAGGCCGTGACGGCAGAAGATCACCCTGCCGTCACGGCACCGACGCGGGCGAACGGCAGTGCCAACCCCCTGCACAGCACCACCAGCTGTCCGGCAGGAGACACGAGCGCTCACCTGACCAGATCGGCTCGCCCGCTCGGTAGACCATACACCAAGCATCACGGCCGTCTAGTCGAGCGAACGGCGGTACAACGGCCGGTGGGCACCGATGGCCGCGCCGACCCAGCGTCGCAGGTATCGACGCAAGTCACCTCCCAGCCGAGCAGGTCCGCCGGAGTCCAGTAGAAAGCTCTGCAGTGTGCGCAACATGTGTTCGGACAGCTCCCCCAGGCTTCCCTCATCCCACGCCGACAGGTCTGCGTCGAAGGACTCGATGATCTGACGCCCCGAAGCGATGGCCGCATCCGATGTGACCGCCACGATGACCTTGCCCTGGAGCTCTTCGGTGAACAGGACTCGGAACCGCGGGTTCTCGTGCACCCGCTCGATGGTGACCGCGACTGCTTCGACCACAGCCTCCGCGAGGTCCTCGATCCCACCGACCGAAGCGCGGATTTCTTCGGCGAGATCAGCGGTCGCGTGCTCCGCAGTGGCACGCAGTACCTCCTCGGCGCTGGAGAAGTACCGGTAGACAGTTTGCCGGGTGACGCCGAGAGCGGTCGCGAGTTCGCTGATCGAGAGCGTGTCGGCGCCCCCGTCGAGTAGCTCGCCGGCGGCCGCCAGGATTCGAGACACCGCCTCGCCATCGGACCGCGGAGTCTTTCCGCCCCAGCCGTGGGTACGCAGCCTCACTCACCTCACTTCTACGGCGGCACTCTTCCCCGACCCGCTGTCGCAGACTAGCGCGTCCGCGATCCGACCATTAGGCCATACATGAAACGGAATATCTGTATGGTCTAGTGAGTCAGTGCAAGCAGAAGCAACAGCCCCCACGTTCCTTGCTCAGAGGAAGGACGACGTTCATGACTTCGACGGAATCCCGCCAAGCGCCCGCCGACCCGACCAAGATCGGGCACGAGTTGACCAGACGTGCTCTCAAACTGTCGCTCGACGACACCACCGACATGGCCGAGTCGACGTTGCGTGTCCCACTCGACTACTACCGGGACGACAAACTCACCGAACTCGAGCACAATCAGATCCTGCGCCACACTCCGATGGCCATCCTGGCCAGCGCCCAGATCCCCGACGCCCACGACTACGTCGTACGCACGGTGATCGGCGATTCGCTGCTGATCACCCGCGACCGAGATGGTGTCGCACACGTGTTCCTCAACTACTGCAGGCACCGAGGCGCAATGCCCGCCTGCGGATCGGGTAATTCGCGCCGCTTCACCTGCCCCTATCACGCTTGGGTCTACGATTCGCGTGGTCAGCTGAAAGGCGTCCCGGGCAAGGCAGGATTCGACGACATCGACCGCTCACAGTACGGGCTCGTCGAATTGCCGTCGGAGGAACGGCACGGCTTCGTCTGGGCAGTACTCACCGCAGACGCCCCCTTCGACCTCGACGCGCACCTGGGCTCCTTCAACGACGAACTCGCCTTCTGGAATTACGGCGATTACGGCTACCACGACGAGCGGTTCCTGACCTCGGCGGTCAGTTGGAAGGGCGCCCTGGAGGCATTCGCCGAGGGCTATCACTTCCCGTTCGTGCACGGACAGAGCGTCATCGGGATGAACACTCGAGCCAACACCCACGTCTACGACGAGTTCGGCGACCACCACCGCATCGGCTTTCCGTTCAACTGGATCACCGACCTGGAGGGCACCGAGCCATCGGATTCGTGGGACCCGGTTCAGCAGATGGGCCTGATCTACTGGGTCTACCCGAACCTCATCCTGGCAAACAGCCCGGTAGGGGTGGAGGTCATCGAGATCCTTCCCGAGGATTCCGCGACCCGTTGTACCGTGCGCCACAGTTGGATGGCCAAGTACCCGGCCACAACCGACGAACAGCGCGAGCTCTACGACAACATCTTCGCGCAGGTCCACGCCGCGGTCCGCGACGAGGACTTCGCCATGCTCCCCCAGTGCGGTCAGGGCGTTCGACAAGGACAGCACAGTCACATGGTCATCGGCCGGAACGAGATCGGTGTCCAACACATGATCCGGGTCATGGCAGGTCGTCTCGGTATCGCCCTCACGTGAGGGGCGGCGTCTGATGACGAACTCGCGGGCGGTTGTGCCGACACGAACCGTGTCCACGTTTGTCGGCAGTCGGGCCGAGTTGCGCGAGCGGGTACAGAACATTCTCGTCAGGGAGATTCTCGACTTCGTCGACGAAGTCGAGATGTGCCACTCGGTATCGGTACGAGCGGTGTGCGTGTACGACATCCACGCCCAGGACATGCTCGCCCTGTGGCCGGCGATGGCGGCCACGGCAGAACCGAACATCGTGTGGGACCCGGAATCGTGGACCCATCACCGTGACAGCTCCCCGCGCGGCGAGGTTGAAGCCGAGGCGGTCACCGCATACGGCGGCCGACCGGGATCACGGTGGTCACATGTGTTCGCCGACTATCGTGCCGCGATCGTCACAGGCTGTCGGCAGGCGACCACCGTCGTCACCGGCTCCAGCCGGGCAGCGTCGGACTTCGTTGCGGTGAGCTTCGACCCACGAGAAGGCCCGGCCACGTCTTCTCTGACCGACAATCAGTTGGCCAGATCGTTTCCGTCGATCAGTGCGCGCGAGCGCACAGTCACCGAACTGGAGTCGCTGCCGGACCTTCGCCGCCACGAGATGCTGGTGGCACGGCTCGCCGGATCGGAGAAACTCGATCTCGACCAGGCAACCGCGCTCGACCTGCTCGCCAGAGGGGGCCCCGCCGCGATCGACACGCTCGCCGAGCAGGCCCTGGAGCTGACCGGGGACGAGTCGGCGGCATGCTTTGCGGCCCTCGAGCACCTGACAGCGCTGGGTACCGCGCTCACATCCCGCACGGTGGCCGGATTGCGGGACCTGCTCCACGATCCGGCCGCATCGAGGGTTCGGAGAATCGCTGCCGGTCGCTGTCTGGCGACGAGCGGCCGGTTGTCCCTGGTCGTGGCCCGGTTGGAGACGATCGACGAGGATTCGCTCTTGGAGATACTCGCCGCCTCCTATCTCGCTGATCGCAAGAACGGCCCCCTGGACTACGAACCGGTGTCGGCCGCACTCGACGCGTACCCGAACATGGACGCCGATCTGACAGCCCTGCTGTCACCGAACGCGATGTTCGACGTGGACTTCGATGACATCGCGACAGCAACCACAGCACTGACTTCCCGGTGGAGGTTCGTCCGATCCCACGCAGCGATCGTCATGCTCTCGACTCACCTGTGACAGCGCACAGATCTTCGGGTTTCGCCGGATAGGGACCACCCGACTGCCGATCTCGTCACCACGACATCGACGACGTGCCAACGGGATCGGTCAGGGTCGATGCGTCAGCCGCGCGCGTCGAGCCGGCGGGCGACCTTGGACAACGAGATGTTGACCAGGAGATAGATGATGCCGACCATCACGTAGATCGGGATCGCGTACTGACCGCCCAGGTACTCCACGGCCACCCGGCCGCTGCGCAGCAGTTCGGTGTAGCCGATGACGAAGCCGAGTGAGGTCTCCTTCACCACGATCACGACCTGGCTCACGAGGGCCGGCAGCATGATGCGGACAGCCTGGGGAAGTAGGATGATGCGCTGGATCTGCAAGCGGCGCATTCCGATTGCGGCAGCCGCCTCGGCCTGCCCCCCCTGGGCAGTGAGGCGATACCGGCGCGGAAGATCTCGCTCATGACCGCGCTGTTGTATAGCGTGATGCCGATGGTCAATGCCCAGAAGGTGGGCACGATGATGCCGAACCGCGGTGCTCCGAGGAAGATGAAGAAGATCAGCAGCAGCAGCAGCGGCAGTCCGCGGAATATCTCGATCCACACCTGCGCCGCGCCACGCAGAATCCGATTCTCCGAGATCCGCAGGGTCGTCAGGAGCATGCCGAATCCGATGGAGAGAACGATGGAGACAGCAGCACAGATGACGGTGTTCTGCAGCCCCCAGAGCAGCCCGCGCATGAGATCGCGGTCGAGGAGCACCTTCCACAGGTCCGGGCTCAGCTGTCCGTGGCTGTAGACCGCGAAGGACCGATCAGCACCGACATCGCCCGCACCATTGCCGCGAGCCTCTACGACCTTCTCCCGGCCGACGCGCAGGAAGCGACGCTACGCTTCATCATCTTGGGACTTCCAGCGAGCCAGGAAATATGGTCGCAGGTACTGGAACGCATCCACCTGGGGGACGTGCCGGAGGGCCTGCATCGCTGGGCGTGCTGGCTCGTCACCTACTCCCTCGCGGCGACACCGCCCCCAAACGGTGATCCGCTCCCGACCGACGGCGACGCACTGCACGCGTTTCTCCAGGCAGCGAACCCTGGTGACGCACCCAATATCGGGAGCGCCCTTGACGAATGGGCTGGCCGGGACTGCGACAGCTACCAGACGCCTGACGATGTGCTTGAAGGCGTGACGCACCTCGCAGAGGCCGAACGCAAGATCAACAGCATCGCCGAGGCCTACAAGCTGTCCGACTTCGTCACGATCGACCGTGAAGCACTGCTCGACGAAATCACCCGCGACCACACCATCCTCGAAGCGGGCGGCAGGCTGCACGTATTCCTGCAAGCTCCCGACTTCGACGTGGACCGACGACCGGAATCCAAGGATTGACCCAACGATGCACGCCCGTTCACTGTCCGCAAGTACCCAAGCCCTCGCGAACTCGGACGGCCCCCCTACGGCACGAAATCCACAGATAGCGATGTGAATTCCGCGTCACCTGACCACTCGGCACGCGCGCGGAACAGAGTTATCATCCGACTGTGGTGACCAAGGATTACGAATTCTGCTGAGCCACAACGATGTAAAGAGAGGAGGGAAGCACAGATGACAACAAACCCCAGCGGCACCGGGGTGAGTGCATCCCTCGATTACGCACCACCGCGCGCCCGAACGATTCCGGCTCCCGCGGAGCTGGCAACGTCCGAGGATCACGACGTGTCCGCACTCCCCGGCACGCGGGCCGTGCTCTACCTGCGGGTGTCATCGGCCGGCCAGGTCCATACCGACTACGACCCGGAGGGCATTTCGATACCCGCCCAGCGCGCCGCCTGCGTTCGAAAGGCCGATCAGCTCGGTCTGTCGATCGTTGGCGAGTACGTCGAGCCGGGGAAGTCCGCCACCGAGATGACTGAGCGAGTCTCGTTCCAGCAGATGCTGGCCCGCGTCCGCGACCAGCGCGACATCGATTTCATCATCATCTACGAGCTGTCCCGCCTCGCACGCAACCGAATCGACGACGCCGTCGTCATGGCCGACCTGAAGAAACGCGGCGTCACCCTCATCTCAGCGACCGAGAACATCGACGCCAGCCCCGTCGGGCAGCTCATGCACGGACTACTCGCTGCGTTCAACGAGTACCGCTCCGCCAAAGACGGCGCCGACATCGCCTACAAGATGGGCGAGAAGGCGAAGAAGGGCGGAACGCTCGGCCCAGCGCCGATCGGCTACCTGAACACGATCGACCGCCGAGAGGGTCGCGAGATCCGATCGGTCGAGGTCGACCCGGAGCGAGGGCCCCTCGTACAACTCGCCTTCGAGTTGTACGCAGGGGGAAACCTGACTATTCGCGAGATCGTTGACGAACTGACCAACCGGGGCCTGACTACCCGGCCCACTTTGAGCAGACCCGCCGGACCGATCTCGCACACCAAAGTTGCAGCCCTCCTCAAGGATCGGTACTACCTCGGCAGGGTCAAGTACAAGGGCGATGAGTTCCCGGGGCGACACACCCCGCTGATTTCTGAAGAGCTGTTCGAGCGCGTCCAGGCCCTGGTGGAGGAGCGTGGTTACGCCGGCGAGCGGCGCCGAAAGCATGACCACTACCTCAAGGGCACCTTGTTCTGCGGCAAATGTCATTCCCGAGGTGTCCGACGGCGAATCATCATGCAGCGCGCGACCGGGCGACACGGCGGCGAGTACTGGTACTTTTTCTGCCGCGGCGTACAAGACCACACTTGTGATGCTCCGTACAACAACGTCGACCTGGTCGAGGCTGCTATCGAAGAGCACTACAAGACGATCAGGTTCTCGGAAGAATTCATCTCCGCACTGAGGACGACCATGGAGAAGCTACTGGCTGACTCGGCGTCCGCGACTCGTCTCCACCGCAAGCAGCTCGCCGATCAGCTTCGCGCTCTCGATACCAAGGAAGAGAACCTCCTCGATCTCGCCGCAGACGGCGCGCTCGCTACCGTCAAGGTCCAGCGCAAACTCAGAGAGATTGACGAGAAGCGGCAACACCTGAGCGGGGAGCTGGACTCGGTAGAGGACACCCTCAGCCACGGCGCCAAGTACATCGATCTTTGCCTTCGCCTGCTCGCGAACCCGGGACAGCTCTATGCAAGTGCCAGCGATGAGGTCCGACGCAAACTCAACCAGGCGATCTTCAAACACCTGTACCTCAGCGTCGAAGACGTCACCGGCCATGACCTCAGTTCACCGCTCGCCGAACTTGTCGCAGCCGACGCCGGGTACCGCGCGCAAGAGGCGACGGGTGACGTCGAGCAAAGCCGAGACGTCGCCCACGCCTCGTATCTCAAGCACACAGGCCAATCAAAACGCGCCGTCATCTCTGACGGCGCCAAACTCCTGATTGATGACCTTCTTCTCGCTGTCAACGCACGCGCTGATTGCAGTAAGGACCCTATGGTGCGCGAGGGGGGACTTGAACCCCCACGTCCTGAGACACTGGAACCTAAATCCAGCGCGTCTGCCAATTCCGCCACTCGCGCGTGGGCGCGACGCCCCAGGAAGGCGGGGAGTCACGCAGTGTAACGGCGACCACCCTACCGGCCGCGTTCTGATCATCGCAGGCCAGGTACCGTCGTAGGCATGTCCTCCACCCGTCGCCGCGCCCACCGGCCCGCGCTCACGGTGCTCGCCGTCTCCGCCGCCGTGGTGTGCCTGGCGCTTGCGTGGTGGCAGTGGTCGCGGTACGAGTCGGCTTCTGGTTCCGGATTGAACCTCGGTTACGCCCTGCAGTGGCCGGCGTTCGCGGCGGCGGTGATCTACGCCTACCGAAAGTTCGTCATCCTGGAGAGCGATCCCGACGAGGCACGCAGGGTCGGCGCCGGGAAGTCCACGGACCAGATCCCCGAGGGAATCCTCCCCGAACGTCCGACGACTCCCAGTGCGTCGTCGCTGACCTCGTCGGACCCCGCGAACGACGTCGCCCTCGCCGAGTACAACCGCTATCTGGCCGAGCTCCGCGACGCCGACGCCCGTCCGACCGACACGAAACCCACACCCTCATCGAAAGGCCAGCAGTGACCGAGACCGATTCCACCGCCCCCACCCTCGCCGCCCCGGTGGAGAAGGTCCGCGGCGCGTTGTTGCGGTATCGCGTCCTCGCCTGGATCACCGGCGTGTGGTTGCTGCTGCTCGTCGTCGAGCTCGTGCTGACGTACGGCTTCGACAATCACGCACTCGACTTCGTGCCGTTCGTGCACGGCTGGGTCTACTTCGTCTACCTGATCATGGCCATCGACCTGGCGATCAAGGTGCGCTGGAGTGTGGGCAAGACCGTCATCACCGCCATCGCCGGCACGATTCCCTTCCTGTCCTTCTGGTTCGAGCACAAGCGGACCCAGGAAGTGAAGGCGCAGTTCAACCTCTGATATCCCCACGCTGGACGTCCGTTCACCCGGGTCCGGCTCACTGGACTCCGTGCGGATCGTCCAGCTCGCGAACTTCTACGGCGGACGCTCCGGCGGTCTGCGCACCGCGGTGGACCGCTGGGGCGCCGGCTACGTGGAGGCAGGTCACGACGTCGTCCTGATCGTCCCCGGCGCCGACCCCGGCGAGGAGGCACTTCCCTCCGGTGTCACCCGGATCACCGTCGCAGCACCACGCATCCCGGCCTCGGGCGGCTACCGCCTCGCGTCTGCGCGTCGCGTCGCCGACGTCCTCGCCCATCTCCACCCCGACGCCCTCGAGGTCTCTGACCGCCTGACCCTCCGCGGTTTCGGCCGGTGGGCGCGCGCCCGGGACATCCATTCGACGATGGTGTCCCACGAGCGCCTCGACCGCCTACTCGGTCAGATCATGCCCGGCCCGACGGCGCGGGCGCTCGCCGATCGAGCCAACGCGGCCACCGCCCGCGACTACGACACCGTCGTCTGCACCACCGACTTCGCCGCCGCGGAGTTCGATCGCGTCGCGGCGCCCAACGTCGTCCGTGCCCCGCTGGGTGTCGACCTCGACGTCTTCGACCCGCGGCACCTCGATCCCAATCTGGGCGAGCAATGGTCCGACGGCACCGGCGCGCTCATCGCCCACTGCGGACGCCTCTCGGTGGAGAAGCGCGCCGACCGAAGCATTGCGGCACTCAACAGGCTCCACCGTTCCGGGACGCCTGCACATCTGGTGGTCGCGGGCGACGGGCCGATGCGAGGCCCGCTGCAACACCTGGCGCGCGGACTACCGGTGACATTTCTGGGGCACCTCACGGACCGGCGGCAGGTCGCCGCACTCCTCGCGAGCGCCGACCTCTCGCTCTCCCCCGGGCCGCACGAGACGTTCTGCCTCTCCGCGCTGGAATCACTGGCCGCCGGTACACCGGTCATCGGATCGCGCTCGTCGGCCGTCGCGAGCCTCGTCGACGACACGTGCGGCGCTGCTGCCGAGGATTCCGGGTCGGGTTTCGCCAGCGCGATCCGGCAGGTGCTCAGCCTCCCTCGGATCGATCGCGAACGAGCGGCCCGGCACCGGGCCACCCAGTACCGCTGGCCCGATTCGGTCGCGCGGATGCTGGGTGTCCACGCCGGCAGCTGATCACCCTCGCACCTCTCCCGTGCACGGTCGATGAATGTCGACGCGCTCTCGACGGGATCGGACGCGCGCTCGACGGACCGGGCGAGACCGCCTGGACCCTCGCATTCCCTCGGAGATTGAAACTATACCGTCTGGACGGTACAGTTGTAGACGACGTCAGGAGACCCCCGGGTCCGATCAGAAGGAGGACGACATGGGACGCACATCCGGACGCACCGCCGCCGATACGCGACGGTCCATCCTCGACGCCGCGGCCCGTCTCGTCGCGCGCCAGGGTGCCGCGGTATCGGTGTCCGAGATCGCCGCCGCGGCCGGGGTGTCGAAAGGCGGGTTGCTCTATCACTTTCCCGCCAAAGACGGACTGCTCGAAGAACTCGCCGCCGACCTGATGACCAAGTTCCGGGCCGAGGTCGAACGAGTCGCCGGCGAGGAGGCCGAGACACCGGGACGACTCACCAGGGCCTACATCCGGGTGAGTTTCGCCGACGCCCGGGACTCCGCCGGTCTGCGCGACCAGATCGCTTTGGCCGCGAGCCTGATGTACGAACCGGGCCCGGCCGAACTCGCCCAGCAGGACGCCGATCACTGGCGAGCCACGCTGGCCGACGACGGCCTCGACCCGGCGATCACACGACTCATCATCGCGGCCGCCGATGGCTCGAACACCGCCCCGCTCTGGGGAGCGGTCCTCGACGACGGCGACCGGGCCGCACTCGAAGCAGACCTCATCGCACTCACCCACGGCTCGGGTCCGGTCGCCCCCAACCCGACAACCACACTCGACAACACCTACGAAATGAAGGGATCATGACCGACATCACTTATCGCCCATACCGTTCCACCGACGCCGAGGACGTCAAGAAGATCATCGACGAGGCGTTCTTCATCCACCGGTACGTCCGCGGTCGTCGCGTTCTCGACAGCGCACTCGAGGTCTATCTGCGTGAGCAACTGGTGGCGAGCACCTGGAGCCGCGTCGCCGAGAAGGACGGTCACGTGGTCGGGATCATCCTGGGACGTGTCGACGGTGAGCCGCACCTGCCCGAGCGGGCGACGAACAGGGCACTGCTCTGGGCACACACCGCCCGAGCCGCCGTTCTCGGACTACCCCAGCTGAAGTCGCTGCGCGGCTTCTTCGCATACGAATCGGTGGCCCACCGGCTCGGCGCCCGCACCGTCAGGCCGCTCGACGACGAACTGACCCTCTTCGCCGTCGCCTCCACCACCCGGGGACACGGCGTCGGAGCCGCACTCTACCGCGCGTTCCTGGACCATCTCCGGGGACGCGGCCGCTCGGACTTCCATCTGTACACGGACTCGCTGTGCACATTCGGATTCTATGAGCGACAAGGGATGTCGCGTGCCGGCGCCGACGACATGAACATCCTGCTCGACGGCCGGCCCCATACGTTGGGCGTCTACATGTACACCGGCACGGCGAGCTGATCTCGTCCGCGCGTCGACGCGACGGGCGTCAGCCCGCGAGCGCGCGCAGCGCCGGGACCAACTGCGCCAGCGCTTTTCCGCGGTGACTGAGCCCGTCCTTCTCCCCCGGCGACAATTCCGCCGCGGACCGGCCGGCGGCGATCTCGTCCTCGGGGGCGAACAGCGGGTCGTAGCCGAATCCGTGCGGCCCGCGTTCTTCCCGCAAGACGCGTCCACGCCACTCGCCGCGCACCACCGTCTCTGTCCCGTCCGGCAGCACGAGGGCGCACGCCGACACGAACGCCGCGCCACGGCGTTCGTCCGGGGTGTCCGACAACTGGGCCAGCAGGAGCGCGTTGTTGGCCGGGTCGTCGCCGTGCCGGCCCGACCAGCGCGCCGACAGCACGCCCGGCATTCCGTTCAGGGCATCGACCGCGATACCGGAATCATCGGCGAGACAGGGCAACCCGGTCGCTCGAGCACCTGCGTGAGCCTTGATCAGCGCGTTGTCCTCGAAGGTGGCGCCGGTCTCGGGCTCCTCCGGGTAGTCGGGCACCGCGTCGAGGCCGACGATCTCGACCCCGGTGATGCCCGCGGCATCGACGACGCGCTGGAGTTCGGCGAGCTTCTTGGCATTGCGGCTCGCCAGGAGCACCGAGGACATCAGGCCCGTCCGGGGAGTTCGCCCGGGTACGGTTCGGCGAGCACCGCGCGCTGAGCCTCGAACAGCTTCTCCGTACCGACGGCGGCGACGTCGAGCAGCGCATCGAGCGTCGAACGCGGGAAGGTCGCTCCCTCGCCGGTGCCCTGCACCTCGACGAGGGTGCCGGCATCGGTGGCCACGACGTTCATGTCCACCTCGGCCCGCGAATCCTCCTCGTAGGGAAGGTCGAGTCGGACACGGCCGTCGACGACACCGACGCTCACCGCGGCGATCGCGCACGAAAGAGGTTGCGGGTCGGACAGTTTGCCCGCCGCGCGCAGGTAGGTGACCGCATCTGCCAGCGCGACATAGGCGCCGGTGATGGCCGCGGTGCGGGTACCGCCGTCGGCCTGCAGGACGTCGCAGTCGAGGGCGATGGTGTTCTCGCCCAGCGCGCCGAGATCGATACACGCGCGCAGCGAGCGACCGATCAACCGACTGATCTCGTGGGTGCGTCCGCCGACCCGCCCCTTGACCGACTCACGCGACGACCGATCGTGGGTGGCGGCCGGCAGCATCGCGTACTCCGCGGTCAGCCACCCGAGCCCGGAACCACGACGCCAGGGCGGCACGCCGTCGGTGACACTCGCGGTGCACATCACCCGGGTCTTGCCGAACTCCACCAGGACCGAACCCGCCGGGTGGCTGGTGAACCCGCGGGTGAACGTGATGGGACGGAGTTCGTCGTCGGCTCTGCCGTCAGCTCGTGTGGTCACGGGTCTCACTGTAACGACCGGCGCGCGCACGACATCTAGGTGAGGTCGATGACCTGTCCCTGGCTGACGAGCTCGGTCGGGCCGGAGAACGTACTGCGGGCCTCGGCGAGGATCTCCGCGGAATCCGACCACGGCGCGACGTGGGTGATGGCGAGCGCACGGACGTTGGCCTTGGTCGCGGCCTCCCCCGCCTCGATCCCCGACATGTGCAGATCCGGTGGGCGTTCCGACGGTGCGTGTGTCCACGACGCCTCGCACAGGAACAGGTCCGCGTCGGCCGCGAGATCGATGAGTTCGTCGCAGGGCGCCGTGTCCCCGCTGTAGGCGATGACCTGCCCCTCGGGTCCGGTGATCCGCAATCCGAAGGTGTCGGGCGGGTGGTTGACGTTCATCGCCCGGATCCGCATCCCGCCCAGCGTGATCTCCTGATCGTCGCTCCATTCGTGGACGTCGAACGTGTCGGTGATGTCGTCGAGCTGGCCGGGGAACTCCGATGACCCGTAGCCGATCCGCAGCGCGGTGCCGTGCGGCCCGTACAACGGTGCCCGCCGGCTGGCCGGCTCGGGCGCGTACCGCCGCCAGACGAGCATCGCGGGGAGATCGAGACAGTGATCGGCGTGGAGGTGGCTGAGGACGACGGCGACGTTGCTGGGGTCGGCAACGCGCTGCAGCTCACCGAAGACTCCCGGGCCGCAGTCCACCAGTACCGGTTGTTCACCGGGAACGGAGAGCAGATAACCGGAGCACGCGGCGCCCGGCCCGCCCACACTGCCCGAGCACCCGAGGACCGTGAGACGCATAGGCCCCACTGTGCCACGATTCCGCGCCCGGGCGTCGGCATACGGGTCACAACTGCGCGGCGAAGCGCGGTCGGTTCCTCAGACGTGCTGCACGGCTCCGATGACCGGACCGAGGAATCGGTTCGAGAGCTTCGCGAAGAGGTCCGGATCGCCCGTCGCCTGGAAGACGCGGGTCGCGTCGCGGCCCGTGTGCGGATGCAGTAGGTCGGCCTCGGTGAGGACTCGGAAGAGGTCCTTCGCGGTTTCCTCCGCGCTCGACACCAGGGTCACCTCGTCGCCCATCGCGAGCTGGATGACCCCTGAGAGCAACGGATAGTGCGTGCAGCCGAGAACCACGGTGTCCACCCCGGCCTGCTGCAGCGGCTCCAGGTATCCCTGTGCGAGTCCCAGGATCTGCCGGCCGCTGGTGATCCCACGTTCGACGAAGTCGACGAATCGCGGACACGGCACCGCGGTGATCACCGCGTCCCGCGCCGCCGCGAACGAATCCTGGTACGCCCGTGAAGAGATCGTGGCCTCGGTGCCGAGGACGCCGATCCGGCCCGTCTTGGTGGCGACCACCGCACGACGCACCGCGGGCAGCACGACTTCGATGACCGGGATCGGTGCGTACCGCTCGCGAGCATCGCGCAGGCAGGCGGCCGACGCGGTGTTGCAGGCGATGACGATGGCCTTCACGCCGCGCTCGGCGAGATCGTCCCCGATCGCGAGGGCGTGCCGGCGGATCTCCGGGATGGTCAGAGGTCCGTACGGCCCGTTGGCCGTGTCGCCGATGTAGACGATGTCCTCGTCCGGCAGCAGGTCGATGATGGCGCGTGCCACCGTCAGCCCGCCGACGCCCGAATCGAAGATCCCGATGGGTGCGTCCTGGCCGCCCGCCGCGATTATGGCGCCACCCCCGGGTTGGTGGCCGCCGGCTTGCGCCGATCGCGAGCCGCCAGCGCCCACGCCGCGAACACACCGGCGATCGCGCCGAACAGGTGGGCCTGCCAGGAGATCAGCGGATCCGAGGGCAGGACGCCCCAGAGGATCGATCCGTACACCAGGAACAGCACGAGGCCGCCGAGGATCTGCCACAGATCGCGGTTGAACAGACCGCGGACGATGAGGAAGGTGAGCCAGCCGAACACGATGCCCGACGCCCCGACGGTCACCGAGTACGGCGCGGCGAACAGCCAGACGCCGACCCCCGACACCACCCAGATGATGCCGGTGACGATCAGGAACCGCTGCGTCATGAGCACGAGGAAACACAACACCGCGCCGGGCATCAGGTTGGCGAACAGGTGCTGCCAGTCGCCGTGGAGGAACGGCGCCCACACGATGCCGTCCAGTCCGTCGACCTGTCGTGGTTCGATGCCGTTCTGGTCGAGGTCGTAGTGGGTCGCCACGTCGATGGCCTCGATGACGAACAGCACCGCGACGATGCACGCGGTGATGATCGCCGAACGCAGCCACAGCGGACGCGCGCGTCGCGCGGGCTGCTGCCCGACCGGCGGGGTGTACGAGCTCATGGCTGGAAAGTCCTCGGTAGCGGGGTCAGGCCCAGAGCTGGCCTTCGAGTGCCTGCTCCGCGTCGTCGAGACTACCTTCGTACGCCCCGGTCGACAGATACTTCCATCCCGCGTCGGGCACGACGAAGCCGATGTCGGCGCGGGTCCCGGCCTTCAGTGCCCGTCGGCCGATACCGCGCGCGGCCTGCAGGATCGCACCGGTGGAGATCCCCGCGAAGATGCCCTCGAGGTCGATCAGTTCCCGCACCCGCGCGACCGCGTCGACGCCGGTCACCGAGAAGCGGCGGGTCAGCACCGAGTCGTCGTAGAGCTCGGGGATGAAACCCTCGTCGATGTTGCGCAGGCCGTAGACCTCGTCGCCGTACCGGGGTTCGGCGGCGACGATCTCGATATCGGGGTTGCGTTCGCGCAGGAACCGCCCGACGCCCATCAGCGTTCCGGTCGTGCCGAGCCCGGCGACGAAGTGGGTGATCTCGGGCAGGTCGGCGTACAACTCGGGGCCGGTGCCCTCGTAATGCGCCGCGACGTTCGCCGCGTTGCCGTACTGGTAGAGCATCACCCAGTCGGGATTGTCCGCGGCGAGGCCCTTGGCCACCGCGACCGCGGTGTTGGAGCCGCCCGCCGCGGGTGAGGAGATGACCTGCGCGCCGAACATCCGCAACAGCGAGCGCCGTTCCTCCGAGGTGTTCTCGGGCATCACGCAGATCAGTTGATAGCCCTTGAGTTTCGCCGCCATCGCGAGCGAGATGCCGGTGTTGCCGCTCGTGGGTTCGAGGATCGTCGAGCCCGGCCGCAGCAATCCGTCGCGTTCGGCCTGTTCGATCATCCGCAGCGCGGGGCGGTCCTTGATGGATCCGGTCGGGTTCCGGTCCTCGAGCTTGGCCCACAGGCGGACGTGCGGGCCCTCGTCGGAGTCGTCCCAGCGCGGCGAGAGCCGTTGCAGACCGATGAGCGGGGTGTTGCCGACCGAGTCGATCAGGGAGTCGTAGCGGGCCACGCTCAGCCGCCGGCGACCGCGGGCAGGATGGTCACCTCGTCACCGTCGTCGATCGGGGTGTCGAGGCCGCCGGAGAATCGCACGTCCTCGTCGTTGACGTAGATGTTGACGAACCGGTGCAGTTTGGCGGTGCCGTTCTCGTCGGGCGCGACGAGTCGTTCCTTCAGCCCGGCGTTGCCCGTCTCGAGGTCGTCGATCAGGGCGGCCAGCGTCGAACCCGACCCCTCGACGCGCTTCTCCCCGCCGGTGTGAGTACGCAGGATCGTCGGGATGGATACGGTGACAGACATGCTCAGCTCCTGATCTCGATCTCTTCTTCGGTGACCGCACCGTCGACGATGCGATAGCTACGGATCTCGGCGGTCTCGGGGTCGCGCGTGGACACCAGCACGTAATGCGCGCCGGGCTCTCCCGCGTAGGAGATGTCGGTGCGGCTCGGATACGCCTCGGTGGCGGTGTGCGAGTGGTAGATGACCACCGGCTCCTCGTCGCGGCGGTCCATCTCGCGCCAGACGGCGAGCTGTTCGGCCGAGTCGAAGCGGTAGAACGTCGGCGATCGCTCGGCGTTGACCATCGCGATGAAGCGCCGCGGGTCGTCGGACCCCTCGGGACCGGCGATCACCCCACACGCCTCGTCGGGATGGTCGGCGCGTGCGTGCGCGACCATGGCGTCGACCAGCTCCTGCCCGATCGTGAGCATCGGTGTCCCGTTCTCCTGTCCAGACGTGTACGCACCCCGAGGTCATTTCCGAAGGTCTCCTCGCGGGTGTCCCCATTGTGGCGGATCTCGCCGACGTGCAACGTCGGCGTCGCGACACCTATTCCGCCACGAGGTCCCTCCACCTCGACGCGCGGGGCTGCATGAGCGGATCGACCGTCATCCGACGAGACGTCATTCGGCAACCGTACGTACCCCCGATCCGACGCGGGACGCCGCTAGTGTTGCGTCCCAACGGCACCGGGGGTGTGTCGAAAAGTCAACGGAGGAGGCACTTCTCATGCAACGAGCCCAACGGGTGGCCGCGGCCGCACTGTCGACGGGGATCGTCGCCGCGATCGTTCTGACCGGATGTTCCACCTCCCAGACGGGTTCGCCGACCGCGACCAGCGCGTCGGCCTCGACCACGGTGATCGTCGACCCGGCGGCCCAGCTCGCGGCCGCGGCCACGAACACCGAGGCCCTGACCGGCGCCCACCTCGACCTCGTGGTCGACGGCACGGTCCCGAACCTGAACGCGAAGAAGGTCACCGCGGATCTGGTGACCACCCCGGCGGACGCCGCCAAGGGTGAGGCCACCGTGGTCTTCGGCACCAAGGACCCACAGGAGGCCTCGGCCCCGTTCGTCTACGTCGACGGGGTGCTCTTCGCCGACATCGCCGGGGACGGATACCTGAGCTACGGGGACGGGAAGTCCATCTACGACGTCTCGGTGTTCCTCGACCCGGAGGACGGCCTGGCCAACGTGCTGAGCGAATTCCAGAACCCGACCAAGGTCGGCTCGGAGACCGTCGACGGCGTGGAGACGGCACAGATCAACGGCACCGTGCCGGCGGGTGCCCTCGCCGCGCTGACCGGCGCGCGTCAGGTCGTCGGGCCGCAGGACGCGCCGGTTCCGACCACTGTCTGGCTGACCACCGGGACCAACCA
Organism: Gordonia sp. NPDC057258; assembly: GCF_042668985.1. Classification (NCBI taxonomy): domain Bacteria; kingdom Bacillati; phylum Actinomycetota; class Actinomycetes; order Mycobacteriales; family Gordoniaceae; genus Gordonia; species Gordonia sp. NPDC057258. The sequence continues at coordinate 43,158 of NZ_JBHUXZ010000031.1, forward strand.
GCTCGCCCGGCTCGTCTTCAGCCCGAACCCCGCGGACCCGGACACCACGATCACCGTCGACCTGACCGAGTGGAACGAGACCGTCGACGTGGAGAAGCCCGACGTGATCCAGACGCCGACCGAGACCCCCTCCGGCACCCCGACTCCCGGCCAGCCCACCCGTGAACCGGCCGGAGGTTAGAACGCCATGCCCACCTCTGCCACTGCACACCGAGGAGCTTCCGTGAGATCCACCCGCCCGGGCCTGACCCGACGTGTCACCGTGCTCGCCGCCTCCGTGGCGGCGACCGCCTCCGCCCTCGTCGGCACCGCGGTCGCCGACCCGGCTCCGGCGCACGCGTACTACGACTATTACGGCGCGCTGGCGCTGTCGCCGTCGACCGGTTCGGTCGGCCGCGCCCTCGACTACGGGTCGTACGCCGCGGCCTCCGCCGCCGCGACGCGGGTCTGCCCGGCCGACGACTGCCGCGTCGTCGCGCAGTTCGTCAACGGGTGCGGCGCGATCGCGTCGTCGCCGAGTTACTGGGGATACGGCACGGGATCACGGCTCTACACCGCCCAGGCCAACGCGCTCTACTACGCGGGCGGCGGCTCGATCTACTACTGGGGCTGCACCAGCGGGCACGGCTGAGGGCGTCGGAGCCCGGCCCGCGGAGCGGTCATCGGAACGCCGACGGCGCCGCCTGCGCGTAGGTGGGGATCGATGCGATCGGTTCCGCCGCGAGGACCGCGTCGACGATCGCCCGCTGGACGACGTCGGCCGCGACCCGGCACACCTCGGCGACCACCGCGACGTCGGCGTGCATGCCCGCGGGTGCCGGCACGGCCGTCGCCGGCCGGACCGCGCCGGTCGCGATGCCGAAGACCGTGTCCCCGTCCAGCGGCGAGTGCGCCGGCCGGATCGCGCGCCCGAGACCGTCGTGCCCGGCCATCGCCAACCGCCTGGTCATCGGGGCGTCGAGGACGGCGTCGGTCGCCACGACACCGATCGTCGTGTTGAGCACGGTCTGTTTCGCGGCGAGGTCGGCGAGCCGGTCGAGGTCGGCGGCCGACGGACGGGACAATCCGAGATCGGCGAGTTCGGCCTCGCCCAGATCCCACGGCAACCCGGTCTGCGGGTCGATGACCGCACCGACCGGATTGGCGACCATCAGTGCACCGACGGTGATCCCGGCCGCGGGGCCGGCGTCGATCGTCACCGATGCCGTCCCGACCCCGCCCTTGAGCGCGCCGGCCCGGGCACCGACGCCTGCGCCGACGCATCCGACGGCGAACTCGGTGTGCGCCGACCGGACCGCCTCCGCTCCGAAGTCCGCGTCGGGCCTGTGATCCCACGCACCCACCGGCAGATCGAAGATCACCGCGGCGGGGACGATGGGCACCACATGGCCCCGGTCGTCGAGCGGTAGGCCCACACCGTCGGCCTCGAGCGCGCGCATGACGCCGTCGGCGGCGGCCAGCCCGTAGGCGCTCCCCCCGCCGAGCACGATCGCGTGCGCGGTCTGCACCGTGTTCGACGGGTCGAGCAGGTCGGTCTCGCGCGTACCGGGACCGCCGCCGCGGACGTCCACCGCGGCGATCGCGCCCGGTGCCGACACCCGCACGACCGTGGTGCCGGTGGCCCATCCGTGACCGTCGGGCGCCGCTGGGGACCCGGCCACCCGCGCATCGTCGTCGATGCGATGCGCATGCCCCACGGAGATGCCTGCGATGTCGGTGATGCGGTTGCCGGCGCGGGCCGGTCGACCGGGTGTGCTCACAGAACTCCTGACGTCGATGCGGACACAGACCTCGAACTCCCTGGACGTCGGTTCACATCAGCGCTTCGACGAGCAGATCCTGCATCACCGTGAGCCAGTGGTAGACGTCGAGATGCGCGGCGTGCGGGTGATCCGGCGGCAGCTGGTCGGGGGTGTCCTCGGAGATGCCGAGCATCGCGCCGAGCGCGAGCCGGACGTCGTTGAGCGCGGTGAGCCAGGCCGCGGCCTCTTCGGGCGTGAGGACGAGGTCCCCGCCACCCGCCGGGAGCGTGTCGAGCAGCACCCGGGCCGCACCGAGCTTGGCGTCGATGATCTGCGGCTCGTGCACGCTGCGCAGCGCCGAGTTCAGTTTTCCGTTGACGACCTCGGCGGAGAGCTCGTCGTCCTGGTCGGGGCGATGGAAGTCCGGGAGGAGGCGCCCGAGGGTGACGTCGTCGGGTGCCTCTGAGTGACCGACACTGATGCCGGTGAGCGTCGCCAGGTCGTCGTGGGGCGCGGAATCGGCCCGCTCGGTGAGCAGTTCGCACATCGAGGTGACCATGGATGCGAGCAGTTCTGCTTCGTGCGCGTCGAGCTGCGATGCGATCCGCATCGTGTCGCCGCGCCCTTTGCGTTTCCAGGTGCGCACGCGTTCAGTGTGCCCGGAGTGTGCGCGAAGCGGACCGGCCGGTCACGAATCCCGCTGCATCGTGGCCCACAGACCGGCGGCGTGCAGCTTCGCGACGTCGGCCTCGACCTTGTCGCGGTCGCCGGAGGACACGACGGCCCGGCCCTCGGTGTGGACCTGCATCATCAGTTCATTGGCCCGGGACTCGGAGTAGCCGAAGATCTTCTGGAAGACGAAGGTGACGTACCGCATCAGGTTGACCGGGTCGTCCCACACGATCGTCATCCAGGGCTTGTCGAGTCCCGCCGCGCCGTCGGCGACCTCTGGTTCGGCAACCGCCGTACCGCCGGGGGTAGCCTCGTGCGCACGAGTTTCGTCAGGCGCCATAGGGACAGGGTAAGCGATTGTGAGCATCGACAACACCGCGCTGCTGACCGATCAGTACGAACTGACGATGGTCGCGGCAGCGCTTCGCCACCCGGTTGCGCACCGCCAGTGCGTATTCGAGGTCTTCGCGCGCCGCCTTCCGGACGGTCGGCGCTACGGCGTCGTGGCCGGGACCGGCCGCGTCCTCGACGAGCTCGCGGCGTTCCGGTTCGGCGACGAGGAGATCGCCGTCGTCGAACGATTCCTCGATCCCGACACGGTGGCCTGGCTGCGGGATTATCGGTTCTCCGGTGACATCGACGGCTACCGCGAGGGCGAGCTCTACTTCCCCGGGTCGCCGATCCTCACCGTCCGAGCGACGTTTGCCGAGGCGGTCCTGCTCGAGACCCTGATCCTGTCGATCCTCAACCACGACAGTGCGATCGCCTCGGCCGCGGCGCGCATGGTCAGCGCCGCCGGGTCGCGGCCGATCATCGAGATGGGATCGCGGCGCACCCATGAGCGCGCGGCCGTCGCCAGCGCGCGTGCCGCCTACATCGCGGGCGTCGCCGCCACCTCGAATCTGGAGGCGGCGCGCCGTTTCGGCGTGCCCAGCGCCGGCACCGCAGCCCACGCGTTCACCCTCGGCTTCACCGGACCCGACGGCCCGGATGAGAAGGCCGCGTTCGCCGCACAGATCGAGGTCCTCGGGATCGGTACCACGCTGCTGGTCGACACCTACGACATCACCCAGGGCGTGCGCAACGCCATCGAGGTGGCCGGCCCCGGACTCGGTGCCGTGCGCATCGACTCCGGCGACCTCGGTGTGCTGGCGCGCCAGGTCCGCGCGCAGCTCGACGACCTGGGCGCGACGGAGACGAAGATCGTCGTGTCCGGTGATCTCGACGAGTACGCGATCGCCTCGCTGCGCGCCGAGCCGGTCGACACCTACGGGGTCGGGACATCCCTGGTCACCGGGAGCGGGGCGCCGACGGCGGGGATGGTGTACAAACTCGTCGAGGTCGACGGCCTGCCGGTGGCCAAACGTGCGAGTCACAAGGAGTCGCGCGGCGGCGCCAAGTCGGCCGTGCGGGCGGCCCGGTCGAGCGGCACGATCGTCGAGGAGATCGTGTATCGCGCCGACGGCACCCGCCCCGCGCCGGACGGGCTCGGCATCCGGGACCTGCAGATCCCGCTCGTCCGCGGTGGGACGCCCGTGGCGTCGCTGCCCACTCTCACCGATGCCCGCGCCCACCTCGCGGCCGGCCTGGTGAGCTTGCCCTGGGAGGGTCTCGGCCTGTCCCATGGAGATCCCGCGGTGCCGACCCGCTACGAGCTCGGCTGACCGCACCCCGACGCCCGGAACCGATGTCCCCCGACGACAGGAGAATTGGATGAGCGCCGAACGCAGCGACGGCACCCGTCCCGCCGACGCGCTGATCGTCGTCGACGTGCAGAACGACTTCTGCGAGGGCGGCGCCCTCGGGGTGAACGGCGGCGCCGCGGTCGCGCGGGCGGTCACGTCGATCCTCGACGAATACCGGACCGTCGTCGCGACCCGCGATTATCACATCGACCCCGGTGCGCACTTCTCCGACGACCCCGATTACGTCGACACCTGGCCACCGCACTGCCGCGTCGGCACCGACGGCGTCGCGTTCCACCGGGAATTCGACGCCGCGGCGGCGCACGAGGTGTTCTCCAAGGGCGAGTACAGCGCCGCGTACTCCGGCTTCGAGGGCGCGGCCGCCGACGGCTCCACCCTCGCCGTGTGGTTGCGGGAACGGAAGGTGAAGTCGGTCGACATCGTCGGCATCGCCACCGACCACTGCGTGCGGGCGACCGCGCTCGACGCCGTGGAGGCCGGTTTCAGCACCCGCGTCCTCCTGAACTTCACCGCCGGTGTCGCGCCCGAGACGACGTCGAAGGCTCTCTCGGCGCTGCGGCAGGCGGGTGTCGAACTCGTGGGCGACCTGCTCTACGACGGGTCGAGTCGGACCGGGTAGCAGCGCCGCGGTCCCGACCACGATCCCGATCTCGACAGCGGGAACCGACCGGGCCCGCGATACGTCTGAAAGAACACCGTTCCCGCGCACGGCGAACCCAGCAAGGACAACCGGAACACACCTCATGCCCAACACACCCCCGGTGACCGACCTGCTCGACGCGGCGGTCACCGCACTCGGCGGCCGCCGCCGCGACGGTCAGGTCGCGATGGCCTCCGCGGTCGCGCACGCCATCGACACCGGTGAACATCTCGCGGTCCAGGCCGGCACCGGCACCGGCAAGTCGCTGGCCTACCTCGTGCCGGCCATCCGGCACGCCGTCGAGAGCGGCCGCACCGTCGTGGTGTCCACCGCGACGATCGCGTTGCAGCGCCAGCTCATCGAGCGCGATCTCCCCCGCCTGGCCAAGGCGCTGAAGAAGCCGATCGGCCGCGAGCCCACCTTCGCGATTCTCAAAGGGCGCGGAAACTATCTGTGCCTGAACAAGATCCACTCCGGTACCGCCGACGAGCCGGACACCGAGCTGTTCGACCCGTTCGAGCTGTCGCGCACCGGCCGGGAGGTCACGCGTCTGCGGGAGTGGAGCAGCGAGACCGAGACCGGCGACCGGGACGACCTCGTCCCCGGCGTCTCCGACCGGTCGTGGCGACAGGTCAGCGTCACCGCCCGCGAGTGCCTGGGCGCGGCCAACTGCTCCTACGGCGAGGACTGCTTCGCCGAGCAGTCCCGCCGTCGGTCCGGGAAGGTCGACGTGGTGGTGACCAACCACGCGCTGCTGGCCATCAACGCCACGAGCCCGGCCAACGTCTTGCCCGAGCACGACGTCGTCGTCATCGACGAGGCCCACGAGCTCGTCGACCGGATGACGTCGGTGGCCACCGACGAACTGTCGGCGGCCTCGGTGGCGCTCGTCGCACGCCGGTGCGGGAAGCTCGTCGACGAGGAGACCGCCGACGCCCTCCTGGGCGCCGGTGAACAGCTGGGCGAATTGCTCGACAACGCGCCGATGCGCCAGTGGACCGGCCTGCCGTCCGACGCCACCGCTGTCCTCGTGATGCTGCGGGACCGGCTGTGGCAGGCGCGCACCGCGATCGGACCGGTACGGATGGCCGGCGCCGACGACGGCGCGGCGGCCGCCCGCTCGGCGGCCCTGACCTCACTCGAGGACATGCACGACACCGTCGTCCGCGTACTCGGTGCGTTCGACGAACCCGACGAGGCGAAGCGGCGCGACGTCGTGTGGGCGTCACTGGACACCTCACGCCGCGGGGCCGAGCCCCGGCCCATCCTGCACATCGCACCCCTGTCGGTCGGCGGCCTGCTCCGGGCCTCCCTGTTCGCCGACGCCACGGTCATCCTGACCTCGGCGACCCTCACGATCGGCGGCTCCTTCGACGCCCTCGCCGCGACCTGGGGACTCCCGGCGTCGGGGCGCGGGACCGACCGTCCGGTGACGGACGAGACGAGCCCGGCAGCGGGGTCGAGCACAGCCGACGTCACCGCCAGCGGGAAGGCGGTCCCGTCCGATTCGGGTTCGGCACGCTGGACCGGCCTCGATGCCGGCTCGCCCTTCGACTATCCGCGGTCGGCGATTCTCTACGTCGCACGTCACCTCCCCCGACCCGACCGCTCGGGCATCTCGTCGCGGACGATGGACGAGATCGCCGAGCTCGTGAACTCCGCCGGCGGACGCACGCTCGGTCTGTTCTCCTCGATGCGCGCGGCGCGCGAAGCCGCCGACGCGATCCGCGACCGCACCGACCACCCGGTGCTGTGCCAGGGTGACGACACGACGTCCACCCTGGTCCGGCGGTTCGCCGACGACCCGGCGACCTGCCTGTTCGGCACCTTGTCCCTGTGGCAGGGGGTCGACGTGCCGGGCCCGTCGTTGAGCCTCGTGCTCATCGACCGCATCCCCTTCCCTCGTCCCGACGATCCGCTGCTGACCGCCCGGCAGCGTGCGGTCGATGCGCGCGGCGGCAACGGATTCCTGTCGGTGGCGGCCAACCACGCCGCGCTGCTGCTCGCCCAGGGCGCCGGCCGCCTGCTGCGTTCGGTCGACGACCGCGGGGTCGTCGCGGTCCTCGACTCCCGACTGGCCACGGCCGGGTACGGCGGTTATCTGCTCGCGTCGCTGCCCCCGATGTGGCGTACCACCGACCCCGCGGTCGTCCGTTCGGCACTGACCCGATTGACCGATCCCGCCCGTTCGGTGGGCTGACCTCGACCGACCCCGCCGCGCCCGGCCCGCCCGACACGGCGGGCGATCCATGACAAGACAATCCCGTCCGCGGGGCACTAGGTTGGGTACCGGTGATACCAACGAAGGCGAGACCGACAGCGCACCCCGGCCACTCACGGGAGCTGACGACAGGAGGCTCCACGTGATCGGGCGCATGGGTATCGACGACATCGCACCCCTTGTGTCAGCGGGTCAGCAACCTGCCAAAGCCGTTGTGGGAGAATACTTCCCGGTCAGCACCACGGCCTGGCGTGAAGGACATGACGCGCTCGGCGTCACACTGCACGTCGAGGCTCCGCGACGCGGACCGTTCGATGTCCGGATGGTTCCCGCGCCGGAACCGGACACCTTCAACGCAGCCTTCGTCCCCGACGCCGTCGGATTCTGGTCGTACCGGATCGAGGCCTGGAGCGACCCCTACGCCACGTGGCGTTCGGCCGTTCTGAAGAAGCTCGACGCCGGGCAGGGCGCCGCCGACCTCGCCAACGACATCGAGACCGGCGCGCGGGTACTGGACACCGCAGCCGACCTGGTCGCCGGTGATGACCGAGAACTCCTGCTCGACGCCGCGCGCCAACTCCGGGCACGTCGTCGCCGTGTCGAGAACCGGGTGGGTCTGGCGGTCTCCGACGAGGTCGTCGAACTGCTGACCGCCCATCCCGTCCGCGAGCTCGTCACCAAGAGCCGTACCTACCGGGTGTGGGTCGATCGCAAGCGCGCACTGTTCGGCTCGTGGTACGAACTGTTCCCGCGCTCGACCGGCGGCTGGGACGGTGAGGGCAATCCCGTCCACGGCACGTTCCTCACCGCCGCCCAGGATCTGCCGCGCATCGCGGACATGGGGTTCGACGTCGTCTACCTGCCACCGATCCACCCGATCGGTGAGATCAACCGCAAGGGCCCCAACAACACCCTCGTCGCGGGACCCGAGGATGTCGGTTCGCCGTGGGCCATCGGATCTTCCGACGGCGGGCACGACGCCATCCATCCCCTCCTCGGCACCGAGGAGGACTTCGAGTACTTCGTCGGCCGGGCTCGCGAACTCGGCCTCGAGGTCGCGCTCGATCTGGCCCTGCAGTGCGCACCGGATCATCCGTGGGCGCTCGAGCATCCGGAGTGGTTCACCACCCAGCCCGACGGCACCATCGCCTTCGCGGAGAACCCGCCGAAGAAGTACCAGGACATCTACCCGCTGAACTTCGACAACGACCGCAACGGCATCTACCGAGCGGTCCTCAAGGTCGTCCTGCACTGGGTCGGGCTCGGAGTCGACATCTTCCGCGTCGACAATCCGCACACCAAGCCGCCGAACTTCTGGGAGTGGCTGATCAGTGAGGTGAAGAAGCGCCACCCCGACGTGCTCTTCCTCTCCGAGTCCTTCACCCGGCCGGCGCGGCTCTACGGCCTCGCCCGGCTCGGCTTCAGCCAGAGCTACACCTACTTCACCTGGAAGACGCTGAAGTGGGAGCTCGAGCAGTTCGGCCGGGAGATCGCCGACCACGCCGACGAGGCCCGCCCCAACCTCTTCGTCAACACCCCCGACATCCTGCACGAGAGTCTTCAGCACGGCGGTCCGGGCATGTTCGCACTGCGCGCCGCGCTCGCCGCGACCCTGGCCCCGACATGGGGTGTCTACAGCGGATACGAGCTGTACGAGCACGTCGCCGTGACCGAGGGCAGCGAGGAGTACCTCAACTCGGAGAAGTACGAGCTGCGGCCCCGTGACTACAAGGCGGCAGCGAGCCGCGGCGAGTCGCTCGAGCCGTGGATCACCTCGCTGAACGAGATCCGGCGCCGGCACCCCGCACTGCAGCAGCTGCGCAACATCCATTTCCACCATGTCGACAACCCGTCGCTGATCGCCTACTCGAAGATCGACCCGGTGTCGGGCGACCGGGTCATCGTCGTGATCAACCTGAACCCGTTCGGTCCCGAGGACTCCACGGTCTGGCTCGACCTGCCGAAGCTCGGCTTCGAGTGGTACGACCGCTTCCCCGTCCGCGACGAGGTCTCCGGCGAGGAGTACTGGTGGGGCCAGGACAACTACGTCCGGCTCGAGCCATGGCGGGCGGTGGCGCACATCCTCGCCTTGCCGCCCCTCGAACCTGTTGCCGCACAACAGCTCGCCTATCGGATCCAGTGAGGTATCAGTGACCGATCGCACCGATCCGCCAGACCTGCCCGACCCCTACGCGACCGACCACGACCTGCGTCGGCTCGCGGCGCAGACCCATCCCGATCCACACGCCTTCCTCGGCGCCCACGACGCGCCCGGCGGCGCGACGATCCTGCGCACCCTGCGCCCGAACGCGATCTCGGTGTCGGCGGTCATCGGCGGAGTCGATCATCCGATGACCCGTCAGACCGACGACCTGTGGGTGGTCACCGTGCCGATGGCCGACCTGATGGACTACCGGTACCGCGTCGTCTACCCCGATTCCACCGGGGGCACGTCGGAATTCGTCGTGGCCGACGGTTACCGGTTCCTGCCGAGCCTCGGCGACGTCGACATCCATCTCTTCAGCGAGGGCCGCCACGAGGAACTGTGGAACGCCCTCGGTGCGCGGGTGACGTCGTACACGACCACCGACGGCGACGTGCACGGCACCGCCTTCTCCGTGTGGGCACCGAATGCCCACGGCGTCACCGTGATCGGCGACTTCGACGACTGGACCGGGCGCGTTGCGCCGATGCGCAAGGTCGGGGTCAGCGGGGTGTGGGAGGTCTTCATCCCCGACGTCGGCGACGGGACCCACTACAAGTTCCGCGTCCATGGCGCCGACGGCGTCATCCGCGACAAGGCCGACCCCATGGCCTTCCGCACCAGCACGCCCCCGGCAACCGCGTCCCGGGTCACCGTGTCCGAACATGTCTGGACCGACGACGCGTGGATCGCGCGCCGGGAACGGTCCGCGCCCGAGCGTGAGCCGATGAGCGTCTACGAGGTCCACCTCGCGTCCTGGCGTCAGGGCCTTGGCTACCGCGAACTCGCGCACGAGCTGGCCGATTACGCCGTCGAGAAGGGCTTCACCCACGTCGAGTTCCTGCCCGTCGCCGAGCACCCGTTCGGCGGTTCCTGGGGTTACCAGGTCACGTCGTACTACGCGCCGACGGCGCGCTTCGGAACGCCCGACGACTTCCGCTACCTCGTCGATCACCTCCACTCCCGTGACATCGCCGTGATCGTCGACTGGGTGCCGGCCCACTTCCCCAAAGACGACTGGGCGCTCGCCCGATTCGACGGCACCCCGCTGTACGAGCACGCCGATCCGATGCGCGGCGAGCAGCTCGACTGGGGCACCTACGTCTTCGACTTCGGCCGGCACGAGGTCCGCAACTTCCTCGTGGCGAACGCCCTGTTCTGGTTCAGCGAGTTCCACATCGACGGTCTCCGCGTCGACGCGGTGGCCTCGATGCTCTACCTGGACTACTCACGACCGGCCGGGCAATGGCGCCCCAATGTGCACGGCGGTCGCGAGAACCTGGAGGCGGTGCAGTTCCTCCAGGAGACCAACGCGACTGTGCACAAACATTTCCCGGGCGTGATCACGGTGGCCGAGGAGTCGACCGCATGGCCGGGCGTGACCCGCATGACCGATCTCGGCGGGCTGGGGTTCAGCTTCAAGTGGAACATGGGCTGGATGCACGACACCCTCGACTACCTGTCCCGCGATCAGATCCACCGCAGCTTCCACCACCACGAGATCACCTTCTCGCTGGTGTACGCGTGGAGCGAGAATTTCGTGCTGCCGCTCTCCCACGACGAGGTCGTGCACGGCAAGGGCACGCTGTGGACGCGGATGCCGGGCGATTCGTTCACCAAGGCCGCGGGAGTGCGCGTCTACCTCGCCTACATGTGGTCCCACCCCGGCAAGCAACTGTTGTTCATGGGACAGGAGTTCGGGCAGACCGGCGAATGGGCCGACAACCGGAGTCTGGACTGGCATCAGCTCGAGGGCTGGGAGGGCGAACTGCACTCCGGCATCTCGGCCCTCGTCACCGACCTGAACCGGATCTACCGGTCCCGGCCGGCGCTGTACACCCAGGACATCGATCCGCTGGGTTACGAGTGGATCGACGCCAACGACACCGCCAACAACGTGATCAGTTTCCTCCGATACGGCACCGACGGATCGGTCGTCGCGTGCCTGTTCAACCTGAGCGGCTCCGACCGCGCCGACTATCAGGTCGGGTTGCCCTCGGCCGGTGTCTGGGACGAGATCCTCAACACCGATGCCGACGCCTACAGCGGTGCCGGGCGGGGCAACATGGGGTCGGTCACGGCGGATGGGCCGTCGTACCACGGACGTCCCGTGTCGGCTCGGGTCATGCTGCCCGCCAACTCGGCGATCTGGCTGGTGCCGCGGGAGTAGCACACCACTCGAACCCCCGCGCGGCACGCGGCGCTCAGTAGAGCGCGCTGGCGAGCTTGCGCCGGGCTCTCACGACGAACTGCTCGGCGGGATCGAAGAGTTCGAACAGCTCGAGCAGCCGGGTGCGCGCCCGGGTGCGCTCCTCCCCCGCGGTCACGCGCACGACGTCGATGATGCGGTCGAACGCGGCTTCGGGCTGTTGGTTGAGCAGCAGGACGTCCGCGGCCGCGAGCTGCGCATCGACGTCACGCGGGGACGCCGTCTCCACGATGGCGGGATCGTGCGCCTGCGCCCGCAGGATGAACTCGAGGTTCCGCGCGGCGGACACCGCTTCGAGGTTCTCCGGCTCGGCCTCGGCGATCGCCCGGTAGTCGGCGAGTGCGCCGTCGAAGTCGCCGTCGTTCAGCTTCGTCTCGGCGGCGACCAGCCTCGGGTCCTCGGGCTCCGGCTCGGGTGCAGGCCCGTCGGGCACGCCCGGGAGGATGTCGCCGATCTGGGCGAAGATGTCGTCGATCCACTGGGTGATCTCGGCCTCGGAACGCACCCCGTTGAAGGCGGTCACCGGCTGTCCCTGCACGATCGCGACGACCATCGGGATCGACTGCACCCGGAAGGCCTGTGCGATACGGGGATTGGCGTCGACGTCGACCTTCGCCAGCACCCAGCGCCCGCCCGACTGCGCGGCGAGGCGTTCGAGGACCGGCGACAACTGCTTACACGGCCCGCACCATTCCGCCCACAGGTCGATGACCACGAGTTGCTGCATCGACCGGTTGAGCACCTCGGCCTCGAACGTCTCCTCGGTGACGTCGAGGACCGCGGCCGCCGCGGTTCCCGCACCGGCGGCCGGCGACTGCCCGCCCTGGGCGGGCGGCTCACCGGGCGCGGCAGGTTGTGCTGCGGCCTGCGACTGGGCCCGTTGCGCTTGTGCGCGTTCGGCTTCGGCCCGCTCCTTGAGTACGCCGAGATCCACCGCGCCGGACATGGCCATGGCTGCTGCCGCCTGCTGTCGGGCCGCGGCGGCGGCCTGCTGACGATTGGTTGGTCGCGTCACCCCTCCAGTGTGTCACGACCGCCCACGCGGAATCAGATGACGTCGGGCGAACGCGTTCCGTCCGGTGCGGCGGTGCGCGTGCGGTCCGGGCGAACGACCGGCGCGAGCACGACGGCGAGGACGAGCGCCGCCACGGCCGCCAGCAACCCGGTGTTCAGCGAGGTCCGGCTGCTGATGAAGCCTACGACCGCGGGGCCGGCGAGCATGCCGAGGTATCCGCATCCGACGACGGCGGAGATCGTCCGGCCGCTCGACTCCCCCGACAGATTGCCCGCCGCGGTGAAGATCTGCGGGATCAGCCCCGCCAGACCCAGTCCGAACACACCCCATCCCACGATGGCGAGCGCGGGTACGGGCGAGAGCACCGCGATCAGGATCCCGGCGGTGCCGAGCAGGCCGCCGTAGCGGACGACCGCCACCGGTCCCACCGACCCGACGACCGGATCGATGACGAATCGCGCGACGGTCATCGTCGCGCTGAATGCGCCGAACGCGATGGCGCCGACGGCTTCGGCGGAACCGAAGGTCTCGACCACGTGCAGTGCACTCCAGTCGTAGGCGGTGCCCTCGGCGAGCATGAGTGCGAACGCGACCACCGCCAGCAGCACCAGGCGGCGCCGGTCCACGGTGTGCCACCACTTCCCGGACGCGGGGCTGTCGGCGTCTGCACCGCGTGCACTCGCATCGTCGGTCCCCACCTCGCGACCAGCCAGACCGCGCGCGTTCCACGCCACGACGCCGATGCCGGCCGCCGCGGCGCAGGCCACGGTGAGGACGACACCGACGTCGGCCCACAGGGTTGCCGCGACCACTCCCGAACCCACGAGACTGCCCGCCGAGAAGAACCCGTGGAACGACGACATGATCGGTCGGCCGTAGGCCCGTTCGACCACGACCGCCTGCGCGTTCATCGACACATCCAGGCAACCGTTGGCGAATCCGAAGGCGACGAGCGCGGCGGCGAGCGTCAGGGCGTCGGCGGCGAGCACCGGGGCGACGATGACCGCCGACAGCAGCAGCGCGGCACCGATCGTCACCGGCCGGGACCCCCGACGGTCGATCAGACGGCCGCAGACCTGCATGCCGACGAACGCCGACGCGCCGAGCAACAGCAACAGTCCGCCGAGTTGGTCGTGATCGACTCCGGTGCGCGCACTGATGACCGGGATGTGGGCCACCCACATCGCGGCGAGAAACCCGTTGAGCGCGAAGATCGCCCCGACGCTGCGGCGGGAGCGCCGGAGCGTCGGGGCGATCGAAGGCGGGATCGGGGCGGTCAGGCCGTGGCCTGCCTGGGCGCGCGGTCGGTGGACAGTTCGGCGAGATGGCCGTTACGGCGCGCCCACCACTCGAACACGATCGTGCCGAACGGCGGGAGGCTCGAGACCAGCGCCAGCAGGGTGACGATCGGGATTCCGATCCGCCGCGAACCCACCGGCAGCTCCCACTTCACCGCGTTCCACTTGAGCTGGATCGCCGTGATCAGGGCGACGACCACGAAGATCACGAAGACGATCCCGTGGATCATGCCCGGCTTGGCGATGGCCTCGTCGTCGTCGTTGACCCGCTTGACGACCATGGCGACCAGCAGGACCGCCCAGGTGAGCGCCTCGGCGACGGCGACGAACCGGAAGCGCTTGGCGGGAGTGGTCAGGTCGAAGAATGACAGCATGGCCCTCATTGTGCCGAATCGGACAGCAAACTACTACAAGATGTCGTAGACATCTCGTTCGTTCAGGACTTCGGAACCCGGATGATCAGCGCGTCACCCTGGCCGCCGGCTCCACAGAGCGCGGCTGCACCGACGCCACCGCCCCGTCGCTTCAGCTCGAGAGCGACATGCAGCGCGACGCGCGCCCCGGAGGTCCCGATCGGATGTCCGACGGCGATCGCACCACCGTTGACATTGACGATCTCGGGATCGACGCCGAGCTGCTTGGTCGAGGACAGCCCGACCGCCGCGAAGGCCTCGTTGATCTCGATGAGGTCCAGGTCCGCGGGTGCGATGCCCTCGCGGTCACAGGCCTTGACGATCGCCTTGGCCGGCTGCGCCTGCAGGCTGGAGTCCGGGCCGGCGACGACGCCGTGGGCGCCGATCTCGGCCAGCCACGTGACGCCCAGTTCCTCGGCCTTGGCCTTGCTCATCACCACGACGGCCGCCGCGCCGTCGGAGATCTGCGACGAGTTGCCCGCGGTGATCGTGCCGTCCTTGCGGAAGGCCGGCCGCAGCCCGGACAGCGACTCCACGGTGGTGTTGGCGCGGATCCCCTCGTCCTCGGCGAATTCGATCGGGTCGCCCTTGCGCTGCGGGATGGACACCGGCACGACCTCGTCGTCGAAGACGCCGTTCTTCCACGCGGCTGCGGCGAGTCGGTGGCTGCGTGCCGCGAACTCGTCCTGCTGCTCACGGGTGAACCCGTCGGCGTCGTTGCCCTGCTCGGTCAGCGCCCCCATCGGCTGATCGGTGAAGGCGTCGAAGAGCCCGTCGAACGCCATGTGGTCGACGAGCTCGGTGTTGCCGTACTTGAAGCCGCCGCGGCTGTTGGGCAGGAGATGCGGCGCCTGGGTCATCGACTCCTGGCCACCGGCGACGACGACGTCGAACTCGCCGGCCCGGATGAGCTGATCGGCCAGCGCGATCGCGTCGATGCCCGACAGACACATCTTGTTGATGGTCAGGGTCGGGACGTCCCAGCCGATGCCGGCCTTGATCGCGGCCTGGCGGGCGGGCATCTGACCGGCCCCCGCGGTCAGCACCTGGCCCATGATCACGTACTCGACCTCGGATGCCGGAACGCCGGCCCGCTCGAGTGCGCCCTTGATGGCGACCGCGCCGAGATCGACCCCGCTGAAGTCCTTCAGGGAGCCCAGCAGGCGGCCGAAGGGGGTGCGTGCGCCGGCGACGATGACCGTGGTCTTGTCGGCAGTCGAAGTCATGAGGGAACCTCCGGGAAGTGTCTGGATAGGGGGCCAACCGAGCGCCCGCTCTGTGCGCTCAACACCTCAACGCTACCGTTGTCCCATGTCTTCGTCAGCAACGGACCCCAGCGCCACCGCACTCATCTCCGACCTGATCGTCGCTGTCGATCACGTCGGCATCGCCGTCCCCGATCTCGACGCCGCCAAGGAGTGGTACGCCACCCACCTCGGGTTCGAGACGCTGCATCAGGAGACGAACGCCGAGCAGGGCGTCGAGGAGGCCATGGTCGGCCCGGCCGGCGGCACCGGTGCGGTCATCCAGTTGCTCGCCCCGCTCGACGAGTCGTCGACGATCGCCAAGTTCATCGACCGCAACGGTCCTGGGCTCCAGCAGCTCGCCGTGCGGGTGACCGACGTCGACGCGGTCACGGCCCGACTCACCGAAGCCGGCGTCCGGGTCCTCTATCCTGCCGCAAAGCGGGGCACCGCGGACTCCCGCATCAACTTCGTCCACCCCAAGGACGCGGGCGGCGTGCTGCTCGAACTCGTGGAACCCGCCGCCACCGCACACTGATCCGCCGCAACGGCCGAAAACCGTTGCGCCGCTAGCTGACTCGACATGCCGAGCCGGCCGCTCCCATCCGTGGACCGGCCGGCTCGGCACCTCCACGCACGGCGTCGCCGACGTCGAGGAGATCCCGCACTCTCTCCGATACACTGGCCGCCATGCCAGGTCCCGCACGGCAATTGCCCTTCGCGATCGTGATGCGCGGTTATGACCGTGAGCAGGTCGCCGATCACCTCCAGCGCCTCGACGCCGATCTGCGCGTCCTCGCCGCCGATCGCGACGCCGCCACCGCCAACGCACACGAACTCGCCGCGCATCTCGAGGACGCGCGCGACGAGATAGCCGAACTGCGCCGGGAGGTCGACAAGCTCTCGGTCCCGCCGACCACCGCGCAAGGGATGAGCGAGCGACTGTCGCGGATGCTGCAGCTGGCGTCCGACGAAGCGTCGGAGATGCGCGCCGAAGCGGCCGCCGAAGCCGCCGAGACGCTGTCCATCGCGCGCCAGGAGGCCGCCGACATGCGGTCGTCGGCCGCGGCCGACGCCGAGCGCGTCCGGGGCGAGGCACGCACGGCCGCGAAGAAGCTGGTCGACGAGGCCGCCGCCCGGGCACGGCAGGTCAAGGAGACCGCGGCCGCCAACGAGTCGGAGTCCGCCCGCCTCATCGCCGAGCGCACCGCCGCGATGGAGGCCGAACACACCAAGACCATGCAGGCCGCCAAGGACGAGGCCCGTCGACTCGTGGAGAAGGCGAAGGCCGACGTCGCCGAGATGGAGGCGGTCAGTGCCGCCGAACGCAGGGCCGAGCGGGAACGCCACGACGCCGAACTCGCCGATCAGCGCGAACGCGCACTCGACGAGGCGGCACACATCCGTCAGACCGCGCTCGACATCGCGACCGAACGACTCGATCGATCACGCGAACTCGCGCAGGCCGCTGACCGCACGCGTCAGGACATCGCCGCCAACCTCGGGCGGCTACGCGAGGAGCTGGCCGAGTTGCCGGAACTGCTCGCCCAGCCCGACGACTCCGAGTACTCCGTGCTGTCCGACGCCGACGATCTCGACCTCCTCAACCGCAAGCTCTCGCCCGAGGCGCGGTCGCCGGAGGTTCGCTCCGCCTGATCCGAAAGAACCACACAACCTCAGGTCCCAGCCCCTGCTCCCTGAGGTGCGAGGAGCGCGAGCGACGAGCCACGAAGGGCCTGGCAAGACGAGGGCGAGGGCCCTTCGTGGCTCGCTGCGCTCGCACCTCAGGGAGCAGGGGTGGGCCACGCCGCTTGCTCCGCAGGGTGGGCCTAGAAGAGCCGGAACTCCGTGCTCTCCGCGCCGCGAAGCTCGTCGTAATCGAGCACCACGCAACGGATTCCGCGGTCCTCGGCCAGCGTGCGGGCCTGCGGCTTGATCTGCTGGGCGGCGAAGACGCCGGCCACCGGGGCAAGTGTGGTGTCGCGGTTGAGCAACTCGAGATACCGGGTGAGCTGCTCGACGCCGTCGATCTCCCCGCGCCGTTTGATCTCGACCGCCACCGTGGCACCCGATGCGTCCCGGCACAGCAGGTCCACCGGCCCGATCGCGGTCATGTACTCGCGGCGGATGAGCGTGTGACCCGGACCCAACGTCTCGACATGCTCGGCGAGCAGCTCCTGCAGGTGCGCCTCGACGCCGTCCTTGACGAGGCCGGGGTCGATGCCGAGGTCGTGCTGGGAGTCGTGCTCGATCGACGCGATGGTGATGCGGAGTTCCTCGCCCGCCTTGTTGGTGACGACCCAGTACGCCTCCGCCTGCGTGCCGTCGGGAACCTGCGCCTCGGTGAGCCAGCACGGCGGACTCATCCAGTTCAACGGCTTGTAGGCCCGGTCGTCGGCGTGCACGCTCACCGATCCGTCCGATTTGATCAGCAGCAACCGCCGGGCCATGGGCAGATGGGCGGTCAGCCGCCCGACGTAGTCGACCTGACACTCCGCGATGACGAGACGCACGTGCCCACCCTAGTGGTGTGTCCCGGGACCAGGCGGCGCGGCCCGCTCACTCGTCGTAGTAGTGCTTCAGCAGAAACGTCTCGGCGTCGACGACCGCGTCGTCCATCGTCGAGTGCACGTGCGGAAGCGCCGGGTCGAATCCCCGGAGTTCCGGCGGCGCATCGAGATCGGGCACCGCCGCGTCGTCACGGTGCCGATCGACGCTGGCGCGGACGACCCCGTCCGGGTCGACGAGCGCGGCCCGCCGGCCGCTGTCGTCCAGCAGCCGTTTGATGCTCAGCACCATCGTGCGTGCGACCGCGTCGATCACCCCGATGCGGGAGATCTCGACGATGACGACGGTGTATGCGTCGATGTCGGCCTCCAGTCGCCGCTGAACGCTCTCGGCGCCGGCGAAGGTCAAATCTCCCTGGAGTTCGTACACACGGATCCGGTCGCGACAGGTCCGCAGATAGCTGCGCTCCTGCTCGCCCCATTCCGCGCTGACGGGGGTGTCGGCGAGGTCGTAGACCGACCGAATCGTCACCCGACTCTCCCGTGTCACGTTGAACATGTGCAGGCCCAGATCGGTGGACAGATGCCGACACACGTCGACGCCGCGGACGCTGTTGCCGTGACCGTCGAGCCGCGGCGAGTACACGCCGATGCCGAGTTGCCCCGGCAGCACCGCGAGGATCCCGCCACCGACGCCGCTCTTCGCCGGCAGGCCGACGGAGGTGACCCAGTCCCCCGCGCCGTCGTACATCCCGCACGTCGTCATGACACTCAGCAACCGCTGCGCGGTCTCGTTGGAGAAGACCGTCCGACCCGTGCGGGGATTCATCCCGCCGTTCGCGATCGTCGCGCCGATCCCGGCCAGGTCGTCGGTCGTCACCCGAATCGAGCACTGTCGGTAGTAGAGGTCGAGAGCGGCGTCCGGGCTCGTCTCGAGAGCCCCGAAGCTGTCGAGCATGTAGGCGATCGCGCGGTTGCGCGAACCCGTCGCGGCCTCGGAGGCATAGACCTCCTCGTCCATCGTGAGTCGCCGTCCGGCACATCCGGAGTAGAACTCGAGCACCTCCCGGAAAGCGGCGTCGACCGCCGCCCCGTCCACGTCCCGGGTCGGCGGCAACAGCATCGATGCGGCGAAGATGGCCCCCGCATTGATCATCGGATTCTTCGGGCGTCGGCGCTCGTCCACACTGATCTCGTTGAATGCCTCGCCGGACGGCTCGACGCCGATCTTCGCGTCGACCGCCGCGGTGCCGTGCTTCTTCAGGACCATCGCATAGGTGAGGGGCTTGGAGACCGACTGGATGGTGAACGTCGTCGCGGAATCACCATGTGAGTAGGTGTGGCC
Organism: Gordonia sp. NPDC057258; assembly: GCF_042668985.1. Taxonomy (NCBI): domain Bacteria; kingdom Bacillati; phylum Actinomycetota; class Actinomycetes; order Mycobacteriales; family Gordoniaceae; genus Gordonia; species Gordonia sp. NPDC057258. The sequence goes on from NZ_JBHUXZ010000031.1 coordinate 62,373, forward strand.
GTCGTGCACGCACATCGACAGGCCGTAACCCTCGGGGTCGACGGCGGCCAGTTCCGGGATGTAGTCGGCGACATGACCGGATCGGTCGGAGTGGCATTCGTCCATGATGTGGCTGAGGTAACCGTCGACGAGGGAGTCCATGACCCCATCTAAGCGTGTCCCCCGGCACCCCGTCGGAGATGACTAGGCTGGCGATGACCGGGGACCGAGACACCGACGCTGGGAGTACCGATGAAGCTGCTCGTCGCATACATCGCCACCTCGGGAGGCGACGACGCGGTCGCCCTCGGCGCATGCCTCGCGCGGACCTTCGACGCCGAACTCGAGCTCTGCATCGTCATCCCACCCGAGCCGGACAGCGCCGACCCGTCCGAACAGGTCTCGGTCGAACGCCTCGCCAACGCCCTGGACAGTGCGGCCCGCCGCTGGCTCGACGCCGCTGCCGCCAGACTCCCCGATGACATCGAGACCACCACGACGATCGCCGAACACGCCAACCCCGGGGAGGGTCTCATCGTGCAGGCCCGGCGTACATCGGCGGACATGCTGATCATCGGCGGCGCAGGTGGCGGTATCCGCGGCCGGCACACACTCGGGACCGTGGTCAACGACATCTTGCATTCCGCATCGGTCCCGGTGGCGGTGGCGCCACCGGGGTTCGCGCATCTCGGGGCCGACGAGGTGCGAGAGATCTCGGTCGCGATCGGTAGCCGGCCAGGCACCCAGCTGTTGTTCCAGACGGCGTTGCGCAGCGGTGTCCGTGCACATCGGCCCATCCGGCTGATCTCGCTGGTGGCCGTCGACGACGTCCAACCCTGGCGCACCGAGCCGGAAGAACGGGCCCTCGACCACGCTCGCGAACACGCGCGACGCAGTCTCGAGGCGGCCAGAGAACAACTGCCACCGGACTTCCCGGTCAGCTCGGCGATCGCCCAGGGTTCGACCATCGAGGAGGCAGTCGGCTCCCTGGACTGGCAGGACGGCGATGTGGTCATGGTCGGCTCCAGCCGGCTGGCGGCGCCCAACACGCTCTTCCTCGGCACAACCGCGGCGAAGATTCTTCGCACGGTGTCGGTTCCGATGATCGTCGTTCCGAAGGGCACCGACTGATCTCGTCTCGACCCAGAAAAGCATTGTGGCCCCTCACGAATCGCGAGGGGCCACAATGGGATGTTGTGTTCGGCGGTGTCCTACTCTCCCACACTGATTAGGGTGCAGTACCATTGGCGCTGGAGGGCTTAGCTTCCGGGTTCGGAATGGGGCCGGGC